>JAJYLS010000076.1:2205-20540 GCA_021787555.1 Acidobacteriota bacterium | reverse complement strand
GCCGCTATCCAAGTCTCCAGGGTGCGTCGCTGTTCGGCGGAAATTGGCAGCGCGTCCGGCACACTCCACATCGTAAGGCCAGTATGCGGCAATCCGCGCGTATTGTAAAGCTATTTATGAGACACTACACTAGTAGTGTGCCACATCGCACCCACCCATGCACAAACGTGCCCTGCTTGCGATCGCCGGCAGCAGCAACTTCCCTGTGGCCCCTGGCATGGTGGCTTGGGCCACCACCCTGCATGCCGCGCGCTGCACCATGATCATCAACTACGGCAGCGGATTCGGCATTTGCAAGGCCTGCCAGCCCGGCGCCTTGGGCGCGGCGCGGCTGTAAACCAGCCAACCGCGGGAACCCACACCGGGCAACTATTTTTTTCTTGACATTTCGATTTTTTAGTACTAATTAATTAGTATGAGACGCCGATCCCCTACCCTCACCGCCCAGGAGCTCGAAATCATGAAGATCGTCTGGGAGCGTGAAAGCGTCACCGTCCGCGACGTCTATGAGGCCCTCCTCGAACGCCGCAAGGTGGCCTACACCACCGTCATGACCATGATGAAAATCCTCGAGCAAAAGAATTACCTCAAGAAATCGCAGGCCGACCGCGCTTACGTCTACCGCCCCGCGCAGCCGCAGCGCCAGGTCATCCGCGACATGGTCCGCGATTTCGTCAACCGCGTCTTCAACGGCTCGGCCGAACCGCTGCTTGTTCACTTGGTCGAAGACAATCAGCTTTCGCGCGAAGACCTCGAGGAGATCGCCCGCGTGCGGAGGAAGTCATGAGCCCCTCGCTGGTCTGGAGCAATCTGCTGGTCTACAGCCTGCAAATCGGGCTGCTCGTCGGCCTCACCGCCTTCGTCCCGTGGCTGCTCGGCCTGCGCATCGCGCGTGCCCGCCTGGCGTACCTGCAAGTCCTGCTCGCCGTGTGCCTCGCCATGCCTCTCCTCCGCCCCTGGAAGCAGGAAGCCGTCACGGCCAACGTCGCAGTCTCGACCGTCGTCACCGCCGTCCAGCCCGTCGCCGGCAGCCATCGCCTCAATCTCCGCCCCGACGAGCTCGCCCTGCTGCTGCTCGCCGCCGGCATCCTCGCGCGCCTCGCCTGGATCGCCGCCGGCTTCCGCCGCCTGCGCCTATTTCGGGGACAGGCTACGAAACCCCCAATCCCCGTTTCTCCCGGCGTCGATATCCGCATCTCCCCCGACGTTTCCAGCCCGGTCACCTTCGGCCACCGCCGCCCCGTGATCCTGCTCCCCGAAGCCTTCGCCGCGCTCGATCCGCGCATGCAGGATGCCGTCCTCTGCCACGAGCTCCTCCACGTCGAGCGCTCCGACTGGCTTTTCACCGTGGCCGAAGAGCTGGTCCGCGCCGTCTTCTGGTTCCATCCCGCCATCTGGTGGATCCTCGGCGAAATCCAGCTCGCCCGCGAAGAAGTCGTCGACCGCGAAGTCGTCCGCCGCACCCGCGCGCGCGACGAATACGTCGATTCCCTGCTCGCCATGGCCGGCGCCGGCCCCGAACCCGATCTCGCCCCCGCTTCCGGTTTCCTTCGCAAACGCCATTTGCGCCAACGAGTACTTTCAATTTTTAAGGAGGTCCCCATGTCCAAGACGCGCTTAGTTTCCGCGCTCGCCGCCGGCATCGCCCTGCTGATCGGCGCGTGCTGGTTCGTAACCGGCGTGCTGCCTCTGGCCGCCGCCCCCCAGGTCGTCGCCGACGGCGCCGGCATCGCGGTCGATCTGAACGGCGCCCTGCTCATGCACCGCCTGCCGGTCTTCTACCCGCGCGAAGCGCTCGAAAAAGGCGTGGAAGGCACCGTCACCGCGCAGGTCCGCCTCGACAATGCCGGCAACGTGGTCGACGCCACCATCGTCAGCGGTCCCGACCAGCTCCGCCGCGCCGTCCTGCAATCCGTCCTGAGCTGGCATTTCACCAAGGATTCCGCCGGCATGACGCGCCAAGTCACCATCGCCTTCAGGCTGCCGGCGAAGCCCGAAGCCGCCGCTACCGCCGCCGCGCGCACGCGGACTCCGGTGGCCCACGGGCAGGCGGCGCCGCCCACCATCAAAGAGATCACCATCACCGGCCTCGCGGACCAGCAGCGGGACGAGCTGATGGGCATGCTGCCGGTCCATGTGGGCGACGCCCTAACCGAGGAGAACCGCGCCAAATTCGTTCGGGCGGTAACCGGCTTCGATGAGCACCTGGTCAGAGGGTTTATGACCTCCGGCCCCAACGAGGTGAGTATCAGCATCTCCGTGCCGCTCGCGCAAGGTTTCCGCGGCATGACTATCCGCGAATCCACTGTCACCGGTGGCATCCCCGCGCCGGCGGCCGCCGAAGTGCCCCTTCCTCCCGGCGCCATCCGCGTCGGCGGCAATGTCCAGCAGACCAAGCTGATCTCGCAACCCCACCCCGTCTATCCGCTGCTCGCCAAGCAGGCCGGCATCCAGGGCAAGGTCGAGCTTAAGGCCCTCATCGACAAAGACGGCAAGATCGCCGACCTGCAAGTCGTCCGGGGCCATCCGCTGTTAGTGCAGGCCGCCATGGAAGCCGTCCGCCAATGGGTCTACCAGCCCACGCTCCTCAACGGCCAGCCCGTCCAGGTCATGACCCAAATCGATGTGAACTTCACGTTGAGCAAGTAGCGCGGCCTCGCAAAATGGGGACAGGCACGAAATTCAAAAGCGGAATTCCGAGCCAGTCCCCATTTTGCTATTCGTACCGCAGCACTTCCGCCGGCGCGATCCTGGTGGCATTCCTGGCCGGATACAACGTGGCCAGAAAGCTCACCAGGATAGCCACCGCGGCAATCCAAACCCCATCCACCCACCGCGCTTCGAACGGCACGTAGCTCAGCGAGTACACCGCCTCCGGCAACTTGATCCACCGGTACTTCTCCGCCAGGTAGCAGATCGTGTATCCCACCGCCAGCCCGATCGCACTGCCCACGATCCCGATCAGCACGCCCTGTAGCATGAAGATTCTCCGGATCTGCTCCTTCCGCGCGCCCATCGACATCAGCACCGCGATGTCCCGGTACTTCTCCATCACCATCATCACCAGCACGATCAGGATGTTCAGCGCCGCCACCAGCTCGATCAGCCCGATGGTGATCACCGTCACCACCTTCTCGCCCGAAAGCGCGTTCAAAAGCTGGTGGTTCTGCTCCATCCACGTGGTGGTCGTGTAGGTCTTTCCCGCCACTTTCTCCACCGCCTTGGCGATCTCCGGCGCGCGGTAGATATTGTCCACCTTCAGCTCGAGCTGGTTCACCACGTCCGGAATCGAGAGCATCCGCTGCTCGGCCGCGATCGACGTGTACGCCCAGCTATCGTCAATATCGAAAAATCCGCTTTCGAAGATCCCGCACACGCGAAACCGCCGCATCGCCGGCCGCATGCCGAACGGCGTCAGCTCGCCTTCCGGGCTCACCACGGTGACGATCGAATGCAGCACCATGCCCGTGTCTTCCACCAGCCGCGCGCCCAGAATAATGCACGGCGGGTTCTCGTCCGGATTCCGCAGCCCCGCCAGCGACCCCGCCTTGAGATGCCGCAGCGCCCCGCTGATCGCCAGCTCCGCGTCCGGATCGATGCCCTTCAGAACCGCGCCCTTGGATTGCAGCGGCCCCGCCAGAAACACCGCGCTGTACAGCGCCGGCGCCACCGCCGTCACGTGCGGCACTTTCCGCAGCCGCGTCATCAGCGCGCGCCAGTCCTCGACCCCTCCGCCCGGCTGCTTGGGAATCACGTTGATGTCCGCCATCGCCCCCAGCAGGTTGCGCTGGAGCGTGTTGCGGAAGCCGCTGGTTATCGCCAGCGCGATCACCAGTGCCATCACCCCCGCCGCCACCCCGATCACCGAAATTCCGGTGATTACGGAAATCACGGCTTCCTTGCGCCGCGCCTTCAGGTAGCGGCTGGCAACGAACAGCTCAAAGGTGGGACAGGCGATTCGCCTGTCCGCGCCCGCGAGCCGCGAAGCGGTACGCGGCGCGCTTGGCTCACTGCTCATCCAACTCCCGCATCAGGTTCACCACGTCGATCGGCCCTTCCGGCCGCAGCAGCGGAAACAAAATCACGTCGCGGATCGACTTCGACCCCGTCAGTATCATCGTCAGCCGGTCGATCCCGATCCCCTCGCCGCCCGTCGGCGGCATGCCGTAGGCCAGCGCGCGCACGTAGTCCGCGTCCATCTGGTGCGCTTCCTCGTCGCCGCGCTCGCGCATCGCGAGCTGCATCTCGAACCGCCGCCGCTGCTCCTGCGCATCGTTCAGCTCGGTGAAGGCGTTGCCGATCTCCATCCCCGCCGCGTAGATCTCGAACCGCTCCACGAACGCCGGCTCCGCCGGCTTCCGCATCGAAAGCGGCGAGATCTCCACCGGGTAATCGTAGATCATGGTCGGCTGGATCAGCTTGTCTTCCACGTGCCGCTCGAAAATATCCGCCAGCGCTTCGCCCGCCGTTTGCTTATCCGAATGCCGGCACAGCCATTCCGCGTTCGCCACATCGTCAGCGCCGGGCCGCCCCTCGCCTTCCCAGAAATGCACCACCGCCTCGCGCATCGTGTACCGCTCGAACCGCGCGAAGTCCAGCTTGTGGCCCTCGAATTCCACTGCCGTCGTTCCCGTCGCATCCACCGCCACCTGCGCCAGCAGCTCGGCCGAAAAGTCCATCAGCCCCCGGTAATCCGTGTAGGCCTGGTAGAACTCCAGCATGGTGAATTCCGGGTTGTGGTGCGTCGACAGCCCTTCATTCCGGAAGTTGCGGTTGATTTCGTAAACCCGCTCCAGCCCGCCCACCGTCAGCCGCTTCAAGTACAGCTCCGGCGCGATGCGCAAGTATAGATCGATGTCCAGCGTGTTGTGATGCGTCACGAACGGCCGCGCCGCCGCGCCCCCGTACAGCGGCTGCATCATCGGAGTTTCCACTTCCACGAATCCGCGCTCTTCGAGCTGCCGCCGCAGCGACCGGATGATCTTCGCCCGCGTCAGAAAAACCTTGCGCACTTCCGGATTGGCAATCAAATCCAGGTAGCGCTGCCGGTAGCGCGTTTCCACGTCCTCCAGCCCGTGCCATTTTTCCGGCATCGAAAGCAGCGTCTTGGAAAGAAATTCCAGCTTCTCCGCGTGCACCGTCAGCTCGCCCGTGCGCGTGCGGAACAAATATCCTTCCACGCCGATGATGTCGCCGATATCCAGCAACTGGTAAAGCCGGTAGTCCCGGTCGCCCACGCCATCTTTCTTGACGTAGATTTGCAGCCGCTCGCCGTCCTGCTGCAAGTGTGCGAAGCCGGCCTTGCCCATCCGCCGCACCGCCATCACGCGCCCGGCTATGCGCACGGGGTGCGCTTTGGGCCCGGCGCCCTCTGGGCCAGGTGCAAGCTCCTCCGCCGTCTTCGCGCCATACTCCGCCAAAATCTGCGGGATCGTATGGCTAAAGTCGTACCGGCGCCCATACGCCCGGTATCCCAGCGCTTCGATCTCACGGATGCGCGCGAGGCGCTGCTTCAACAGTTCATCTTCTAACGCCAAATTGTGCTCCGGAGTTAAGGAGTTAAGGAGCTAAGGAACAAAGGAATTGAGGATCTGAGGAGACGCGCTTGCCTCCTCAACTCCTCAACTCCTAACTCCTCAACTCCTATACTTTCACGATGATCTCTCTCAATCGCTCGCGGGTCAGAAAAAACTTCACCGATTCGAACTTGCCGAACAGCTTCTCCAGACTGCGGTTGTTGAAAAGCTGCGCCGGCCGGCGCATGCCAATCTGGGCCACCTGCAACGCGTTCACTTCCTGGATCCGGAACGTGTACGACGGCACCGCCTCCAGCTTATCGTCCGAATGGAAAAACGCCAGCATGTAGCTCTTCGGCCGCACGATCTTGTGTAGGCGTTCCACCACCGCGCTCAGCAGCGCCGGCGTCAGGTATTCCAGCACGTCCCAGATCAATACGCCGTCGAACTGCCCTTCCGGATAATCCAGCGCCTGCCGCAGGAAAAATTCGATCTGCCCCGGGTTCGACTGGTCCACCGTATCCTCGTTCCCGAACGTCTCACCCAGAATCTGCAAAAAATCTTCGGAATAAAGCCGGTGCCCCAGGTTGGTGATGAAGCTCACGTTCTCCTGTGAGGCGCCCCCCAGGTCCAGAATCGTAAGCCCGGTCTGGTCGCGGATGTACGCGAAAAATTCCTCCAGCCCCCTGCTCTGGCGCGTGACGGGGTGCCCGGCCGGCCCGCCCATGCGTGCACCCGGCCGCGTCCAGCCCCCCGGCTTGGAAGGTCCCGCGGGCGCACTCTCTCCGCGCGACCCTCGCAAGAGGTTCTTCAGCGGACCTGGAAGTAACATTGAAACGCTCTACGCTTTTCCGGCGGGCGTCGACACGGCAGCCGCGGCCGGCGGATGGGCCGCCGCCGGCGCCCCGCTCGATGCGCTCTTCGCCGCCACCTTCGGCTCCGGCTTCACAATGTCGATGCTGCCCTTGAAGTAGGCGCCGTCCTCGATGACAATCCGGGCCGTCTTGATGTCGCCGATGAGCTTCGCATCCTTGCGGATCTCGATCCGGTCGGCCGCTTCGACGTTCCCCTGAATGGTCCCCAGCGCCACCACCTCGCGCGCCTTGACGGCCGCGTGCACGGTGCCATTGGGTCCGATGGTCAGCTTATGTTCCAACAGCTCCACGGTCCCTTCGAGATCGCCATCCACGAAGAGATCTTCCTTGCTGTAAATCTGGCCGACAATTTTGACCGCTTTTCCGATCGTGGCGGCGCTGCCGCGATTTTCGGAGTCAAATCTCGGAGTGGGGGTGCTGGACACGGGTGTCATCTCCTTCTTCGGTTCTGTGGGGATTAGCGTTGCGGGCGCACGCTGAACGGACGGGCTGGGCGGGACGTAAGGCCTCGGCGGTTCCTCTTCCCTTTTCTTATTCCACATCTGGCCGCCCTCCTGCTTTAGAGAATACGATTACAATCATGGTACTGCTTCTCTAGTCTAAAGGGGAGCGCTCGAAAAAGGCAAGGCGGGGGTCGGGATATATGCAGGGTTCCATTGTCCAGATCAATATCGGGTTGGGGGGTCTCCCCAAGTACCCTGTCCCCGCCGCCCGGATCGCGCCCCTCGGCCTGGAAGGCGACGCCCACCGCAATACCCAGATCCACGGCGGCCCTATGAAGGCCGTCCTCCTCATGGCCGCCGAAACCATCGAAGCCCTCGCCGCCCGCGGCTACCCCGTCTATTTCGGCGCCACGGGCGAAAACCTTACCACCCGCGGCCTGGACTACCGTCACCTGCGCATCGGCGACCAGCTTCGCGCCGGCGGCGCTGTCCTGGAAGTTACCCGCCCCCGGTCCCCCTGCGCGAACCTCGACATCTATGGAAAATCGCTGCGCACCGAGATCTACGACGACCGCGTCGCCGAACGCGACCCCTCCTCCCCCCGCTGGGGCATGAGCGGCCTTTACGCCGCCGTGCGTTTGCCGGGACCGGTGAAGACCGGGGATATAATTGCAGTCGTGGCCACGCTGGCCTGACACATGCAGGATTCCCAGGAAGCAATCCGGGGTGCGACCGCGGGAAGTCCGTTGCGCACCGGTCTCCCCGAGCGCATCGCGGCGCGCATTGAGCTCCTGGCGGGAGCCGCCCCCGATCCCCCAGCCGCCCTTCGCTATCTCGAACGCCTCCGCCAGGAGGTGCCTTCCGCCTTCGGCCGCATCGCCAGCTCGCCCGCCGCCCTCCGCGCCGCCGTCAACCTGGCCTGCTACAGCCGCTTCCTTTCCGAGGCCGCGCTGCGCAATCCCGAGCGCATCCTCCAGGCCGCCAGCTCCGGCAGCTTCTACCGCGTCCTCTCGAAAGAGGAATACGAGCAGCGCCTCGAAGAATTCCTCACTGCGCCGACCCTGCCAGTTGTGCCAGGTGCAGCAGAAGCAGTTGTGCCAGGTGCGCCAGTTGTAAAAGGTGGGGTGCCCTCTGGGCCCGATTCGCCTGTCCCAGCCAGCGTCCCCTCCGCCACCGGCCTCGCCCGCTTCCGCCGCCGCTCCCTCCTCCGCATCGTCCTCCGCGACGTCCTCGGCGCCGCCACCCTCTCCGACATCCCCGAGGAGCTTTCCAATCTCGCCGACGCCATCCTCGACCTCACCTACCGCCGCATCCGCGCCCTCTACGTCGCGCGCCACGGCGAGCCGCGGCTCGCCTCCGGCGAGCCCTGCGGCTTCTCCGTCGTCTCCCTCGGCAAGCTCGGCGGCAAAGAGCTCAACTACAGCTCCGATATCGACCTCATGTTCCTGTTCGGCGGCAACGGCGAAACCAGTGGCCCGGCCCGCGTCAGCAACAAGGAGTTCTACAAGAAGGTCGCCAACCATTACATCGCCCTGCTCTCCGCTTATACCGCCGACGGCCAGTGCTATCGCGTGGACCTCCGCCTGCGCCCCGACGGCACCCTCGGCGAGATCTGCATCTCCGAGGACGGCGCCCGCACCTATTACGCCACCCGCGCCCGCGATTGGGAAAAGCAGATGCTCATCAAGGCGCGCGTCTCCGCCGGCGAGACCGCCCCCGGCGCGCATCTCTTCGAATTCGTCGAGCCCTTGATCTACCAAAGTTCTTTGGATTTTCGTGCCGTCGAGGCGGTCTCCGAAACCCGCCAGCGCATCGGCGAGAAGATGGCCGCGCGCCGCCGTCCCTCTGGCGGCCTGGATATCAAGCTCACCCCCGGCGGCATCCGCGACGTCGAGTTCCTCGTCCAGTGCCTCCAGCGCCTCCACGGCGGCCGCGAGCAGTGGGTCCGCCACGGCGGCACCATGCTGGCCCTGTCCCGCCTGCGCGATAAGAGCCTCCTCTCGCCCGCCGAATACGCCCGCCTGGTTTCGGCTTACGAATTCTTCCGCACCCTCGAGCACCGTCTCCAGATGGACGAAGACCGCCAGACCCACACCCTACCCACCGATCCGGACGAGCTCGAGCGCCTCGCGCGCAGGATGCCGGGCCTCGCCGGCTCGGCCGGAACCGCGCCGCCCACCGCCGCGGAGTTCCGCCGCACCATCGAGGACCATCTCGCCGCCGTCCGCGAAATCTACGAGCGCGTCATCCACGCCCAGAAGCCCATGTATTACACCCTCGCCCCGCCGGAGGCCGCAGTTCAGGAGGAGGCCGAGATGCTCGCGCCCGCCAGCAACCTGACGCGCTTCCTCGATCAGCGCGCGCCGCGGCTTGCCGAAGCCGTGGCCGCCGCGCCCCTCCACCGCGGCCGCCAGCGCTTCGAGCATTTCCTGGACAAGGCCTTCGCCAATCCCGACCTGCTCGCCCGCCTCGATGCCGGCCCCAGGCTGGCTGCCGGCGTCCTCGACCTGTTCGAGCACAGCCGCTTCTTCGCCGATGACCTGCTGCGCTATCCCGAGTTGCTCGAGGAAATCGGCCAGCCCGTCGAGCTCGCGGGCGAATCCCTCGAGGACGGCGCCGCGCTGCGCCGCTTCTACCGCCGCCAGATGCTCCGCATCCAGTGCGAGAGCATCCTCAATGCCGCCCCCATTTTCGATTCGCTCAAGCAAACCTCCGCACTCGCCGACCGCGTCATCGGCGCCGCCTACCGCAACGCCGTCAAAGAGGCCGCCCCGCCCGCCGCAGCCGGCTGCCAGCCCGAAAACCAGATGATGGTGGTCGCCCTCGGCCGCCTCGGCATGGGCGAATTCGACCTCGGCTCCGACGCCGACCTCGTCTTCATCATCCCCGATTCCGAAGCCGCCCAGCACGCCTACTGGACCGGCGTGGCCGAGCGCATGATCCAGACCATCAGCTCCTACACCGGCGACGGCGTGATGTTCGCCATCGACACCCGCCTGCGCCCCAACGGCCGCGAGGGCGACCTCGTGCAGACCGAGGGCGCCTACAAATCCTATTTCGCCAGCCACGCCGAAGCCTGGGAAGGCATCACCTACATGAAATCCCGCGCCGTCGCCGGCGGCATCGACCGCGCCACCGATTTCCTCCACGAATTGCAGGAGGTCGACTGGCGCCGTTACGGCCAGAGCATGCGCTCCCGCAAGGAACTCGCTGAGATGCGCGCCCGCCTCGAACGCGAACAGGGCGCGCGCAATCCCCTCAAGGCCGGCCTCGGCGGTTACTATGACATCGATTTCGCCCTCATGTACCTGCGCCTCAAGGGCGCCGGGATTTTCTACCGCGTCCTCAATACCCCCGAGCGCATCGACGTCATCGAGAAGATGGGCCACCTCGACCGCGAGGACGCCGACTTCCTCCGCGACGCCGCCACCTTCTACCGCTCGCTCGACCATGGCCAGCGCGTCTCTACCGGCCATGCCGAAGGCAGCCTACCCACGGCGCAGTCGCAAGTCGAGATTCTTACCACCCTGGTCCGGCGCTGGACCCCCGCGCACCTCCACGACCAGCCCCTCGATGCCACCCTCCGCGACATCCGCCGCCGTACACGCGAATACTTTAACCGTTTATTCGGGCGGTGAGTGCCGGCCCGATGTGTTCGGATCACCAGTGAACGGCGGGAGGTAACGCGTCCAGGTTTAGGTGCAGACCGGTCACACCAGGCACCTCCCGGACCACCTTCTCGATCTCCGGCAACTCGTCCATCGACGGCAGTTCGCCTTTCATGTCGATCACACCGTCCCGCGATTCGACCTCCACCTCGAGATGGCTGGTGGCCGCGTGTAGCGCCAGCGCCGCGCGGACGCGGCTGCGAACCACGATATCGTTCAGCCGGCGGCGGCACTCGTCGTCCCATTCCAGGCACCGCGTCTGAACCAGCGCGGCGACCGCGTTGCACGCCTGTTCGATCGTCACGTACTGGAGATTCACGACCAGGTCATAGAGGGACGGGTCGCCCCAGTCGACGCCGTACAGGTATTGCGTCCACTTGCGCCGGTCGCGGTCCACCTTCTCGATGTGGTGCAGCGCTTCCTCCGCCGTCAGACACAGCCGCTCCTGCGCCATGCGGATGCGCATATCCAGCGGCGCAATGATCCGCACCCGCAAAACCGGCGCGCCCCCTCCCAACAGGAGGTGGCCGGCATTGCCGTGATAAATTACCCGGCCGCGCTGGACTTCCTCGGCCAGTGCCGCTTGCATGAGCACCAGGTACATGTATTTCTTGTGCTGCAGGCGCTCCAGGAAACTGGGCGGCTTTTCCAGCGCATCGCTCAACTCTTGCTGCGACACCCGGTTTACCGCCGCCCTCTCCACAATGACCTCCCGGTCGATGCAGGCAAATCCCAGCCGCCGGGCCAGGCTCTCGGCGAGGCTCTTCCCTCCGCTGAAGGTGCCTCTCGAAATCGTGATGATCGACATGCGTTATGCAGATCGATTGTAAAACTGCACCCACCGTCAATTCAAGGCCCTATTGTCTTTTTGGGAGCAGAGCGGATCAGGAAGCCTGAGCGCTTCTCGCAGCGAGTCTTATTTCGGCAGGGGTGGCCAGCACCTCTTCTACCCGCTGGCTCAGGCTGGCGGGTGTGAAGGGCTTCGCCAGGAACGGGAAGCCTTCTCGCGCTGCGGCATCTTCGCTTTCACCCAAGCCGCTCATGAGGAGGACCCGCACGCCCGGGTGCTCCGTCACCACTCGCGATGCCAGCTCGATCCCATTGGGCCCGGCGCCTAAATCCACGTCAGTCAACAGGAAATCGATTCTTCCGTGAGGCCCGATAAGCTTTAGAGCTTCTGCGGCGTCGCACGCCTGAAGAATCGAGAAGTGCTTTTCCCCCAGTGCAGCGGCGGCAAGGGCCCGCACGGCGCCATTATCTTCCACTATCAGCAGGACCGTTTCAGTATTCAGCATGCTGATTTACAAGTGCAGCTTAGTACAGAGTCGATATCCTGTCAAGGGCTGTGTGCCCCTCAATTTGAGCTACTTAGTAGGGTGTGCTCTAGTACGGGAGTAACTACTGCTAAGTGTATATCGTCTTGTTACAGATTGTATACCGCCGGATAAGTAGCTCGAAATCAGCAGCGCCGTGATGGGGCTGCCCTCTGGGCCGGCCGCGAAGCGGCGCGCGGCGCGTTTCCTGTGCACTTACCGCTTCTCCGACTTCCGCACGGCCGCTCCGGGGCAGCGCTCCAGCCGCATCTTGGACGCGCGGACATCGTCCAGTTCCAGATGCGTCGAATCGCGAATCAGCACCGCCGGCTCCCGCTCCGCCTTCACCCGCACCCGGTGCAGATCGAACCCGTCGGTGTTCCGCACCTTCACACCGCTCTCGGCCGACGCGCTCGCAATCCGCAGGTTGGAAATCGGCATCTCCCGGCAGCCCTTCCACGTCGATCGCCACGCGCGTCCGGTCGCCCCCACCGATCATACAACGGGCGCCTCGCGCGAACCCCGGTCCTTCAAATCCAAAAAATATTTTCACCCTTTCGCACCAGCACCTTACAGCCGTCGCGCCCGGTTCTTGACCCCGGAAATTTGGTGGCGCCCCCGTACAATAAAGACGTAAGTCGTAGGGCGGGATTTCGATCCTGCCATGCCGGAATTTTGCCGGCATGGCCACAACGAAGCGGAAAACCGTTTGCGTGCAAGCAGTTTTTGGCGCTAACTCGTTTGTTTCCTTCGCGAGCCTCTGAAAAACCGCTTGCGCGCAGGCGGTTTGGCTTCGTTTTCCCGGGGCCCGCTCTTCGCTCTCATCGAATTTATGCTGGCTCCGCCGCGCGGCCGTGGCTGAATGTTGATGGCTGATAGCTGACAGCCTCCCTGGAGATGCGATACAAAAGAGGAATTGGAGGTGGCAATTCCATGTCGAATCGAAATGGCAAAGTGAGCCGGCGGAGCCTGTTCGGGGGCGCTGCCGTGGGCGGCGCGTTGCTCGCCGCCGACGCCGCGGCGGCGCAGCAGGAAACCCCCATCCGCAACGTCAACACCCACTCCAGCCCGTCCACGCTGAAGATCACGGACCTGCGGATCGCCACCATCGTCAAGCCCGGCCCGAGCCCGTGCACCATCCTGCGGCTCGACACCAACCAGGGCGTCTACGGCCTCGGCGAAGTGCGCGACGGCGCAAGCTCCACTTACGCCCTGTTCCTCAAGAGCCGCTTGTTGAACGAGAACCCGCTGCGCATCACCTACCTGTTCCAGAAGATCAAACAGTTCGGTTTTCACGGGCGCCAGGCCGGCGGCGTGGTGGCGGTGGAAGAAGCGCTCTGGGATATCACCGGAAAAGTCTACGGCGTGCCGATCTACCAGATGCTCGGCGGCAAGTTCCGCGACCGCATCCGCATCTACGCCGACACTCCCGAATCGCAAGACCCCAAGGTCTTCGCCCAGCGCCTCAAGGCGCGCAAGGAGGAAATGGGAATCACCTGGCTCAAGATGGACCTCGGCATCAACATGATCGAAAAGATCCCCGATACCGTCACGCGGCCTTCGGGACTCAGCCGGTGGGAACAGCGCGCGCTGCCGCATCCCTTCGTCGCCACGGAAGTCACCGACAAGGGCATCGATAAGCTGTGCGAATACGTGGCCGCCGTGCGCGAGGCGGTCGGAATGGAGATTCCGCTCTCCATGGATCACCTTGGCCACCTCGGTGTGAACTCCATCATCCGGCTCGGCAAGGCGTACGAAAAATATAACCTGTCCTGGATGGAAGACGTGATTCCGTGGCAGTACACCGAGCTATTGCAGCGCATCACGCAGGAAAGCCCCACGCCCATCCTGACCGGCGAAGATATCTACCTGAAGGAGGGCTTCATTAACCTCTGCCAGAAGCACGCCGTGAGCAAGATCCACCCGGATATCTCGACTTCCGGCGGCATTCTGGAGACGCACAAGATCGGCGAGGCGGCCATGGAGTACGGCGTCCCCATGGCCATGCATTACGCCGGCACGCCCGTGGGCGCCATGGCCGCGGTGCACTGCGCCGCCGCGACCGAGAATTTCCTGGCCTGCGAGAACCACTCGCTCGACGTGCCGTGGTGGCAGGACCTGGTCGAGGGCATCGACAAGCCCATCATTAACCACGGCTACATCACCGTGCCGGACAAGCCCGGTCTGGGCATCACGCTGAACGAGGACGTGGTGCGGCGCCACCTCGCGCCCGGCACCGGCTACTTCGAGCCCACGCCGCAGTGGGACCACGAGCGCTCGGGCGATTGGCTCTGGAGCTGAGTAGCGCCCCTCACCCTACCTTCACGATCTCCTCTTCCTCCGGCCCCGCTCGCGCCGCGCCCGCCGTAGCCGATGGAGGCGATATTGATCCGGTCGTTGGCGCCAATCACGCGGCCGTCGTGCTTGCTCGCGGTCTTCGCGGCCAGCGTGCTGCCGGCCGCTCCCAGCAGTCCCACTGCCACCGCGTCGTGCGCAATCGGCCCTGCGCTTGCTCTGCTCTAGACCATGCGGGTCGTGACCATAGGGGCATCCGCGGGAGGGGTCGAGGCGCTCACCGTGCTGGCAGCCGGACTTCCCGGCGATCTTCAAGCGGCGCTGTTCGTGGTCTTGCATACCACCCCGAAGGGCTACAGCGTCTTGCCCGAAATTCTCGCGCGTGCTGGAAATCTTCCCGCCGAGCACCCCGTCGATTCGCAAAAAATCGAATCCGGCCGCATCTATGTGGCTCCGCCGGACCTGCATCTGCTGGTGAGCAAAGGCCAGGTCCACCTCAGCCATGGACCCAGGGAGAACGGCTTCCGTCCGGCGGTCGATCCACTTTTTCGGTCGGCGGCCAGCGCCTACGATGGCGCGGCCATCGGCGTGGTCCTCTCCGGAAACCTGGCGGATGGCGCGGCAGGGCTGCGGGCCATCAAAGATAACGGCGGCCACACCATCGTGCAGGACCCCGCCGAGGCGCCGTTTCAGAGCATGCCCACCTCCGCGCTGGAAATGGGACCGGTCGATTTTACCTTGCCGGTAGATCAAATCGGCCCCACCATCGCGCGGTTGGTGAGCGCACGCACGGTCGAGTTGCCACGCACCCGAAAACCGCGCACGCAAGGTGAACGCGCAATGCTGTCCAAGCACCCCGACTCGCAGCCTTCGCCTTTTGCCTGTCCGGAATGCCACGGTACGCTTTGGGAACTGGCCAGCGATGTGCCGCAGTTCCGCTGCCGCGTGGGCCATGGTTATTCGCTAACCGGCCTCGTCGATGCCCAGGACGACGCTGTCGAGCGCGCCATTTGGGCGGCGGTGCGCTCGCTCGAAGAGAACCGCTCGCTGCGCCGCCGCCTGGCGGAGGACGCCGAAAAGCGCAACCAGGCCTTCATCGCCAGGCTTTTCCGCAACCGCGCGCAAGAACGCGAGCAGCACGCCGAAGTATTACGGGCGTTGCTCGTGGAAGTGCAGTCGATCGCCAGGAAACAAGCCAGGAAAGCGCCGGCCAAGCCGCGATCTAAGCGCGCCTGAGAAGGTCGGGTATTTGTCCGAGTAATTTCCGCTACACGAATTTAACCGGTTCGTTATGCTGAACAAGAGTACAATGTAGGTCATGCCTGAGGTCCTGTTAGTGGATGACGAGGCCATGATCCGCACGCTGGTGCGCAACGCGATCAAAGTCGCGGTGCCCGGCGCGGCGGTCATTGAGGCCGATTGCGGAGACAAGGCGCTCCGGCTGGCGGCCTCCCACGTCCGCTTTGAACTTGTGGTGACCGACATAGTAATGCCGGGCATGGACGGGCTGGACCTGGCAGGCAAGCTGGCGGCCGATGGCCACGCGAGCAGGTTCGTCTTCATGTCCGGCTACGCCGATCCGGAGAGGCTTCAGACGCGGCTCGCCGCGTTTCCGTGCTTTGCGTTTCTGCCCAAGCCGTTCGACATCCCACGGCTCATTCAGACGATTCGCTCGATGACCGGGGATGGCTCTGGTCGGCCGGAGCCAGTGAGGAAGGCCGCCGTTCGCCGGCCCCACCAGCGCGCAGAATTCCGGGTGGATTGGAACCGGGTTTCGCCCCTCGATCGCGATTTTCGCCGTGTCGCCGGACTTAACGCCCGCACCAACGAAATCTGCGCGGGGTTGAATTCGGCGTTCGCATCGCAGGCGGGATGGATTCGGCGGATCGCTGCCAACATAGGCGCCATCCGGGCGGTCCAGCGCCGGCTGCCCGCTCGGTCGGTTACAATTTCAGCGTGATCTCTAATACTCGCCGCGGCTTCGTGTCATCGCTCGCCGCGGGCGCTTTCGCTTCCGCCGCGGGCGGCCGGCTGCCCATCCGCAGAGCCGTCGAATTCTCCATGCTGCCCAAGTCGCTGAGCGTGCTCGATCGCTTTCAACTCGCGCGCGAGTGCGGCTTCGAGGCCATCGAATGCCCCACCATGCCGGACCAGGCCAACGCGGAGGAGGCGCTGGCGGCTTCGCGCAAGGCCGGCCTGCCGATTCACTCGGTCATGAACGCCGAGCACTGGCGCAGCCCGCTCTCCTCGCCCGACCCCGCGGTGGTGGAGCGCTCCATGGAAGGCATGCGCACCAGCCTGCGCAACGCGCACCTATGGGGCGCCGATACCGTGCTGCTGGTGCCCGCCGTGGTGACGCCCGAAGTCACGTACGCGCAGGCGTGGGAGCGCAGCCAGCGCAAAATCCGCGAGCTGATCCCCGTGGCGCGCGAGCAGAAGGTCATCATCGGGATCGAGGAAGTGTGGAACAAGTTCCTGCTCAGCCCGCTCGAATTCGCGCACTACGTGGATGATTTCCAAAGCCCGTGGATCCGCGCCTATTTCGATATCGGCAACGTGGCCATCAGCGGCTACCCGCAGGATTGGATCCGCACGCTGAACAAGCGCATCGTCAAGCTGCACTTCAAGGATTTTTCGTTCCGGAAGCGCGTAGCCGAATTCCCGCAATTGCTCGACGGCGACATCGACTGGCGCGCGGTATACGCCGCTCTGGCGGACATCGGGTACAAAGGCACGGGATCGGTGGAGCTGAACGGTGGGGACGCGGCTTACTTGAAGGAAACGAACCTGCGGTTCGAGAAGATTCTGGACGGCGCGGTGTAGCGCAGCGGCAGCCGGACCGGGTTAGAACGGGAAATATTCCTTCGGCGCCGGACGATAGACCCGGGCCTTCGCCAGGTAGCGATACGGATTCACCGGGCCGCCGCCGATGCGGACTTCATAGTGCAGGTGCGGTCCCGTGGAACGGCCGGTGGTGCCTACCGCGCCGATGACGTCGCCGCGGCGCACTTCGTCGCCGACGTGCGCAAAGAAGCGCGAGAGGTGCGCGTAGGCCGTCTGGATGCCGCTGCCGTGGTTCACCACCACCAGGCGCCCGTAACCGCCGTCGAAACCTGCGAACACCACGATGCCATCCGCGGTCACCCGCACAGCCGTGCCGGCCGGCGCGCTGATATCCACGCCCTTGTGGAACGCGCCTTCACCGGAGAACGGGTCGGAGCGCTCGCCGAACCCTCCCATCAGCCGCCCTTGGATGGGCCAGATGCTGGGCTGGGAATCAATAGGCGTAAGGCGCCGCGAACTCCTGCTCTGCAACGCCAAGGCGTTGGCCCCGCGCAGGTAGTTGTAGTCTTCCAGCGACTCGGCGAACGTGGGCGCCAGCTTGCCCTCCGCCGCGATATCCGACGGCCCTTCGATGCGCTGCTTGATGCCGTATGCCAGGGTCACTTCCTTGGCGTAAAGCTGGAGGCTGGCAAGCTGGTCGTTCTTTTCGTTCACCGACTTTTGCAGAGTCTGGTAGCGCGACCGGAGGCTGTCCGCCTCGCGCTTCAGGGCGTTGTAGTTTGCCACTTTCCAGGCCATGCGCGCGTAGCTGGCCACGAAGCCGAATACGGAGAAGCTGCCGAACGCAGCCAAGGCCAGAATGGCGTAAACGGCTTGATGCGGGACGCGAATACGCCGGAGCCTGCCGCGGAGAGAATGGGCTAATACAACAACGAAATATTCCTGCTTCATAGTCTTCTCCGGCGGAGCGTCAAGAGGCTCGGGGCACCCGAGTCTTGCCAATCCGCCTGGGGCTACTTAAATAGGACAACAGATTGGCGAATCTCCGACTGTAACAATACTTCGGCTGAGTGTCAATGAACCTTTAGGGGGAGCAGTGTACACGAAGTAGACAGTTAACCGCCCGCTCACGGCCGGGTGAGCGGGCGGGACTTGGTTCAGAACATGACGCGCAGCGCGATTTGCACGCGGCGCGGCGGGCGGGCGGCGCTGGGCGTCCAAAACGCGGCCTGCACCTGCCGGCCGGTCTTGTCGAATTGCGCCGAGGTAAAGTAACTGGACCATTGGGTGTGGTTGAAGGTGTTGTAGGTCTCCAGGCGAAGCTGTGTGGTGACCCGTGGTGAGGCGCGATGCGGGAACGATATTGCCCGGGAACTGCTGCTTGGAGTTGTTGACCAGGTTGTTCGGGTCGCGCACCGGGATGAGCACGCCGGCACTGGTG
>JAJYLS010000076.1:0-2195 GCA_021787555.1 Acidobacteriota bacterium | reverse complement strand
TGGTGTACGCCTGGGAGAAATCGCCCTGCCGCATGGCCGCGGTGGGCACGGTGATTTCCTTGACGCCGTAGTTCACCACCTGCCGCTGGAACTCCTGGCTGAAGAAGAAAAACAGCTTGTTGCGGAGGCTATGCAGCCGGGGCAGGATGACCGGCCCGCCGATGGTCCAGCTTCCGATGTTGTAGCGGTACTCCGGCCGGGCGCGGCCCGCCTCGTTGGAAAAGAAATCGTTAGCGTTCAAATCCTCGTTGCGGAAGTAATACGACGCCATGCCGTGAAAGTCCTTGGTGCCGCCCCTGGTAATCACGTTGATGGCGAACGGATTCCGTCCGTTCTCGGCGGAGTAGGCGGCCAGCAGCACCTTGACCCCCGCCACCGAATCCATGGAGGGCATGCTGTGGACGCTGGTGTTCGAGCCGGTGTCCAGGTTGGTCACGCCGTCGATGGTCATGTTTTTCTGATCGTTCCGCCCGCCCATGATGTAAATGCCGCCGATGCTGGTGGGCGATGGAGAGTCGCGACCGTCGGTGGTGTCCACCACACCGGGCATGAGGCTGACGGCGTCGAAGATATCGCGCCCGCGCAGCGCGATTTCATCGAGCTGCTGGCCGGTGAGCGTGCCGGCGCGCTCGCCCGAAGCGAGATCCACCGAGGTCACTTCGGCGGCCACGGTCACAGATTCCGAGACTTGGCCGACCTCCAGTTTGATCTCGCCCAGCGAACGTTGCTCATCGGCATTGATCGGGATCCCGGTCTGGCGGTACATCTTGAAACCTTTGGCTTCGACGGCCAAAGTAAACGTCCCCGGCGTGAGATCCGGGTAAGTGAAGAAGCCGTTATTAGTAGTGTTGACGGTTCGGACGAAGCCGTTGGCCTGGTCAGTCAGCGTGATCAGGGCTCCAGGAATCACCGCACCCACGGCATCCTGAACGGTTCCGGAAAGCGAGCAGGAAGTAACCTGCGCAGAAAGACACACGGGCACTAACAGCCCAATCAGCAAACACCGCATAGACTCCCTTTCGGAGCGATACTGTCAATATCACTTACCGCATTGCGGAACGGGAGTCAAGGGGTACTTTACCAGGGACAATTCGGGGAGACAGGCACCGAAATCCCGAACAACGGGATTTCGAGCCAGTCCCCGAATCGCGGTTCGTCGGGGTTAGCGGACGGTAAATTCCTTCCGCGGATCCATGGCGGGATCGAGCAGGCGGACGCGGAGCGGGAGGCCGCCCAGAGAGGGTGCGACGCGGAGCGCGAGGGCCTGGAAGCCAGGCACTACGCCGGGCCGGTCCCAGGCGCCCTGGGCGATCACGAATCCGAGTAAATAGCCGGCGGTGTCTTTGGACAGCACCACGGTGGCTCCCTCGCCGGTCAGGTATCCGGCCTGGCGGAGCGCCGCGCCGAAGGCCTTGGCATCGCCTTCGGTGGCGGCGCCGAGGTAATAGATATTATCGCGGCCTGAAGCGATGCGGCCCACGGTCAGCGATTTGTGAGTGCTCCATTGGGAATCGGCGAGCTCGACCACGATGGGGTATCCGCCGATGGCCGGCGCCACGCGGCGCCCGATTTCCTCGAAGGTGGCGACGGTGAGGGGATGGTCCCAACCGCCGCGGTCGAGGAAGAAGGAAACGACTTTGGTGCCGTGGTGGGTGGCACCGAGCCAAACCGCGGTGGCGCGGCCGTTAAAGAAGCCGAGACCGCGCAGCGCATTGCCGAGGGCGACGGCATCCTGCCTGACGATGGGCGGGGAATAGTAGACCAGGTCGTTTTGGCCGATGGTCACCTTGGCCATGGAGTGCCTGTTGGGGCCCTCCTGCTCGATCAGGGCGATGACGGCGGCCGCCAGCAGGACGAGGGCGATCGCGGCGGGCAGGAGTTGCCAGATGCGTTGACGTAGCACGGGGGCGGCCTCAGGGTTCTTCCACGGCGGGTTTGGGGGGTGCGGTGGCGCCCTGGCGAGCGCGCTCGTGGATCTCGCCGATGCGCAAGCCGGTGAGGGCGGTGGCGATGGCGCCGCCGGCCAGCAGGGGCACGCGCAGGGCGAAATACAGGATGAGGGAAAAGGATTTGGCGTCGATGGTTTCGACGTCGAAGCGGCGCAGGGCGACGACGGTGGCGAGCTGAAAGAGGCCGAGGTCGCCGGGCGTGCTGGGGAGGACGGTGCCCATGCGGATGATGGCGAGGACGCCGCC
>JAJYLS010000409.1 GCA_021787555.1 Acidobacteriota bacterium | reverse complement strand
AGAACGAAGGTGGAGCTGTTTGATTTCGCTACTCTGAACTGGCCCCATTTGATGGTCTGATTTGGCCCCACCTTCGGGCCTTTCCCCGCTACCTTGGCTGTTTGCGAAGCAGTCCAGGAGAGACGGATGAACAGGAGAACGAAGGTGGAGCTGATTGAGAGCATACGCAGGGAGCAACGATTTGGCCAGATGCGGAGCATTCGCGGGCTGGCCAAGCAGTTTGGCGTGCATCGGCGGATGGTGCGACAGGCACTGGCGAACGCCCTACCTCCGGAGCGGAAGCGGCCGCAGCGGGTTCGACCCAAGCTGGGACCGGCAGCGGCTTTCATTGAGCAGACACTGCAGGATGATCGCGCGGCGCCGCCCAAGCAGCGGCATACGGCGCATCGGATTTGGGTACGGGTGCGGCAGGAGTTGGGCTGCGTGGTGGGCGAGAGCACGGTGCGGGAGTATGTGCGCCAGCAACGCCGGAAGCTGGGCATGCTGGAGCGAGAGGTGTACGTGCCGCAGAGCTATGCCTGGGGCGAAGAAGCCCAGGTGGATTGGTACGAAGGCTATGCCGAGATCGAGGGCGAGCGGCAGAAGCGGCAGTTGTTCAGCCTGCGCAGCATGGCGAGCGGAGGCGCGTTTCACTGTGCCTTCGAGCGCGCCACCCAGCAGGCTTTTCTGGAAGCGCATGAATTGGCCTTCGCCTACTTTGGCGGGGTGTTCCGCCGGATTCGCTATGACAACCTGAAGAGCGCGGTGAAGAAGATTTTGCGCGGCTACGATCGCGAGCAGACCGTACGTTTCATTGCGTTTCGCTCGCATTGGGGCTTTGAAGCCGTGTTTTGCAATCCGGCGCGCGGCAACGAGAAGGGCTGGATCGAGGGCGAGGTGGGCTACTTTCGCCGTAATCATCTGGTGCCAGTGCCGCAGGTGGCCAGCGATGAAGAGCTGAACCGGTTATTGCTGGATGGCAGCCGGGCGGAACAGGGACGGCGGACCGGCCGGACGATCAGCGTCGGCGAAGCCATGGCGCAGGAACGCCCGCATCTGCTACCGCTGGCAGCGGAAGGCTTTCCGCTGGCCGAGACCAGCTTCGTGCGGGTAAACGGTCAAGGCTGCGTCAAGGTACGGGGCAACTGGTATTCGGCGCCGCTACCGGCCGGCAGTGAGGCCCGGGTGGTGATCACCGCGGCGACAATGACGATCTTTGCCGAAGGTCATCCCGTGGCCCGGCATCGGCGTTGCTATGAACAGGGCCGCCAGGTGTTGAACCTGGAGCATTATCTGGACGTGCTCTGGCGCAAACCGGGAGCGCTGGCCGGCTCGACCGCCTTGGCTCAATGGCGGACGCAAGGACGATGGCCGGCCAGTTATGACCGCATCTGGCGTGAGTTTGAGCGGCGGCAGGGCAAGTCGGCGGGGACGCGGGCCATGGTCGAACTGCTCGAACTCGGCCGCCAACTGGGTTATGAGCGCTTAGCCCGAACCATCGATCAGGCCCTGGAGTTGGGGCTGAGTGATCCGGCAGCGATACGGCATCTACTGGGCCGGCCGGCGACGGTCCCGCCGGCACTCAGCGATGAGCCGGCCAAGTGGTCACAGTACCGCCGTCCGTTGCCCCTGCTCAACCGCTATGACGAACTGCTGGCGGGCAGGAGGCTGCAATGAAGGGCGGCGGCGAGGTCGAACAGGCGGCGGTGCGCCAACATTGTAAAGCGCTGCGGCTGCCTACGATCGGAGCGCAGTTTATCACGCTGGCAGAAGAAGCCGTCCGGGACAAGCATGGGCCGGTGCGTTACCTGGAAGCGCTGCTGGCGGCCGAAGTGGAGGAGCGGGAGCGGCACACGGTGGCGCGACGCCTGCAGGAAGCTCGCCTACCGCGGATGAAGACCCTGGAAGAATTCGACTTCAACCAGGCGCCGCAGATCCCGGCGGCGCGCCTCCGCGACCTGGCCGAGGGCGGCTATATCGAGCGGACTGAGCCGGTGGTATTCCTGGGCGAATCGGGTACGGGCAAAACGCATCTGGCCACGGCCTTGTGCGTTGCTGCCTGCCGGCAGAAACGGCGCGTGCGTTTTACCACCGCCGCCAACCTGATTAATGAGCTGGTTGAAGCCCGGCAGCAGAACCTGCTACGACGAACCCTACAGCGTTGGCTCAAGTACGATCTGATCGCGCTCGATGAGGTTGGCTATGTGCCGCTGGCCGATGTCGGCGCGGAGTTCCTGTTCCAGGTAATCGCCGAACGCGCCGAGCGGGCAACCATCATTATCACTACCAATCTGCCGTTTTCGGAATGGACTCAGGTCTTCCCGAATCCACGGCTATGCAAGGCCTTGCTGGATCGAGTGACTGATCGGGCCGGCCCATATCATTGAGACCGGCCTGGAATCGTACCGGTTCCGGCGTACCGTGGCCAGGAAGGCCAAGGTCGCCGGCTGATCACGCCTCCGGGCTCTCCTGCGTTTCGCCCTCCGGGCTTCACTCCGGAGAGCCCGGCAATGAAACCTTAACTGCCCCAGGGTGGAGCCAAATTAGACCATCGAAGTGGGGCCAAATCAGGTTGACGAACACACTTGTAATTACCCACGGGTGAAACCAAGCTATATACATGGCATACACCACAAACCCAAGGCTGCCCCGCGTCAGGATGGATGCGGTGAAGCTCGTGCGCTCCGGATGGAGCACAAGAAAGGTCGCTGAGCATCTCGGTTACTCCCAGAGCGTCATCGTACAGTGGATGAAGCGTTCGCCGTGGAACTGGCGGCTACGTACGATCCCCACGCGGTCATCAAGGCCGCATTCTCATCCGAAAGTTCTTTCCCAGAAGCTGGTAGACGCTGTCGTCGCGAAGAGGGAGGAGCACGATCGCTACGCGGTCGTCGTCCATCGGGAGCCCAAGGCCGCCGGCGTCGTCGTCTCGCTCTCGTCAGTGAAGTGTACCCTGAGGCGCAAGGGGCTCATCAGGGAGCGGAGCCCCTGGAAGCGGTGGCACAGCACGATTCCGCGGCCAGTCGCAGAAAAGCCATGTGAACTCGTGCAAATCGACAAGATCCACATCCACTTCAGGGGCAGCAAGCCGATCTTCTATGTATTTACGCTCATCGACCTCTTCTCGCGGTTCGCGTATGCGAAAGTCGTCTGGCATATCAACACGCACGAGAGCCTGAGGTTCGTACAGGAAGCGGAGCAAGCTGCGGGATTTTCATTCTCAACCGTATAGACGGACCACGGGCCGGAGTTCTCATCATGGTTCACGGAGAACATCCGCATTCTGGGCATCCATCACCGCTATGCACGGGTACGGCAGTCAAACGACAACGCGCATATTGAGCGTTTCAACCGGACGATCCAGGAGGAATGTATTGATCGCGTGCTGAAGGACTTTGTTGCCTGCCGGAAGGCCATCAAGAAATATCTCGCCTACTACAACGGCGAGCGCAGCCATATGGGCATCGATTTCATGACACCGCTACAAAATTTCGCCGAATTGATTACAAGCTATTGACCGCTATTCGGCCTACTTTGGCCACTCTGGGAGCCTGGCGGGATATGCCGAGAAGGGCGGCCCGTTACTGTGCAACATGTGCTTTACATAAATCGCGACCTGGGTCTCCCAATACACATCCACACGGTAACAGGATGAGCGCCTCGCTTCAGCTTTGGACGAGGAGGGTAGAACCGAGATAGAAAGAGCCTCGCTATGATGCCACGTTCAGTGCCAGAATTAGTGACCGTGCCCAGGGGCAGCCCTATAGTTGCCAGGAATTATCAAAGGGAAGCTAGACACTGGCAACGTCTGGCAACTGGGGATCCTGGCACTTGGATGATGCGAGAGGGATCAATAAATGGGCTGTGAGCGATGGTTTGCGCTGGCCAGCCCCAGGAAACCCGCCCCGCCCCGTCCAGGTTCGAACAGCGGAGTGGGAAATAATTCAAATTGCAATATGGGGTACCTGGTAAAGGTCTAGCACGTTGCATGCCACACTCCGTACGAGAACTTTGCCTTGATTTTTAGGTCCCAACGATGGACATCTCCCTGATGTTTGCCCCGGAGAAGAGCGACAACAGGCTGAAGAAGCTGTTGTCGGACGCGCCGCTCTTGATGAGGTCCGTGTTGATCCCCGGGATCAGCACGTGCGACAGAGCGCGGTAGATCACCAGGACGCCCAGGACGAACAG
>JAJYLS010000408.1 GCA_021787555.1 Acidobacteriota bacterium | reverse complement strand
TGGGCGCGCGCGGCGTGGAGCAGATCTATGAGATGAAGCTCACCGCCGAGGAGCAGGCCCTGCTCAAGAAGAGCGCGGCGGCCGTGCAGGAATTGATCGACGTCCTAAAGAAAAAGCAGTAGAAAAAAGCAGTAGAAAAGACACGCACGCGCCTTACTGGCTGTGGCTCCAGAGCTGGAAGACGGCCCAGAAGATCCAGATCACGCCGAGAATAATCAGCAGCGTATCGAGGTTTGACCGGATGAAGATGCGGCGGCGCATGGCGGTTCCGTCAGGTATCCGCGCAATGTGAGCAATTTCAGGGCCTGCGTAAGAATCCGACCGCGCCGCCGAGTGGTTATTCGTTCACCGGATCGATATCGACCGGGATATCATTCAGCCGGTCGATGGCATGCTGCATGGGCGGACGGATTACTCCGTACGTATCGAGCATACGCTTGGCGCCGTTGTAATCGCCGTGCGCTTCGACGGTCAGGAGGTCGTGGTCGCGATGGTAGCGCGCGGTTTTTCACCTTGGCGGGCGACTCCATTTCATCACAGAGGCGCAGAGGACACAGAGGATTCATTGGTTTTCTCCGTGCTTTCTCTGCGTTCTCCGTGGCTCTGTGGTGAGCTATTTTTTCGATGCGCGAATCGAGATGCCCAGTTCCTTCAGTTGGCGCTCGGGGACGGGCGACGGGGCGTCGCACATGAGGTCGGTGCCGCGGGCGGTTTTGGGGAACGGGATCACGTCGCGGATGGAGGATTCACCGGCCAGGATCATGACGATGCGGTCGAGGCCGAGCGCGATGCCGCCGTGCGGAGGCGCGCCGTATTCCAGCGCTTCCAGCAGAAATCCGAAGCGGCGGCGGGCTTCCTCGTCGCTGAAGCCGAGCGCGGCGAAAACCTTGGCCTGCACGTCGCGGCGATGGATACGGATGGAGCCGGAGCCGAGTTCGGTGCCGTTTAAGACGAGGTCGTAGGACTTGGCGCGGCAGCGCGCCGGATCGGCGGTCAGCTTGTCCAGATCTTGGTCGTGCACCGAGGTGAAGGGATGGTGCGCGGCGTTCCAGCGCTGCTCTTCGTCGTCCCATTCGAACATGGGAAAATCCACCACCCAGAGGAAGCGGAAGCATTGGGGGTCGAGGAGCTTGTGGCGGTCATTGAACTTGTGGGCGCAGTACAGGCGCAACTGGCCGCAGGCCTGGTAGACGGTTTCCTCGGGGCGATGGCCGGTGGGCTCGCCGGCCCAGGTGGCCAGGATGAGCAGGTCGTTTTCGGAGGCGCCGGCGCGGCGGCGGATTTCGGCCATCTGTGCGGGATAATCGCGGTCGAGGCGTTTGGCGTCGTCGTAGACGCGCAGGCCGCGCTCCTGACCGAAGGCCTTCAAGTCGTCGCGCTCCTTGCGGCTGGGGGCGCCGGTTCCGGGAAGGTGGATGGCCACGAGCGGCATGCCGGCGTTGGCCAGGTCCGGCGCGAGGTCCTCGACCGGGTGCATGGGCGGAACGCGGCAATCGGGCTTGTCGCTGCCGTAGCTGCGCATGGCCTCGGCGTAGGTGAGGCGCGGAAAGGGCGCCCGGACCTCGAAGCCGGCTTCGGCGCAGATGCGCTCGATGAGCGGCTCGATGACTTCGAAGATGCGCTCCTGCTGGGGGAAGGACATTTCGAGATCGATCTGGGTGAATTCCGGCTGGCGGTCGGCGCGCAGGTCCTCATCGCGGAAGCAGCGCACGATCTGGAAATATTTCTCATAGCCGCCGATCATGAGGAGTTGCTTGAAGATCTGCGGGGATTGCGGGAGGGCGTAGAACGAGCCGGGCTGCACGCGGCTGGGGACGAGGTAATCGCGGGCGCCCTCGGGCGTGGAGCGCGTCATGAAAGGGGTTTCGATTTCGAGGAAGCCCTGGGAGTGGAGGAATTCGCGGACGGCGAAGGCGATGCGCGAGCGCAGGACGACATTGCGCTGCATGTGCGGGCGGCGCAGATCGACGTAGCGGTATTTGAGGCGCACGTCCTCGGCCACATCCACCTGCTCTTCCATGGGGAAGGGCGGGGTACGCGATTCGTTGAGGATCCAGATTTTGGAGGCGACCACCTCGATTTCGCCGGTGGCGAGGTTGGGATTGACGGCGGCGGGACCGCGCAGCGCGACGTTGCCGGCGACGGCGATGACGTACTCGGGGCGGACTTCTTCGGCGCGCTTGTGGACGGCGGCATCGACGTCTTCGTGGAAGACGACCTGGGTGATACCGTAGCGGTCGCGGAGGTCGACGAAGATGACGCCGCCATGATCGCGGCGGCGATGCACCCAGCCCATGAGGACGACGGCCTGACCTTCGCCGGAGGCGCGCAGCGCGCCGCAGGTGTGGGTGCGGCGGAGGTCGCCCAGAAAATCCAGTTGAATTTGATCCATAGTATTCAGCAATTCGCGGCCGGCGCAAGTTTCGCGGCGATTTCTTCGGGGGCCAGGCTTTCCTGGGCGCCGGTGGTCATATCTTTCAGAGCATAGCGCCCGGCGGCCATTTCGGTTTCACCGACGATCAGGGTGAAGCGGGCGCCCAGCTTGTTGGCCAGCTCCATGGAGCGCTTCAGCTTGCCCTCGGCGATTTCGACGCTGGCGCCGGCGCGGCGGAAACCTGCAGCCATGACGGCGGCGCGGCGCAGGGCCGGTTCGTCGAGCGGCGCGATGAGCAGGTCGAGGCGGGGCGGCTCCTGGCCGGACTCGACGCTCATCACCAGGCGGTCCTCACCGATGGAGAAGCCGATGCCGGGGGAGTGGATCTTGGAGCCGAGCGATTCGGCGAGGCCGTCGTAGCGGCCGCCGCCGAGGACGGAATTCTGCGCACCGAGGGCGCCGTGCACGACCTCGAAGGTGGTGCGCATGTAGTAATCGAGGCCGCGGACCAGGCGCGGGCGGACTTCATATTCGATGCCGCGATCGGTGAGAAACTGCCGGACCGCGTCGAAATGGGCGCGGCACGCGGGGCAGAGGTGTTCGAGGATGGTGGGCAGCGACTGGATGATGGGCTGGTCGGCTTCCACCTTGCAATCGAGGACGCGCAGCGGATTGGTTTCGGCGCGGCGCTGGCAATCGGCGCACATTTGCGGGGCGACGGGGCGGAGGGCTTGGCGGAGGCGCTCGACGTATTGCGGGCGGCAGTGGGGATCGCCGACGGAATTGATGAGCAGATGGAAGCCTTCGAGGCCGGCGGCTTTCAAGAGCTCGATGACCATTTCGATGACTTCGGCATCGACGGCGGGGGATTCGGAGCCGATGGCCTCCGCGCCGATCTGGAAAAACTGGCGGTAGCGGCCCTTTTGGGGGCGCTCGCGGCGGAACATGGGGCCGATGTAGTAAAGCTTCTGGACGCCGGGGCGCTGGTCGAGGCGGTGCTCGATGTAGGCGCGGATGACGGAGGCGGTGGCTTCGGGGCGGAGGGTGACGGAAGTGCCGTCGCGGTCCTCGAAGGTGTACATCTCCTTGGTGACGATGTCGGTTTCCTGGCCGACGCCGCGGGCGAAGAGCTGGGTTTCCTCGAGGATGGGCGTGCGGATCTCGTGGTAGTTATAGGCGCGGAAGACTTTGCGGGCGGCCTGCTCGACGCGGTTCCACACGGCGGTGGATGGAGGTAGTAAATCCCTGGTTCCTTTGACGGCTTTAATCAAGGTGTTATGGAAATCCTCATGCTAGCACACGCGGCTGGACGGTCTGCTTGCAGGTCCGCGAGGTTTAATCAAGGTGTTATGGAAATCCTCATGCTAGCACAGGCTCACTGCGCTTGAGGCTGGGGGTTGGGGGCCGGCTCGCTGCGCTCGCGGGGTTGGGGGCCAGGGGCTGGGGGTTGGGGGACGGAACGAAGCCAATTTCGGGGGGAGTGGTTGATTCGGAAGGGGTTGATTGGGGATCGGGTTGGGGCGCCGCTTCGCGGCTTGGGCAGGCCGGGAGGCCTGTCCCACGGTCTTTTTGGAGGCGCTGGAGCTGGTCGAGGGCGCGGGCGAGGTTGCGCTGGGTGTCGTTGATGCGGCGCTGGAGATGGCGGAAGCTGTCTTCGCGGCACACGAAGACGTGGCCGATGGGTGCGGTTTGGGAGAGACCCCAGGCTTTCTGGAAACCGTGCTCCCAGAGTTGGGCTTCGGCGAGGAAGAGGCGGCGGAGGAGCCACTCGTTGCGAATGAGGGTGTCGAGCCAGA
>JAJYLS010000075.1 GCA_021787555.1 Acidobacteriota bacterium | reverse complement strand
CTCTTGACGCTTGTAGCGATTCGGGCATTGGCAGAATAGCTGCACACTCCGCCCGTATGAAACAACTCCACTTACCGTTGCTGGCAATCGCAGCCGCGATCTCCGCAATGGGACTGGGCCTGTGGGTGCAGACTCAACATGCCGAGCGCGTCAAACAACCGGCAGTCACGACCGGCACGTCACCGGACCTGGAGCCGGTGGCGATGCAGGCGCTGAAGACCATGAGCGACCAACTGCGGACTGCGAAAAGCTTCACATTTACGGCCCGCATCATGCGCGAGGAACCGGCCACCGACGGCCAGATGCTGGACTTTTTCAAACATATCGACGTGGACATCGAACGGCCGAACCGGATGCGCCTCGAAGTGAAATCCGACACCTCGGACGTGACCCTGTGGTACGACGGCAACAACATCACGATGATGCCGACGCGGGAAAAAATGTACACCACGCTCGCGGCGCCTGGCGGCATCGACGACGCGCTGGATGTGCTGAAGAGCAAGATGCAGGCGCATCTGCCGCTGCTGCCGTTTCTGCGAAGCGATCCCTACAAATTTATGTCCGAAGGACTTACGGACGCCGACGAGGTCGGGATCGTGAACGTGAACGGGCAACAACTTCTCCACCTGGCCTACCGCGAGCCGGATGCGGACTGGCAGTTGTGGGTCACCGGGCCGAACCCCGTGCTGCCGCACCGGCTGGCGATCATCTACAAGAACATCCCAGGCCAGCCGCGGGTAAACGTAGAATTTTCGAACTGGCAGATCAACCCGAAAATTCCGAAGCAGACGTTCCTTTTCACCAAGCCGAAGGGTTCGGCGGCGGTGACGTGGGACCAACTTCGGCCCAGGACAACTCAGGAGGGAGCACAATGAAAACGCTGACAGCATTGCTGATGAGCGCGGCCATGGCGGGCACACTCGCGCTGCCTGCGTTCGCGCGGATGGAGGGCTACGGTCCGCAGAGATTCACACGGGTCGGGCGCGGAGGGCGCAGAGGCCGCGAAGGATGGGGGCGGCGCGGTGTGGTGATCGACCGCAGGCGCGGGCCGGGATGGGGCGGCGGGCCGGCGTGGGGCGCGGCACTGGCGGGAGGGCTGATCGGCGCGGCCGCCGGGTTGGCGTTGGGCAACACGGTGGCGCCGCCGGTGGTGTACGGACCGCCGGCGATGGGCACGGTGGTGCCGGCGCTTCCATACGGGTGCGTGGAGCAGCCCACGTATTACGGGGGCGGCGTGATGTACAATTGCGGAGGAATTTACTACCAGCCGTTCTACCAAGGTACGTCGCTGATGTTTGAGGTGGTGCCGGCGCCGTAAGCAACCGCACGGAGTTCGCGGCGGATGGCAAGCGGAGTGCCCTCAGCCCTCGGTGATGCGCCAAGGGCAATCCTCATACAACGGGCGGGTGGTGATCTAGGCCGCCGGGTCGCCGCGCCCTATGCCACGAAACCGCGTACGAGCGATCAGGCGGACGGCGCCGCCGCCAGCACCGCCACCGGCGCCGCCACCGGCGCCGCCCACCATACGGCGCGGGCGCAGGCGGCCGTCGCTGTGGCGCAGGATCCGGGTCATTCTGCTGCTGGCGATTCTCGGGGCAGTGCTGCTGCTGCTGTATCTGCACTGGCTGGCATCGCACCAGCAGGCAACGAAAGCGCCGCCGCCTCCGGCGATCAGCGTGGTGGCGGCGCGGGCGCATCGCGGCAGCATCGCCATCAATGTCAATGGCTTGGGCACGGTGGTACCGATCTACACCGTCACGGTGACCAGCCGCATCGACGGCGAGCTGATGGATGTGCTGTATCGCGAAGGGCAACTGGCACACAAGGGCGACCTGCTGGTGGACATCGACGCGCGGCCGTACGAAACGCAGCTCACGCAATTCCAGGGGGCGCTGGTGCGCGACCAGGCGCTGCTGGCGAACGCGCGCATAGACCTGGCGCGCTACGCCGCGCTACTGCCGCAGCATGCCATTCCGGAGCAGACCTACGCCACCCAGGTCTCGCTGGTGAAGCAGTACGAAGGCGACGTGACCAGCGACCAGGGGCAGATCGCCAGCGCCAAACTGAACATTTTTTATTGCCGCATCACGGCGCCGATTACCGGGCGCGTGGGGCTGCGCCTGGTCGATCCGGGCAACATTGTGAGCGCCAACGTCACGCCGCTGGTAGTGATCACGCAGATCGATCCCATCACGGTGGTGTTCACCATCGGCGAGCAGCAGATTCCGGAAGTGCGGCGCAGGATGGCGGCGGGAGCGACGCTGCCGGTGGCGGCATTCGATGAGGCTTTCACCACGAAGCTGGCGGAAGGACGGCTGGAGACCATCGACAACCAGATCGATCCCACCACCGGGACGGTGCGGCTGCGCGCCATCTTCAACAATCCCAGGGAGGCACTGTTCCCCAATCAATTCGTCAACGCACGCCTGCAACTGAAAGAACTGCGGAACGTGACGCTGGTTCCGAACGCCGCCATCCAGCGAAATGGGACGGAGACGTACGTCTGGTTGGTGCAGCCGGACGAGACCGTGGTGAACCGGAAGGTCGAAGTTGGTGCGACTGGCCCCTCCGAGTCAGAAATTCTTTCCGGCGTTTCTCCGGGCGACGTGGTCGTGACGGAAGGAGTTGACCGGCTGCACGCCGGCGCCAAAGTGAATGCGGAGATTCCCAAGGGGAGCAAATGAGCCCGTCGCGCACGTTCATCCTGCGGCCGGTGGCGACCTCGCTCCTCATGGCCGGCATTCTGCTGGCGGGGATCGTAGCGTACACCCAACTCCCGGTTTCGGCGCTGCCGGAGGTGGCGTTTCCGACCATTCAGGTGGTGACGTTTTACCCGGGGCCGGTCCCGAAGTGATGGCGTCTTCGGTCACCGCCCCGCTGGAGCGCTGGTTCGGCCAAATGCCCGGATTGCAGCAGATGACCTCGAACAGCTCGGCGGGGAGCTCGCTCATCACGCTGCAATTCGATCTCTCGCTGAATATCGACGTCGCCGAACAGGAGGTGCAGCAGGCCATCAACACGGCCTCGACGTACCTGCCGGTGGACCTGCCGACGCCGCCGATCTACCGCAAGATCAACCCGGCGGACGCACCGATCCTGACGCTCGCGCTGTACTCGAAAGATTTGCCGCTGCCGCAGGTAGAGGACCTGGCGGATACGCACCTGGCGCCCAAGATTTCCGAGCTGCCGGGCGTGGGGCTGGTAAGCATCAGCGGCGGGCAGAAGCCGGCTGTGTGCATCCGTGCGAACCCCACCACCATGGCTATCTACGGGCTCAACCTGGAGAACCTCCGCAGCGCCATCGTGGCGGCCAACGTGGACCTGGCCAAGGGCAGCCTCTCCGGACCGCACCAGGCGTACACCATTGAAGCCAACGATCAGTTGCTCTCGCCCAAGGGCTACGCGCGCCTCATCGTGGCTTACAAGAACGGAGCGCCGGTGGCGTTGACCCAGGTGGCGGACGTAACCGAGGACGTCGAGGACGCGTGGGAAGCCGCCTGGATGAACATGACCCCGGCGGTGATCGTGAACATCCAACGGCAGCCTGGCGCCAATACCATCGCGGTGGCGGATTCCATCAAGGCCCTGCTGCCGCAGCTCACGGCGTCGCTCCCGGCTTCCATCCACACGGTTGTGCTCACGGACATGACCACCACCATCCGCGCGTCGGTGGCGGATGTGCAGTTTGAGCTGCTGCTCACCATAGGGCTGGTGGTGATGGTGATCTTCCTGTTTCTGCGCAGCCTTTCGGGCACCATCATTCCGAGTGTGGCGGTGCCCCTTTCGCTGGTGGGCACGTTCGGCGTGATGTACCTGCTCGGCTACAGCCTGAACAACCTCACCCTGATGGCGCTGACCATTTCCACGGGGTTCGTGGTGGACGATGCCATCGTGATGATCGAGAACATTTCGCGCTTCGTGGAAGCCGGCGACCCGCCGCTCGAAGCGGCGCTCAAAGGCGCGGAGCAGATCGGGTTCACTATCATCTCGCTCACGGTTTCGCTGATCGCCGTGCTGATTCCGCTGCTGTTCATGGGCGACATCGTGGGCCGGCTGTTCCGCGAATTCGCAATCACGCTGGCGGTCACGATCCTGGTTTCGGCGATGGTTTCGCTGACCCTCACGCCCATGATGTCGGCGCGGCTCCTCAAGCACGTGCCGGAAGAGAACCAGGGCCGCTTCTACCGCGTCTCCGAGCGCGCGCTCAACCGCGTAATCGGTTATTACGGCCGGACACTCGAATGGACACTGAACCGCCAGTTCCTCATGCTGCTGCTGTTCGGCGGCACGCTGGTGCTCACGGTGCTCCTGTTCCTGGCGATTCCCAAAGGATTTTTCCCGGTACAGGACACCGGGGTGGTCGAGGGAATTTCGGTGGCGGACCAGAGCGTCTCGTTCCCGGAGATGGTGGCGGAGCAGCGGAAGCTGGCTCAGGTGGTGCTGCGCGACCCGGCGGTTGCGAGCCTCTCGTCCTTCATCGGCATCGACGGCATCAACACGACGCTGAACTCCGGGCGCATGCTCATCAACCTGAAGCCGCTGGCGCAGCGCAAGGCGAGCGCCAGCCAGATCATCCGGCGGCTCGATCCCGCGCTGGCCAAGGTGCCGGGCATAGCGCTGTACCTTCAGCCGGTGCAGAACATCACCGTGGACAACCGCGTAACCCGCGCGCAGTATCAGTACACGCTGGAGGACCCCAACCCGGCCGAGCTGCACTCGATCGCGCCGCGGCTGATGGAGCGGTTGAGCAGGATCCCGCAGCTTCGCGACGTGGCCAGCGATCAGCAGAACAACGGCCTGGAGACCGCGCTGGTTTACAACCGCGATACCGCCTCACGGCTGGGGATCAACACGCAGGTCATCGACGAGACGCTGTACGACGCGTATGGGCAGCGGCAGATCTCGACCATGTTCACCCAGCTCAACCAATACCACGTCGTGCTGGAACTGAAACCGACATTCCAGCGAAACCCGCTTGATTTGAGCCATATTTACGTGCGGTCGGCGATCGTCACGGGGGCCGCGGCCGCGAACCCGGGGACAGTGGCGGGCGGAGTGGCAGCGTTGCAGGGTTTCGGCCCGTCCACGGCATCGGCGGCGGCGGCTTCCAACGGAACACTGGCGGCCCCGACGTTTTCGGCTTCGACCGGGACGATCGCCAGCCAGACGCAGCCGGTGAGCGCGCCATCGCTCGCGCCGGCCAGCCAGCCGAGCACGGCGAGCGCGTCGGTAGCGGCTCCGAGCGCCAATCCCACGGCCAACGCCAACACGCTGTCACTGCCATCGGGCGGCGCGCCGTCGGGCTCCTTGACCAGCGGCGATCTGAGCGGCGCCCCATCGGCCAGCGCTTCGACTTTCCCGCAGGGCAACCAGGTGCCGCTCAGCCTGTTCACGCATATCGAAGAGACCAGCGCACCGATCACCATTAACCACCAGGGCCAGTTCCCGGTGGTGACGATTTCCTTCAACCTGGCGCCCAACGCGTCGCTCGGCAAAGCGGTGGATGAGGTGAACAGGATCGAACGGCAGATGAAGCTGCCGGTCAGCGTGCGCGGCGCTTTTCAGGGCGCGGCGGCAGCCTTCGAGGGCTCGCTGGCGCACGAGGGCGCGCTCATCCTCGCGGCCATCATCAGCGTGTACATCGTGCTGGGCGTGCTGTACGAAAGCTACATCCACCCGCTGACGATTCTCTCGACGCTGCCTTCGGCAGGTGTGGGAGCGCTGATCGCGCTCATGCTGACGCACAACGATTTCAGCTTCATCGCTCTCATCGGCCTGGTGCTGCTCATCGGCATCGTGAAGAAGAACGCCATCATGATGATCGATTTCGCGCTGGAGGCCGAGCGCGAACAGCACATGGCGCCGCGCGAGGCCATCTACCAGGCTTCGCTGCTGCGCTTCCGGCCGATCATGATGACCACCATGGCGGCGCTGCTCGGCGCGGTGCCGCTGGCGCTCGGCTCGGGAATGGGCTCGGAGTTGCGGCGGCCGCTGGGCATCGCCATCATCGGCGGCCTGATGGTGAGCCAGCTTCTCACGCTGTACACCACCCCGGTGATCTACCTGTACTTCGATCGCCTGGCTCGGCGATTCGGGGGGCGGCGGGCATGAACATCTCCGAGCCCTTCATTCGCCGCCCCGTCGCCACCGCCTTGCTCACGGTAGCGGTAGCGCTCGCCGGCGGGGTGGCCTTTTTCCTGCTCCCGGTCGCGCCCCTGCCGTCAATAGACTTCCCCACCATCTCGGTGAGCGCGGGCCTCCCGGGGGCCAGCCCGGAAACCGTGGCGTCTTCCATGGCCACGCCGCTCGAGCGCCAGCTCGGCTCTATCGCGTCGGTCAGCGAGATGACGTCCTCGAGCAGCCTGGGCAGCACCAGCATCACGCTCCAGTTCGACCTCAGCCGCGACATCAACGCCGCCGCGCGCGACGTGCAGGCGGCCATCAACGCGGCCCGCGGCTATCTGCCCGCGAACCTGCCGACCAATCCCACCTACCGCCTGATCAACCCCGCCGATATCCCGATCCTGATTCTGGCGCTCACCTCCAACGTGCTCGACCGCGGCGCCATGTACGATGCGGCCTCCACCATCCTCGCGCAAAGGCTTTCGCAGATCAGCGGCGTGGGGCAGGTGCTGGTGGGTGGCTCGTCGCTCCCGGCGGTGCGCATCGAGCTGAATCCGTGGACCCTGAACAAGTACGACATCGGACTCGAGGACGTGCGCGCCGCACTCGCGGGCGCCAACGCGAACACGCCCAAGGGCTTCTTTTCCGACGGCGTGCGCGTCCACGAGATCGGGGCCAACGACCAGATCTTCCAAGCGAAAGACTACGCTCCGCTGCTCGTCGCCTACCGCAACGGCGCGCCCGTGCGCATTTCCGACGTGGGCGAAGCGGTGGACGCCGTCGAGGACCTGCGCGCCGCCGGATTCGTGAACGGCAAGCCTTCGGTGCTGATGATCATCTTCAAGCAGCCCGGCGCCAACGTCATCGACACCGTGGACCAGATGCGCGCCGCGCTGCCGCAGCTCGAGGCGGCCATCCCGCGCTCCATCGACGTCCACGTGCCCATGGACCAGACGGTGACCATCCGCGCCTCCGTCAAGGAAGTGGAAATCACGCTGTTGATCGCCATCTGCATGGTGATCCTGGTGGTGTTCGCGTTCTTGCGCAGTGTGCGCACGACCCTCATCCCCAGCGTTGCGGTGCCGGCGTCGCTCATCGGCACCTTCGGCGTGATGTACCTGTGCGGCTACACCCTAGACAATCTTTCGCTGATGGCCTTGACCATCTCGACGGGCTTCGTGGTGGACGACGCCATCGTGGTGATCGAGAACATCACGCGCTACCGCGAGCAGGGACTCGGCGCCTTTGAAGCCGCGCTCGCAGGCGCGCGGGAGATCGGGTTCACCGTGCTCACCATCAGCCTCTCTCTGGTGGCGGTGTTCATTCCGCTGCTGTTCATGGGCGGGATTGTCGGGCGGCTGTTCCATGAATTCGCCGTGACGCTCTCGGTGGCCATCCTGGTTTCCATGGGCATCTCCCTCACCACGACCCCCACTATGTGCGCCCACATGCTGCGCGAGGAACGGCGGCACGGGCGGATGTATCGTGCGAGCGAACGCGCCTTCAACTGGATCGTGCGGCAATACGGGCGAAGCCTCACCGTGGTGCTGCGCCATCCCGCGATCACGCTGCTCGTGCTGGTGGCCACCATCGTGGTGTCGGGATACCTGTTCGTGAAGGTGCCTAAGGGCTTTTTCCCCGAGCAGGACAACGGCCGCATGATGGGGATGATCGAGGCCGACCAGGACACCTCCTTCGACCAGATGGAGCACCAACTCCTCCAGGTCCTCCACATCGTGAAAGCCGACTCGGCGGTGAACTACGTCCTCGGGTTCACCGGCGGCGGCGGCGCCGCCAACACCGCGCGCATGTTCATCACCCTCAAGCCTCTCAGCCAGCGCCAAGCCAGCGCGCAGCAGATCATTGCGCGGCTCCGGCCGAAGCTGGCCAGGGTGCCGGGCGTGGCGACCTACCTGGTCGCTTCGCAGGACGTGCGCGTGGGCGGGCGGCTGACGGCGGCCGAGTATGAATTCACCATGACGTCCGACAACCTGGCCGACCTGAGCGCCTTCGGGCCGCGCATGCTGCGCGAACTGCGCCGCCTGCCCATGATCGCGGACGTCAACAGCGACCAGCAAAACCAGGGCCTGGAATCGAACATCACCTACGACCGCCATACCGCCGCGCGCTTCAACATCTCGTCGCAGCTCATGGATACGGTGCTCTATGACGCCTTCGGGCAGCGGCAGGTCTCGACCATGTACAGATCCCTCAACCAATACCACGTCGTAATGGAGGTGGCGCCGCCGTACTGGCAGAACCCGAAGGCGCTGCACGAAATCTACGTGCGCGCGCCGGACGGCAACGAAGTCCCGCTGGATGCCATCGCGCATTTCAGCACCGATCTCGCGCCGCTGGTCGTCAACCACCAGGGCCTGTTTCCTTCGGTCACCATTTCCTTCAATTTGAGGCAAGGGGTGGCGCTGAGCGACGCGGTCAACGCCATCCAAAGCGTCGCCGCAAAGGCCCACGTGCCCTCTTCCATCCACTACAGCTTTACCGGAACGGCGCAGGCCTTCCAGCAATCGCTCTCCACCGAGCCGATGCTCATCGCCGCCGCACTGGCCACCGTGTACATCGTGCTGGGCATTTTGTACGAGAGCCCGGTCCATCCCCTGACGATCCTCTCGACACTGCCCTCGGCGGCGGCGGGCGCGTTGCTCGCGCTGCTCGCGCTCCACGTCGAGCTCACCGTCATGGCGATCATCGGGATCATCCTGCTGATAGGCATCGTCAAGAAGAACGCCATTCTCATGATCGATTTCGCGCTCGCGGCGGAGCGCAACGAGGGCCGGGACTCGCGGGATGCAATCTATGAAGCCTGCCTGCTGCGCTTCCGCCCGATCCTCATGACCACCATGGCTGCCATGCTGGGTGCGGCGCCGCTGGCCATCGGGCTGGGAATGGGGAAGGAACTGCGGCGGCCCTTAGGCATCACCATCATCGGCGGCCTCATCGTCAGCCAGCTTCTGACGTTGTACACGACCCCGGTGGTCTACCTCTCCCTCGATCGCCTGCGGAGGCGGAGATGAGGCGTGCCCTTCTTGCTCTCCTCCTTTTTTCTCCCGCCTGCATGGTCGGCCCGAACTACAAGCGCCCGCCCGCGCCGGTCCCGCCGGCCTACAAGGAGCAGCCGCCGCCCGAATTCAAAGAATACATGAGGCAGGCGACGCCCATGGAGGGCGCAATCCGCGGCAAATGGTGGGAGGTCTACCACGATCCGGCGCTCAACGCGCTGGAGGAGCAAGTGTCCATTTCGAACCAGAACGTGCTGGCCGCCGAAGCGCAGTATCGCGAGGCGAGGGCGGCCGTCAAGGTCGCGCGCTCGGCGCTGTTCCCCACCCTGACCACGGCGCCCACGGCCAATTACTCGAGCATATCGACCAATCTCGGCGCCGGCGTGGTCAGCAGCGGCGGAATCGTGGGCGGCGGCGCCGCGACCGCTATCCGCCAGACTTACACGCTGCCGTTCGATTTTTCCTGGGAGCTGGATATATGGGGCGGCATCCGCCGCAGCATCGCCGCGGCCACCGACACCGCGCAAACGAGCGCGGCGGACCTCGAAAACGCCAAGCTTTCCTACCAGGCCGCGGTGGCGGAAGATTATTTTGCGATGCACGGCCTCGACGCACGCGCGAAATTGCTCGCGGATTCCGTGATGCTCTACCAGCAGTCGCTCGACCTGACGCAGGCGCGCTTCCGCCAGGGCGTGGCGGCTCAGACCGACGTGGCGCTGGCGCAAACGCAGCTTGAAACCACGCGCGCGCAACTTATCGACGTGGGGGTGCAGCGGTCGGCGTACGAACACGCCATCGCCATCCTGACGGGGCGCCCGCCGGCCGAACTGACGATTCCGGAAGTCCCCTGGATCACGCCTCCGCCGCCAGTGCCGGTGGGGGTCCCCTCGGCACTGCTCCAGCGCAGGCCGGATATTGCCGCGGCCGAGCGGGCGGTGGCTGCGGCCAACGAAGAGATCGGCGTGGCCACCGCGGCTTATTATCCGACTCTCACGCTCACCGGCGTGGCCGGTCTGGAAAGCTCCCTGTTTCAGAAACTGTTTTCCTGGTCGAGCCATTTCTGGTCGGCCGGGCCGCAGGCGGCGGAAACCATCTTGGATTTCGGCCGCCGCCGCGGCACGCTCCAGGAGACCCAGGCTGCTTACGATTTCGCGGCGGCGACTTACCGCCAGACCGTCCTTTCCGCGTTCCAGCAGGTCGAGGATAATCTCGCCGCGCTGCGCATTCTCGATCGGGAATCCGTGGCGGAAGACGCGGCGGTGAAGGCCGCGCAGCAGTCGCTCGATCTCACCATGGCGCAATACCGCCAGGGCCTGGTCGATTACATCAACGTGCTCACCGCGCAAACGGTGCTCTTGGGAAATCAGGCCACGGCGATCGGAATCCTGAGCAGCCGCATGGTGGCCAGCGTCATGCTCATCGAGGCCCTCGGCGGCGGCTGGGACGCCTCGCAGCTCCCACACCGGTAGCGCGGGCTTTTAGCCCGGCTGCAAGCCTGCGCTACCCGACTTTCACCAGTTGCTTGCCGATGTTGTGGCCTTCGAGCATGCCAATGAAGGCGCGGGGTGCATTCTCGATGCCATCGACGATATCCTCGCGGTAGCGGATGCGCTTTTCGCGGAGCCAGGTGGAAAGCTGGCGCAGCCCCTCATCGTAACGGTCGGCGAACTGGTGGACCAGAAAGCCCTCGACTTTGGCCTGCTTGGCGACGAGTTGGCCGAGCCAGCGGGGACCCATCTCGGGACGGTCGGCGTTGTATTGGGAGATCTGGCCGCAGACGGCCACGCGGGCGCGGGTGTTGAGGAGCTTCATGACGGCATCGGTGATGGAGCCGCCGACGTTATCGAAGTAGACGTCGATGCCGTTGGGGCAGAGATCCTTCAGCCTGGCGGTGTAGTCCGGCGTCTCCTTATAATTGAATCCGCCTTCGAAGCCGAGGTCCTGGGTGATGAAGCGGACCTTTTCGTTGGTGCCGGCGATGCCGATGGCCCGGCAGCGCTTGATTTTGGCGATCTGGCCGACCAGGGAGCCGACCGCTCCGGCGGCGCCCGAGACCACCACCGTTTCGCCGGGCTGGGGGTGGCAGATATCGAGGAGGCCGAAGTAAGCGGTGAGGCCGGGCATGCCGAGCACATAAAGCGCCGTGGTAACGGGCGCGTTTTTGGGATCGATTTTGCGCAGCGTCTTAGCGGGAGCGACGGCATACTTCTGCCAGCCGAGCATGCCCTCGACGACATCATCGACGGCGATGCGCGGATCGTTGGATTCCACGACCCGGCCGACCACTCCGCCGACCATCACTTCGCCGGGTTGGACGCTTTGTGCGTAAGACGACGCGCCATTGATGCGGATGCGCATGTAGGGATCGACCGAGAGATACAGTGCCTGGACGAGCACCTCGCCGGATGCGGGCCTGGGCACCGGCGACTCGACGAGCCGGAAATCGGATTCTTTAGGCATGCCGTGCGGCCTGGCGGCAAGCGTGATTTGCCGGTTTAACCGATCCATCGTTTACAAGACTATCATCGCCTCGAAAAAAGAGATGAGGTCAGCCGTGCGGCGGAACACGCGGCGGTGCGCAGACGGCTAGGAAACGCGCGTTCAATCCGTTAATATATTGACCAATGCGGGTCTGGAAGGCGGGGTTGGCTGTATGCCTGGCGACGGCCGCGTGGGCGGCGACGGGGCAGGAGAGTCTCGAAGTGCGCGCGGGCCGGTATCTCACGGACCTGGTTCGCATCGACACTTCAAATCCGCCGGGGAACGAGACCCTAGCAGCGCGGTATCTCCAGCAGGTAGCGGAGCGGGAGGGGATTCCCTGTGAGCTGCTGGGGGGAAATCCCACACGCCTGAATTTCCTGGCGCGATTGCCGGGCAGGAGCGGGGCGCGCCCGCTGCTGCTGATGGCACATTCCGACGTAGTACCGGCGGAACGCGCCCGCTGGACGGTGCCACCCTTTTCCGCCACGATACAGAACGGGTTCGTGTATGGCCGCGGCACGGTGGACGACAAGTCGCTGCTGGCGGCGGAACTGGCGGTGATGGTGGAGCTGCGGCGAATGAACCGGCCCCTCTCGCGCGGGCTGCTGCTACTGTCGGAGGCGGATGAAGAAGAGGAATCGACGGGCATGGAATGGTTGGTGCGCAACGCTTGGAAAAAGATCGATGCGGCTTTCGCGCTGAACGAAGGCGGGGTGGCGCTGGAGTTGCCGTCCGGGGCGACGCTGTACCAGATCCAGACAGCGGAGAAGGTGCCGACGCCGGTGCTGGTGCGGGCGCGGGGCACAGCCGGGCACGGATCGCTGCCGCGGCCGGACAATCCGCTGGTGCGGGTGGCGCGGGCGATCGTGGCGCTGGCGGACGCGGACCAACCGGTGCGCCTGAATTCGACGACGCGGCGGTATTTCAGCGAAATCTCGCGGCTGCCGGAATACCAGTGGCTGGTGCATCTGATTCCGCGGCTCGAACGGCGGCAAACGGCGATACCGGCGGCGAATGCGATTCGCGACCGCGATCCGGAGCTGGATGCGCAGTTGCGGACGACCGTTTCGCCGGACGTTCTGCACGCGGGGACGGTGGTGAACGCGATACCCGGCGGGGCCGAGGCGCAGGTAGACGTGCGGCGGCTGCCCGGCGAAACGTGCGCGGAAATCCTGGCCCGGCTGCACCGGATCGTCAACGACAACCAGGTGGAGATAGTTCTGGCGCCGGGGCACGACCTGCCGGCCACGGGGCCGAGCCCGATTTCGACTTCACTCTACCGGACGATGGAAGCGGTGTTTCGCCGCGCGAGCCGGCGCGCCGTGGTGGTTCCGTACATGCAGCGCGGCGCCACGGACGGTGCCTCTCTGCGGCAGAAAGGGATACCAGTGTACGGCGTGCCCATCTTCGCCCGCGAGGACCGGGAGAACCGGGCGCACGGCGCCGACGAGCGGATCTCGCCGGAGGTGCTGGGGCGCGGTGCGCGGCTGCTGCTGGAGATTGTGGAGGGAGTGGAGGAGTTTGGAGTTAAGATTTGAGGAGTAAAGAAGAGCCCCGCACGGACTTGCTGCGATCACGGGCGGGGCTTTTCATCGAGGTCGAAGTTACTTCTTGGCGTGGGCCTTGGTAGTGCCCTTTTTCGGCGCTCTCTTGCCGTGCTTGTGGGCCTTCTTCGAGGCAGTCTTGGCGGGCGGGTTCTGGGCCGGCGCCGCGAACATCAAAGGTGTGGCAACCGCGAGGGCGATTGCAAGTAAGGCTTTCTTCATAGTTTCTTCTCTCCCGGCGGGCCTCACTAGCCCGCTCACAATTCCATGGTGCCGCATGGGAGCCGAAAAGCCGATAGCCTGCATGGGCTAGAGTGCTTCACGAATTCGGGCAAAATACGGTTAAGGTTTATTAGTAATCGGGATTAGCCTGGGGGAGGGATAGGAGGCAGCCCCCCGGCAGGCGATACTGGAGAGAGGCGGCGCACCCCAAAGCCGCAGCCATGCTCCCGTCGCGCATCACGCATCAAACTATCGTCCGTGTCCTGATCGCCGGATTCGGGCTGGTGATCCTGCTGCTGCTGGCGGCGGCGTTCGTGGGCGTGCGGAATATCGAATCGATCCAGCAGAATGCCGCCGCGATGGTGCGCGAGCAGGCGGTGACGAACCGGCTGATCGACGATCTGCATGCGCAGCAGACGACGCTCAGCGAAGTATTTTCGGTGCTGGCGCGGGATCCGGATTCGGTGGATTACGACCGTATCATGGCACAACTGAACGAGGCCGACCGGGACATCGACCACATCTCGGCGGAGGGCTCGCAGACGCCGGACGCACACCTATGGCTGCGGCTACGGCAGACCTCGATGGATTTCTCGCATGAAGCGCGGCGGCTGCTGACCAGCGACAATATCGAGACGTACGCATCGGTGGACCTCTTTCGCGACCACGAGGCGTTCATTTCGGTGGTGGCGCGGCTGGTGGAAGCGGAATACCGCAAAGTGAGCGCGGCGCAGGCGCAGATCGACCGGCGGTCGTCGCGGCTGTTCGACGTATCGCTGGTGTTCGCCGCCACGAGTGTGCTGCTGGCGCTGGTGTTCGCGGCGATCACGGTGGGGCTGGTGCTGCGGCTCTCGCGCAGCATGGAATGGCAGACGGCGGAGTTGGGGCGGGTGTCATGGCACATGCTGGAAGACCAGGAGGCGACGGCGCGGCGGTTCTCGCACGAACTGCACGACGAACTGGGGCAATCGCTGACGGCGGTGAAGACCAACCTGACCGCGCTCGAATCGAGTGGCGGGGGCCTGTCCGCGCAGCGGCTGGCGGACTGCCAGCGGCTGGTGGACGAAGCGATCGGGAACGTGCGGCAAATGTCGCAACTCCTGCGGCCGACCATTCTGGACGATTTCGGGCTGGAGGCGGGGCTGCGGTGGCTGGGGGAGGGGTTTGCCGCGCGCACGGGAATCGATGTGCAGCTCGATTCTTCTTATTCCGGCCGGCTACCGGACGAAACCGAGACGCACCTGTTCCGGATCGCGCAGGAGGCGCTGACGAACGTGGCGCGGCACGCCGCGGCGAAACACGTGTGGATGACGCTGGCACCGGGCCCAGGGGGCACGCCGGGCCGGATCCGGTTGAAGATTCGCGACGATGGGCGGGGGCTCGGTGCGGCTCCGACGCCCTCGGGGGCGCGCGGGCTGGGGATGATCGGGATGCGCGCGCGGGCGCGTAGCGCCGGGGGGGACGTAGCGGTTCGCTCACGACCCGGCGAAGGTGTTGAAATTGAAGTAACGGTACCGGTTCGCCATGAAACGTATTCGAATCCTGCTGGCTGACGACCACGCCGTGGTTCGCCAGGGCTTCAAGATGATCCTGAGCGCCCAGCCCGATATGGAGATCGTGGGCGAGGCGGGGAATGGCCGCGAGGCCGTGGAACTGGCGGAGCAGCTTCGGCCGGACGTCCTGGTGATGGACGTGGCAATGCCGGAGCTGAACGGGATCGAGGCGACGCGGCGGGTGGCGAGTTCGCTACCGCATTCGCGCGTGCTGGCGCTGAGCATGCACAAGGACTCGGTGTATGTGCGGGAGACATTGCGCGCGGGCGCGCGCGGGTACCTGCTGAAGGACTCGCCGGCGGGCGACCTGGTTGCGGCGGTGCGCGCGGTAGCTTCGGGCGAGGGTTTCCTCAGCCCGGCGGTTTCGAACGCGGTGCTGGACGATTACCGGCGGCACGTGACCAACCCCATCGACCTGCTCACCAGCCGCGAGCGCGAGGTGCTGCAAATGCTGGCGGAGGGCAAGACGAACAAAGAGATCGCGGGCATTCTGAACCTGAGCGTGTACACGGTGGACGCGCACCGCGGACGGATTATGGAGAAGCTGAACCTGCACAGCATCAACGAGATGGTGCGGTTCGCGGTGAGGAATGGGTTGATTGATTGAGTTATGAGTTATGAGTTGTGAGTTATGAGTCGAGACTCGAAACTCAGAACTCGGAACTCAGAACTCAGAACTCGAGGCTCATCTGCTCGTCATATTGCGCCGCGCGCAAATTTTCCAGTTCGCGCGCTTCGGCGTCGCGGCCCCAGGATTCCAGGATCCAGATTAATTCGCGTGCGGATTCGTCCAGAGCGGCGCGGTCGTCGCGCTGCCGCGCGGCTGCGTGCCACTGGCACATGAGCTCGTAGCATTCGGCGATGCGGCCGGCGTTGCGCGTAAGGCGGCGGCCGTTGCGCGCCTGACGGCAGATCTCGGCCCAATCGCCGGTGGGATTGGAGAGGACGTACTGCGCAGCACGGAGTTCGTCGTTGGCGGTTTCAGCAGGTTCGGCGGGGGCCGTCAGAGTGGAGCAGCGGCCGCCGAAGATCAGCTCTTCAGGCGGATCGCCTTCGAAGAGGAACAACAGCCGGCGCTCGGCGCAGAACTGGCGGAGGCGGTCGAGGTTTTCTTCGAGCGGGCCTTCGAGATGCATTTCGAGCTGCGCCGCCAGATCGCCGGCCAGAGCGGCCAGGGAGCGGCCATGGCATTCGAGGCGCAGGACGGCGCCGAAATCGCCCGCGAAGACGTCGGCGAAGCGGCGGGCGAACTCCGCGCTTACGGCGATCTCGTTTCCGGGGCGGTCGGCAATGGCCATTCCGGTGACATCGAGGTCGGGATCGAGCGGCAACTCGCGGCCGAGCGCTCCGTTGCGCACCCAGCGCTTCAGTTCGCGAAGCTGGCGCGCCTCGAATCGGGGCGTGAGCACCGGCGGCGGGACGCAATCGTCCAGGCGCACGAAGGCGATGCGCACGTCCTCCGCCTGCGGCTCCTTCACGAGGGCATCTTCCCACTGGGCGCGGGGCCATCGGGAGGGCAGGGAAACGCGCGAAAACAGCACAAGCACGATCTCCGCCATGCGGCCCTCGCGGGCTTTCGCCGCGAGGTTCTCCCCCGGCCGGAGTTCGCCCTCCTCGAAGAAGATGCGCAGGTCAGCGCCGCGTTCGAGGAAATCGACGATCTTCCGGGCAAACGCGCGGTCGGGGGGCGCGTAGCAGGGGAAGAGGGTGGTCACAGGTACAAGTTATCAGTTTTCAGTTGTCAGTTTTGAGCTTTGTGTTCTGAGTCCTGAATGGTCAGTTTCAGCCGGCTGATGAGTTCGAACTGACAACTGATAACTGACGACTGACAACTGGCCGGGCGGCGCGGCCGATGCCGCTGTAGTCGAAGCCGGCGGCGGCGGCGGCTTCGGGCTGGAAGAGATTTCGGCCATCGACCAGAATTGGCGTGGCCATTACGGCGGCCAGTTCGGCGAGGTCGAGGCGGCGGAATTCCTGCCACTCGGTGACCAGGACCAGGGCGTCGGCATCCTCGGCCAGGTCGCGCGGGGAGGCGCAGTAGCGAATTTTCAGATCCGGGTGCAGTTCGCGGCAGGCCTGGTTGGCGATGGGGTCGTAGGCTTTCACGCGCGCGCCCATCTGGAGCAGGCGCTCGGCGATGTGCAGGCTGGGGGCGTCGCGCAGGTCGTCGGTATCCGGCTTGAAGGCGAGACCGAGCAGCCCGATCGTGCGCCCCTTGAGGATGTAGAGCTTCTCCTGGAGCTTCTGAATGACCATCTGGCGCTGCGCGGCGTTGACCTCGAGCCCGGCCTGCAAGAGTTTGCTCTCATAGCCGTACTCGCGGGCGGTATGCAGCAGGGCCTGAACGTCCTTGCCGAAGCAACTGCCGCCCCAGCCGATGCCGGCGTTGAGGAAGCGCGCGCCGATGCGGGAATCGAGACCGATGCCTGCCATGACCTCCGGAGCTTCGGCGCCGACGCGCTCGCAGATGTTGGCGATCTCGTTTGCGAATCCGATCTTCATTGCGAGAAAGGCGTTGGCGGCGTACTTGATCATCTCCGCGCTGGTGAGCGAAGTGGTGAGGAGACGCACCTGCGCGAGGCCGGCCGGCCTGGGGACGCCCGGCGGGGGATCGAACTCCTGCTCGACCAGGGGCGCGTACAATTCGCGCATGACGGCCAGGGTTTCGGGATCGCCGGCGCCGACTACGATGCGATCCGGGTAGAGCGAATCGGCCACGGCGCAGCCCTCGCGGAGAAATTCGGGGTTGCTGGCGACGCCGAAGCGGATTTGGCGCCGCTGATCGGGATGGGCTTCCCCGATGCCTTCGCGCACGAGGGTCTCGACCAGGTTGCCGCATCCCACGGGCACGGTGGACTTGTTCACCACGACGCGGAATCGGGAGCCATCCATGGCCTTGCCGATGCTGCGAGCGGCAGCTTCCAGATAGCCGAGGTTGGCCTCGCCGGAGGGGAGTGGGGGCGTGCCGACGGCGATAAAGACCACGTCGCTGGCTGCGGTGGCGGGTCCGAGGCAGGTGGAGAAATCGATTCCGCCGCGGCGCGCGGCCAATTCGAGCATCGTCTCGAGGTGCGGCTCGTAGATGGGAGATTCACCGCGCTCGAGCCGGGCGATCTTTCCGGCATCGGTATCGACGCAGGTAACCCGATGCCCCAGGTACGCCAGGCAGGCGCCCGTAACCGTTCCGACATATCCCGTTCCAATGACTGTTACTCGCATAGCAGGTTCGCTCGTGGCGAGTATAGCATTTGAACCATTGCAGCTTCGGTCGGATTCGCCGCAGGCGCCACGCAGCCAATTGCAATCGGTGCAGTACTTGACAATCCCGGCGATGGGAATTAGTCTCGATCCCAATAGGGGAAACTGGCGCCAGTGGCGGCACCACCGCCAGGATGGGTGGTATGAAAATTCAAGTCGCGCTGCTTCTCGCGGGGCTAGGCGTTATTTTTGCGCCCACTTATAGCCAGGAGTTCCGCGCGTTGATTACAGGGCAGGTCACGGATCCATCGGGAGCGGCTATCCCGGGGGCTACAGTGACCGCGGTCCAGATCGATACGCGGCAGGCATACACGGCGAAGACGGACGCCGCTGGCGGCTACTCGCTGCTTTACCTGCTGCCGGGCAAGTACATGGTCACGATGGAAGCGCCCGGGTTTCAAAAGATGGTCTACAACAACGTGACACTGGAATCGGCGCAGAAACTGAACCTGAACGCAAAGCTGGCGGTGGGCACCATCGACCAGCAGGTGACGGTCTCGGCCGCGCCGGGGTTGCTCGATACGGCCGGGGCGTCGATCGGCGGCGTGGTGGATCAGACCAAGGTGGAGAACATGCCGTCCACGGGGCGGCAGGTGTGGATGGACCTGGCGTTTGCGCAGGGCGTGCGGATGACCAGCGGCGGCTTCAACACGACGGTGCGGAACAACAGCGACCGCTTTTCGGTGAACGGGTCGCCGACCAATTCCAACGCATACTACCTGAACGGCGCTCCGGTGAGCGACAGCGGGACGTGGGATATCGTGCCCAACCAGGATGCCGTCCAGGAATTGCAGGGCGGCACATCCTATGACGCGCAATACGGCCATGCCGCCGGCGGAACGTTCAACGTGAACGTGAAATCCGGATCGAACCGCCTGCACGGGACCGTGTACGACTATTACGGAAATGAAGCCCTGAACGCGAACTTTTACCAATCGAACCTGAGCGGTATCCCGAAGGGAGTCAACATCCGAAACATCTTCGGGGCGACTGCGGGCGGGCCGGTCCGCAAGGACAAGACATTCTTCTTCGGCAGCTACGAAGGCTTCCGCCAGAACAACCCGAGTTCGGTTACGCAGAGCGTTCCGCCGGAGGCGTGGCACAACGGAGATTTTGCCGGATCGGGATACAACATCTTCGATCCGCTGACCACATTCTGCGCGAAGACCGATGCCGCGGGCCAATGCAGCCAGTACAGCCGGCAGCAGTTTCCGAAGAACATGATTCCCACCAGCCGGATCAGCCCGATCGGGCAGGCGATCGTGAATCTGTATCCCGCGCCCACGGCGCCGGGTGTAGCCAAAAACCGGTCGGTGCCCGGCATACCTCGCGATTTTGCCTACGACCAATACATCGGGCGGATCGACCAGTATTTTTCCGAGAACACGCGCGCTTACGGCCTGCTGACGACACAACAGCACGACCAGTCGCACGGTCCCGGCAACGTGTTCGACAACGCGGGGGATACGAGGACCTTTCCGACGGCCCAGCGCTACACCGCGATCGCGGACGTGACGCGGGTGATGTCGCCCTCGATGGTGGCGGACGTGAAGCTGTCGTTTACGCGCCTAACGAATTTCAACGTTCAGGGCGTCGCCGTCCCGCAGAACATCACGGGAAATGAAATCGGTGGCCTGTCGATGCCGCTGGTGCCCTCGACAACGCACGCCAACATCGTCCCCGAGATCGATGTGAACACCTTTGCGCAGGTTTTCGCCAACCAGCAGAAAGGCAGCGTGGACAACAACTGGGATTTCAACGCCAGCGTGACGCAGACCAAGGGCCTGCACAACCTGCATTACGGCTTCGAGTTTTTGGGCGTGCAAAGCGGCTCCTCGGGGATTCCCGGGCAGCCGAACGGCGTGTTCAACTTCAGCCCTCTCTGGACCCAAAGCAATCCCTACGGCGCCGTCAAGACCCAGGGTGTTGGAATCGCGAGCCTTCTCCTGGGATATCCAAACTCCGGAAACGTCTCGTGGGATTCCCTTTATTTCGTGGCCAACCACTACTATGGCACGTTCATCCAGGACGATTTCAAGCTGCGCAGGAACGTGACGATCAACATCGGCCTGCGGTGGGACGTGAACAAGTCGCCGTCGGAACGCTACGACCGCATGAACGCCGGCTTCTGCTTCACCTGCGTGAACCCGTACGCCAGCCAGATCACGACGCAATTTGCGAATCCGCTGACCGGCGGGCTGCTGTTTGCGGGGGTGGGCGGGCAGCCGGACGCTCCTTTCGCCGTGCAATGGAACAACTGGCAGCCGCGGTTCGGCATCAGTTGGGCCATCACTCCCAGGACGGTCCTGCGCGGCGGCTATGGGATTTACTATTCATGGGGCCGGCAGGGCACGAATGCCATCGGGTTCAATCAAACCACGCCCTATATCGAATCTTTGAACGGGAACCTGACGCCTACGGACTCGTTCCGTTCGGGCCATCCCTATCCCAACGGCATCGAGGCGCCCCCGGGGGCGAGCCTGGGGCTGGCGACGCAGGCAGGTCAGGGCATCACGTTCGACAACATGAACCGCACCATCC
>JAJYLS010000407.1 GCA_021787555.1 Acidobacteriota bacterium | reverse complement strand
TCCGATCTTTGTCGGTGAGGTCTTTCCAGACGCCGCCGACGTCCTTCACCATCGCCTGGCCGCCGAGTTTGCCTTCGGTGCCCACTTCGCGCGCCACGCGCGTCACTTCGCTGGCGAACGCATTGAGCTGGTCCACCATGGTGTTGATGGTGTTCTTCAGCTCCAGAATTTCGCCGCGCGCGTCCACGGTGATTTTGGTGGAGAGGTCGCCCTTGGCTACGGCGGTGGTCACGCCGGCGATGTTGCGCACCTGATTGGTCAGATTGCCGGCCATGGAGTTCACGTTGTCGGTGAGGTCTTTCCAGACGCCGGCCACGTCCTTCACCAGGGCTTCGCCGCCGAGCTTGCCTTCGGTGCCGACTTCGCGCGCCACGCGCGTCACTTCGCTGGCGAACGAGCTGAGCTGATCCACCATCCGGTTGATGGTGTTCTTCAGTTCCAGGATTTCGCCGCGCGCATCCACGGTGATTTTGCGTGAGAGGTCGCCCTTGGCGACGGCCGTGGTCACGCCGGCGATGTTGCGCACCTGGTTGGTGAGATTGCTGGCCATGGAGTTCACGGATTCCGTGAGGTCCTTCCACGTGCCCGCCACGCCCTTGACTTCCGCCTGCCCGCCGAGTTCGCCTTCGGTGCCCACTTCGCGCGCCACGCGCGTCACTTCGCTGGCGAACGAGCTGAGCTGATCGACCATGGTGTTGATGGTGTTCTTCAGCTCCAGGATTTCGCCGCGCGCGTCCACGGTGATTCTGGTGGAGAGGTCGCCCTTGGCTACGGCCGTGGTCACGGTGGCGATGTTGCGCACCTGGTTGGTGAGGTTGCTGGCCATGGAGTTCACCGATTCGGTGAGGTCTTTCCACGTGCCCGCCACACCGGGCACGACGGCCTGGCCGCCGAGTTTGCCTTCCGAGCCCACTTCGCGCGCCACGCGCGTCACTTCGCTGGCGAAGGCATTCAGGCGGCCCACCATGGTGTTCACCACGCGCGCGGTGCGCAGGAACTCGCCCTTGAGCGGCCGGTTCTCCACTTCGAGCGCCATGGTCTGCGACAGGTCGCCCTTGGCCACCGCGCCGATCACGCGGGCCACCTCGGTGGAGGGCTGCACCACGTCGCCGATCAGGGTGTTCAGCGACTCCACGCAGGCGCCCCATCCCCCGCCGTGGGCTCCCAGGCTGGCGCGCTGATTGATGCGCCCCTCCTTGCCCACCGTCGTGCTGATCCGGGCGAATTCGCGCGTCATCTTCTCGTTCAGCTCGATGATCTCGTTCAAGGTCTCGGCGATCTTGCCGTCCACGCCACCGGTTTCGACCGGCATGCGAACCGAAAAATCGCCGCGGCGGAACGCGGACAGGACTTTCAGCAACTCGCGTTTATCCAGCGCCTCGGGAGTTGCCGTGGAGGCTCGTGAACTCATTGTGGGTTGACCCTCGCTTTTGGCACAATTCGGGCAATACATCCCAGTGCTCTTTGATTATGGGGCTGCTCTTGACGTCAGATATTCGCCCAGGTGAGCGAAGACACAATCCCAACTCGCAAATTGGTGTGATGGAGAACAGATGGATGGAGCCTATCGCCGTTCGACCTGCCGCTCCTGTTTTCTTACCCTTTGATTGCGTTCATGCTGCTGCCACAGCGGCTCTCCCGGATCGGGCACGATGGTGCGTCCCGGCGGCACTTCCTCCTGCGCCTGGCGCTCGGCGTAATTATAGAAGACCGTGGGGTGCCGCGCCTCGATGCGCGCCTGACGCGCGTCGGCCCAAGCCTTGTGGCGCTCGAACTCGATGGCGCGCCGCATGGCCGGGCTCATCCGCTCGACCGCGAAGCCTAGCGGCGCCAAGAGCATGCCGGATGCGATCAGGCCGGCTAATAGTCTGGTGTGCATGACTACCTCCCATAATTGAGAGCAGCATCACACACACCAACGTACGGAATTGACCCTATCCGGCGGCCGCTTCCGCCACTGTCGGATACACGTTCAGGATGCGGTCCACACCGGTCATACTTAACAACCTCTGAATGCGTGGATTGGCTTCGGCCAGCCGCAAATCGCCCGCCGATTTTTTGATCCGCGTGAGGCAGGAAACCAGCGTGCCAATGCCCGAGCTGTCCGCGTAATCCAATGCCGCGGCGTCGAATACGAAGCGCTTCTGCCCCTGCTCCAGCAGCCCGCTAACCACGTGTTCCAGACGTTCCACTTCGCGGCCGAATGTCAGCCGTCCAGAAAGCACGATCACCGCGACACCCGATTCCAACCGTTTTGATTCAATCGGCATGGGTACCAGGATAACCCAGGGGGGCCGGGGCGGGGGCCGCGGGGCGGGCAGACTATGATGGAAGCATGCGCACCGATTTGGTCCTGGGTCTCTATGTTTTCATGCTGGCCACTTTCGTCGGGTTGGAAGTGATTCGCAAAGTGTCGCCACTTCTGCACACGCCGCTGATGTCGCTCACGAACGCCATCTCGGCAATTTCGGTGGTCGGCGCCATCCTCATCACCGGCGCCGAGGGGGCCACCCTGTTGAGCAAAGTGCTCGGTTTTATTGCCATCACCTCGGTGGTGACGAACATCGTGAGCGGCTTCCTCATCACCGACCGCATGGTCAAGATGTTCAAGAAGCGGGGGGAAGGTAAGTAAATGCCGCAAGCAATGCCATCGGGCGTCGGCTATATCTACGTAGTTTCCGCCGCGCTCTTCATTCTGTCGCTGAAGTGGATGAACTCGCCGGCCACCTCGCGGCGCGGGGTATTCGCCGGCGAAATCGGGATGCTGCTGGCGATCGCCGGCACGTTCCTCGCTTTCAACGTGCACAACTGGACGTGGATTGCCGCGGCGTTCTTCATCGGGACCGCGGCGGGCATCCCTATCGCGTATATCATGCCGATGACCGCCGTGCCGCAGCGGACCGCGCTCTCCCACGCATGCGGCGCGCTGGCCGCCGCGCTGGTCGGCACGGCCGAGTTTTACCAGAGGCAGCCGCACGCGGCCGCGGAACTGCGCGGCTTCGTGATGGTGGCGCTGATCATCGAAACGCTGCTCGGCTTTCTCACGTTCACGGGCAGCCTCATGGCCATGGGGAAATTGCAGGAGGTGCTGCCGCAGCGCCCGATCACTTACCGCAACCAGAATTTCGTCAACTTCACGCTGTTCGGCATTGCCGTGGCGCTGGCGGTGCGGCTGGCGCTGGTCCCTACCGACACTTTCCTCTTCCCCATCTTCGCCGTCCTGGCGCTGCTTTTTGGCGTGCTGCTGATCATCCCCATCGGCGGCGCCGACATGCCGACGGTGATCGCGATCCTGAATTCATACGCCGGCCTTTCCGCCTGCGCCATGGGATTCGCGATGGATAACAAGCTGCTGATCATCGCCGGCGCGCTCGACGGATCTTCCGGCCTGATCCTTTCGATCATCATGTGCCGGGCCATGAACCGCTCGTTCCTCAACGTGCTGTTCGGCGCCTTCGGGCAGATCCAGACCAGGGCCGGGCACGTCGAGAAGCGCCCGGTGCGCACCGCTACCGCGGAGGAGGCCGCATCCATTCTCGAAGCTGCCGGCAGCGTGATCATCGTGCCCGGCTACGGTCTCGCGGTGGCGCACGCGCAGCACAAGCTTCGCGAGCTCTCCGACTCGCTCTCCCGCCGCGGCGTGGACGTGAAGTTCGCCATCCACCCCGTTGCCGGCCGCATGCCCGGACATATGAACGTGCTGCTGGCCGAGGCCGATGTTCCTTACGACCGCCTCTTCGAGATGGACGAGATCAACTCCGAATTCGCCCAGTGCGACGTGGCGCTGGTCATCGGCGCGAACGACGTCACCAATCCCGCCGCGCGCAATGACAAGACGAGCCCCATTTACGGCATGCCCATCCTGGAAGTGGATAAGGCGCGCACCGTGATGGTAATTAAGCGCTCCATGAGCCCGGGGTTCGCGGGCATCGACAACGAGCTCTATTACATGGACAAAACGCTGATGCTGTTCGGCGATGCCAAGGCTTTCGTCACGGAGATTCTGAAAGAACTGCCCGCGCGCGTGGGGGCGTAGGCGCCGCTACTGTGCCGGCGTCGCCGTAACAGTGCCGCGCGCCACCGCCAGATCGTCCACCACCAGCGTGGCCGGAGCGCCCAGCATAGGATCGCCCACTAATGGTCCGTCGCACCCGGCCATCTTTCCCTTCGGGTCCGTCGCACACTC
>JAJYLS010000406.1 GCA_021787555.1 Acidobacteriota bacterium | reverse complement strand
ACGCTGAACCAATCCGAATCGATGGCATCCACCAGACGGATGGTCTGGGCGGCGGTCTTGAGGAAATCGTCGTGCGGCTGGAGCGCGATGATGACGCCATGCTGCTTGCCGAAGGCCGCGCATTCCTGGAACGCCGGGACCATGGTTTCTAGGACCTGGTCGAAGGTGGCGCCCGAGGGGAGGCGCGGGCCGGAAAAGACGCGCAGGAAAGCGGCGCCGAGCTTGGCGGTCACCGGAACCCAGTCCTTCACCAACTGGATCTGCGGGCGGAGGGCGGCGGCATCGCGGAGCGTGAAATCGTTGCGCACGCCGCTGCCGCTGATGGTGATGCCGTTCAGGTAGGCCTTCTTCTTAAGCGCGTAAATGTAGTCGTCGGGCGGCGCCTTGGGATAGCCGGGGAAGTAGTAGCCGGTGGTATCGACGCCGTCGATGGAGTGGGCGGCGCAGAAGTCGATGACATCGTCGAGGGTCATGGTGCCGGCCATCAGCGGGCGGTTGAAGGAGTAGGCGTTGAGGGCGATTTTGAGGTGCGTGCCCGGGCGGCGCTTCACCGGAGCCGCCGCGAGGGCGGAGGCGAGGGCGAGCGAACCGGTCAGAAATCTTCGGCGGGAATGTGGCATAGGGGCTCCTCAGGGAAGCTTACAGACGAAATTGGCGGCATCGTCGATGCTGCCCGAACCTTTATACCGGGCCACCTGCGGGAAGGGGCAGAGCGGGCGAGTGCGGTCGACCTTGCCGGCCGTGCTGTGCGAGGCGACGATGCTGGCGGGCGGCTGGCCCTGCTCGACCCAGCGCTCCAGGGCGCCGATTTTGTCGAAGGTGTTGGGGCCGTCGCCGCCGCCGCAATGCGCCATGCCGGGCGCCATGAACAGGCGGACGCTATCGGCGGTTTTGGCCGGGCCGAGGGTTTTCTCGACGCTCTCGAAATAGTGGACGGTGTTGGTGGGTGGGACCATCTGGTCGGCCCAGCCGTGGTAGAGCAGCAGCTTGCCGCCGTGCGCCACGAATTTTTCGAGGTGGGGATCGGTGGCGTTCATGATGAGGTTTTCGGGACGGTTGAAGCGGGCGTTGTCTTTGTCGAAATCGAAGGTGCGCCAATCCCAATTAGGATCCTTGAAGACGACGTACTTCGCCTGATCGGTGACCAGATCGGTAGGCTGGCGGTTGCGGATGAAGGCGCCCCAGCCGAGTTCGCTGCCGGGCAGGAACGTTCCGAACAGCACCTGGCCGGTGCGCGGATTGCGGGCGGGGCCGTAGACCAAGCGCGCGGCGGCGACCTGCGGGGCGGTGAGGCAATCGGGGGCGTCGCCGGACTTGCACTGGAGCACGCCGGGATCGAAATGGCAGTGGGTGGGATCAGAGATCAGGCCATCCTTGAGGCCGTCAGACGCATCGCAGGCGGCGATGGCCGCACGGTGGATGAGCGGATATTTCTCGGACGGGATGTAGCCGGCGGGATCTTTCAGCAGGGCGTGCGCCATCCAGAGAGACAAGGCCGTGCGGTTGCCCGGCGCACCGGCAATGATGCCGTCGAAATCGCCGGGGAACATCTGCGCTTCCTTGAGCGCCTGGCGGCCGCCGGTGGAGCAGCCGTTCCAATAGGAGCGGTGCGGCGCGGCGCCGTAAAATGCGGCGACGATGGCCTTGGCCTTGACGGTGGTTTCATGCTCGGAGCGCCAGGAGTAGTCCACGAGCTTTTCGGGATGGCCGTACACGAAGGCGCCGCCGGGCGTGGAATGGCCGGTGTCGGTGGAGGCAGCGGCGTATCCGGCACGGACGGCAGCGACGAGCGCGGGGTAGCTGATGGTGCCGGCCCATCCGCCATTGCCGACCACCTGCAACTTGTGGTTCCAATCGCGGACGGGCAGCCAGAACTCCGCCTTGATATCGGAATCGCTGGAGGGCGTGAGGGTGGCGGCCACGCGGCAGAATTCGGGCAGGTCGCGGTAGGGGCCGGGGCGGCGGTCGGGCGGCTGGAACGCACCGGCGGGCACGACCTGCGCCATGGTGATCTTCGCCTGCGGTAGCGCGAGCGCGGCCAGGCTCTCGCAGGATGCGGCGAGCGCCGGGGCGACCGAGCCACAGAGAGCGGTCAGGAAGAGGGCGGTAGTTTTCAAGCTAGCCTCCACGCCCGACAGGCTATCGAACGGCGGGCGCGGCGTCAACACGGAAGTGGGGCCGTGCCTAAAGTAAATAGTGTATAGTTCCGAAACGATAAACAGATCTCAAGCCAGGCGCTGCTATAATGTAGGACGTAATCGGCCTCTCATGGCACTGGGTAAAATGAACGGCAGCCGAAGATGGGTCGTTGTCGTGTTGCTGTGCCTGGTGATTTGCGGGCAGGCGTCGGCACTGGCGCTCCAGCATCACAAGCACGGCCCGACGGAGCACTGCTGTCTGTTGTGCCATACGGGCCCGCTGCCGTGGTTGCAAAGTGCGCTTCCCATTGCGGCGGCCCCCCTGCAGTGGGCCGCGTGGTTCTCTGCCACATACGAATTCGAGGGCACCTACGATACTCTGATTTCCGTCTCCTCTTCGCGCGGACCTCCCGCCGGGTTCTCGTCGCGGAATTCCGGCGGTCTGGTTCAGGCATAAGCCGGCGCCAGGCCGGACTGTTGGCCGAATAGAAGCAAGGAGAAGGTTGTGAAACGAGCACTCCCGTGGGTTGCCGCGGGTCTAGTTGGAATCTCGGGTTGTATTCTGGCGCTCACCGGATGCAGCCGCACCAGCGCCGATGTGGCCGCGGCCGGTCCGTCCGGCACGGCGCCGCTGAGCGAGTCGCAGGCGCACCTGTTCACCGTGCCGCCCGACCAGATGGCACACGTGCAGGTGGTTCCGGTGGACGGGGCCACGCTGTCGCGCGATCTTCGCCTGACCGGAACCGTGGCCTACAACAGCTTCGAGACCACGCCGGTGATCAGCCAGGTGGGCGGCCCCGTGTCGCGGATTTTGGTTGAGCCGGGGCAGGAGGTCGAGGCCGGCCAGGTGATGCTCTACGTGAGCAGCCCGGATTATGCGCAACTGCGGACCAATTATCTGAAGGCGCGCTCGGCCTACGATCTGGCTGTCACGTTCTACAACCGTACCAAGCTGCTGTACGACCACGGCGCGCGGGCCAAGGCCGACCTCGAGCAGGCGCAGGCCACGCGGGACCAGGCTCAGGGCGATTTGCAGGCTTCGCAACAGGCGCTGACGGTGCTCGGGCTGAAGGCGGACCAGGTTGCTCAGCATCCGCTCTCTCCGGAAATCGCAGTACTCGCGCCCATTTCCGGCGTGGTGGTGGACCGGCAGGCCTCGCCCGGCGAAGTGCTCCAGGCGGGTACGACGCAAGTGTTCACGATCTCCAACATGAAGACCGTATGGGTGCTGGCCAATGTGTACGAGCACGACCTCGGCTATGTGCACATCGGCGATCCGGTGGCGATCCGGACGGACGCCTATCCCACCGTATTTTACGGGAAGATTTCCTTTATTGCCCCGGCGCTCGACCCCGATTCCCGGACGTTGCAGGTGCGCATCGTGACCGAGAATCCGGGCGGCAGGCTGAAGAAGGACCTGTACGTCACCGCCACGGTGCGGGCGGGAGCGATCGAGGGCGCGCTGACCGTGCCGGACGCCGCCATTCTGCGCACGGAAGAGAACGAGCCGTTCGTGTACGTGCTGGCCAATCCGCCGAACCAGTTCGCGCAGCGGCTGGTGAACGTGGGCGAGAGCCAGGATGGCAGGACGCAGATCCTCGGCGGCCTCCATCGCGGCGAAAACGTGGCGGCCGACGGCAGCCTGTTCCTGCAATTTGCCAATTCGTTCCAGCGTTAGGCCGGTCCCGTTCATGATCCATCGCATCGTTCAATTCGCCCTCAGACAGCGCTTTCTTGTTTTGATGCTGACCGCGCTGATCGTGGTGGCCGGCATCATCGCGCTCACCCGTATGCCGGTGGACGCCTATCCGGACCTCTCGCCGCCGATGGTGGAGATCATCACGCAGTGGGAGGGGCACGCAGCCGAGGAAGTCGAACGGCTGGTGACGCTGCCCATCGAAATCGAGATGAACGGCGTGCCGAAGCTGGTGTTCATGCGCTCGATTTCGCTCTACGGCCTCTCGGACGTGATCATGACATTCGAGGAAGACACGGACGATTATTGGGCACGGCAGGTGGTGTTCGAGCGGATGTCGGAGGCCAACATTCC
>JAJYLS010000074.1 GCA_021787555.1 Acidobacteriota bacterium | reverse complement strand
GTAGGCGACATCGAAGGTGTAGCCTTCGGTCTTGAGTACCACGCCGCCTTCCTTGGCCTCCTGGATGCCTTTGCCGGACAGGTCGACATCGGTCCAGCCGGTGAAGCGGTTTTCCTTGTTCCAGGTGCTCTCGCCGTGGCGGAGCAGTACGAGCTTCTTCATTGACGGTAGGCCTTTCTGCCCAGGAAGCGCGCGGAGGGGCCGAGCTCCTCTTCGATGCGCAGCAACTGGTTGTACTTGGCGATGCGGTCGGTGCGGCTGGCGGATCCGGTTTTGATCTGGCCGGCGCCGGTGGCCACCACGAAATCGGCGATGAAAGGATCTTCGGTTTCACCGGAGCGATGCGAGACTACCGCGGTATAGCCGGCGGTGGATGCCATGCGCATGGCTTCGAGGGTCTCGGTGACGGTGCCGATCTGGTTCAGTTTGATGAGGATGGAGTTGGCGATGCCCTGTTCGATGCCGCGCGCGAAGATACTGGGATTGGTGACATAGATGTCGTCGCCGACGAGCTGAATTTTCTTGCCGAGCTTTTCGGTGAGCAGCTTCCAGCCGGGCCAATCTTCCTCCGACATGCCGTCTTCGATGGAAATGATGGCGGGATAGTCCGTGACCCACTTCACCCAGTATTCGACCATCTGCTCGGAGGTGCGCTGGCTCTTGTCGGATTTCCTGAAAACGTACTTGCCGTCCTCGTAGAATTCGCTGGCGGCGGGATCGAGACAGATGCCGATATCGACGCCGGGCTTGTAGCCGGCCTTGGTGATGGCTTCGAGCACCGACTCGATGGCCTCCTCGTTAGACTTCAGCATGGGAGCGAAGCCGCCCTCGTCGCCAACGGCCGTGGAATAGCCTTTCTTCTTGAGGACAGTTTTGAGCGTGTGGAACGTCTCCACGCCCATGCGGAGGGCCTCGGAAAACCTGTCGGCTCCGTAGGGAGTGATCATGAACTCCTGGATATCGACGGAATTGTCCGCATGGGCACCGCCGTTGATGATGTTCATCATGGGGACGGGAAGGATATTCGCGCCGGCGCCGCCGAGGTAGCGGTACAGAGGCGTGCGGCGGGCCTGGGCGGCCGCGCGCGCGGCGGCCATGGAGACGGCGAGGATCGCATTGGCGCCGAGGCGGCCCTTGTTGGGGGTGCCGTCGAGGGCGATCATGATGCGGTCGATTTCGGCCTGGTCGGTGGCGTGCTTGCCTTCGAGCGCCCGGGCAATTTCGCCGTTGATGTGGGCGGCCGCTTGGCGCGTGCCTTTCCCGAGGTAGCGGGATTTGTCGCCGTCGCGAAGTTCCACGGCTTCCTGTTCGCCGGTAGAGGCGCCGGAGGGCACAGCGGCCCGCCCCATGGTGCCGCGAGCCAGATAAACATCCGCTTCCACGGTCGGATTCCCGCGGGAATCCAGAATTTCACGTCCGATGATTTTTGCGATTGGCATAAGTCTTGAGTCTTGAGTTCTAAGTTCTGAGTTTTGAGTTCTCTGGCGAGAACTCATAACCCATAACTCACAACTCAGAACTCTTACGCTACCACCACGATGCCGCCTTCGGAAATCTGGTAGCCCGCGGCGCGGTCGGCATCGAGGTCGAAACCGATGATGCTCACAGGGGGAACGTTCACGCCAGTGTTGATGATGGTGCGGCGGATGCGGCTCTCGCGGCCGATATTTACGCCGGGCATGAGGATGGAGTACTCGATCTCGCAATAGCTGTTGACCCGCACGCCGGGCGAGAGGATGCTGTGCATGACGCGGCCGCCGGAGACGATGCAGCCGGCGGACACGATGGAATCGACCGCCACGCCCATTCGCCGGCCCTCCTGCGCGAAGACGAACTTGGCCGGGGGATTCTGGATAACGTTGGTGCGGATGGGCCAGCGGTGGTCGTAGAGGTTGAATTCGGGCACCACGCTGACCAGGTCCATATTGGCTTCGTAATAGGCGTCGAGGGTGCCCACGTCGCGCCAGTAGCGCACCTGCTTGGCGTTCATGTCGCGGAAATCGTAAGCCACGACGCGGAGCTTATCGAGGTTGTGGGGAATCACGTCCCTGCCGAAATCGTGGCTGGAACCGAGGCACTGCGCATCGCCGCGGACGGCTTCGAGCAGCACGCTGGTGTTGAAAAGGTAGATACCCATGGAGGCGCTGACCATCGAGGAATCGAAGCGCGAGCGCTTGGGATTGCCGTGCCTGGGTTTCTCCTCGAAGCCCACAATGCGGTAGTCCTCGGCGATCTCCGCGACGCCGAACCGCTCCGCCTCGGACGGTGGGACTTGGATAGTGGCGATGGTAATATCCGCGTTCTGGCGGCTGTGCCAGTCCAGCATCTCGTGGTAATTCATCTTGTAGATGTGGTCGCCGGAAAGGATGAGGACGTGGTCGGGGGCTTCGACGACGATGTTCTGGAAATTCTGAAAAACGGCATCGGCGGTGCCCTTGTACCAGTCCTCGTGGACGTTCTTCATGGGCGGAATGACCTCGATGAATTCGCCGAGCTCGGGCGAGAGAATGTTCCAGCCGTCGCGCACGTGGCGGATGAGGTCGAGGGATTTATACTGTGTTAGGATGAAGATTCGTCTGACGTTCGAATTGATACAGTTGGATAGGGCAAAATCGATGATGCGGTAAGCGCCACCGAACGGGACGGAGGGTTTGGCCGTATCCCTGGTGAGAGGATATAGGCGCTCGCCGGCGCCACCCGCCAGGAGGATTGCGAGAACATGTTCCATTTGCGCCTAAGTTCCTGAAAAGAAAGCGACTTCACAGCACCGGATGGAGTTTCCCGGCGTGGGGTCAAAATTTGGACTTGACTTTATCTGTCAACCACCTATGATATCAGTACCTTCTGTGCGCAGCGCAGAAAATTTGCGGGGAGTCGCGCCATCGCTTTCCGGGTGGCCCGGATCTCCACAAATCGCTGCTTGGTGCAGAAATTTTGGACGAGTTGGGAGGTGTAATTCGTTTGGCTGAAGTAAAGCTTCAAGAGGGCGAAACATTAGAAAACGCCCTCCGGCGCTTCAAGAGAAAGGTCCAGCAGGAGGACATCATCAAGGAGGTGAAGAGGCACTCCTTCTACTTGAAGCCGGGAGAGAAGCGGCGGGCCAAGCAGGCGCTGGCCCGCAAACGAAACCGGAAGAAAACACGCCGGGAAATCGAGTAGAAACGCGGCGGCGGGCGTGAGGCCAAGGTGCTCATGGCCGCCGCTTTTAAATGCGATAACAGTTCAGGTTCACGATCGGGGACAGTTGCTATGCCGGAGTTCCAGGACCGCGTTCTCAAGTGCGTAGATTGCGGAGCAGAATTCGTATTCACAGCGGGAGAACAGCACTTCTTCCACGACAAAAATTTCAAGAACGAGCCGAAGCGCTGCAAGGCTTGCAAAGCCAAGCGCCAGGGCTCATCGGGCTCGGGCTTTACAAAGACGGAAACCATGACTACCTGCTCGCAATGCGGCCGGGAAACCACGGTGCCCTTCAAGCCGACACAAGGACGGCCGGTATACTGCCGGGAGTGCTTTTTGAGCCGGAAGGCATCTTCGGCAGCGGTGGCCGGGAATAATAGCCGATAGCTGTCAGCTATGGGCTACTAGCAATTAGCTATCAGCTACGAGCCGCTTCGCGGCCCGGGCGTACTCTGTACTTTACGCTTCACGTGGTGGGACAGGCGATTCGTCGGCGATTCGCCTGCTGTAGCGGCGCGAAGCGTGCCGCTACAAGCGCCGGCACTCGGGCGGGTGTGCGGCTTATTCTAAGAGGGCTGATCTCGAATAGCACCGGGCGCAGCAGCGAGCGGGCGAGCAGCGTCAGCGCGGTTCCCAGGACGATGGCGAGCGCGATGAGGCGCAGGGCACCGGCGAATATCATTTCGATAATCTGACTGGGCAGCGGTCACCGCTCTGTTCGCCGCTGCTGCCACCGCCGCCGGCGTCCTCGGTTTCGGCCTTGTCGCGCAGGTGGCCAGCGCCCGCCGGCAGGAGATCGGAATCCGCATCGCCCTGGTTGAGCACGGCCGACGGAGATGCCCGGTTTCATAACGCCCGACGCCGCTTCGCGCACACGCATAAAGCCCGGCGGAACTTGCGCCGGCAGCCAGACATCGATGTCCGGCGGGGCGAATTTCCCGGGTATGACGCCGGCAATGGCGCAGCCGCGGCCTTCGATGACGAGGCGGCGCGAAGTGACCGCGGAATCGCGCCCGAAGCAGCGGCTCCAGAGGCCATAGCTGATTACGGCGGCGAGAGGGCCGCCGAAGCGCTCCTCATCGGGAGTGAAGGTGCGGCCCACGAGGGGCCGCACGGCGTACACATCGAAATAGCGGGGCGAAACGCGGCGGCCGGTGAGGCGCTCGGGCTCGGCGCCGCTGGTTTCGGGACCGAGAAGAGCGCCGTGCTGGTTCCGATGCCTAAGGTGAGCAACAGCACGACGGCCGCGGAAAAGCCCGGGCGCGACGCCACCGCGCGCAGGGCGAGCTTCCACTGGTTCATGAGGCATTGGACGCGCGAGGGCTGTTGTCGTGCCGATACAATATTTCCCTTAGCTCAGCTTAGTACTTAGGTTCAGAAATCCGGCTATGTTGCAGCCGACCGCTCCCTCTTGTCCGGCGTCCGGGATGAAAATGCGTTTGCGTAGGCGGCGTTATAATGCGGTGCGCTGTAGAAAAATTCAGCGGTTGATAAGGTTGAGTATATGAATTTGCTAAGGACTGTAGGACAAACGGAGATCTAATTTGGCCGCTAGGGGGTTTTGGCTCGCTACAGGCGCATTTTGTGATGTTACGGGCGGTCCCTACGATAAAATCAAATACCGGTTTATTAAATTTTGGCTCACATTTACGAAGCTGTGTGGTAGACTTAACGCGATGAAAACTGATGACTCGCTTTTGCGCGCTGCATTAATTGGCTATCAGAATGAATTAGCCCGAATCGAGCAGGCTATGGCGGAGATCAAACGACAGCTTGGCTCGGGGGCCGGTTCGTCCGATGCAGGTCCCGCCAAAATGCCAAAGCGCCGGCTCTCAGCCGCTGCGCGCAAGAGAATCGCCGCAGCTCAGAAGAAGCGCTGGGCGGAATACAAGAAGCAGAAGGCTGCCCAACAGAAAAGCTAAGAGCTAATAGGTTGGTTGATCCACGCCGGGCATGCGACCTGCGTGTGGAGGAGTAGTGTGTCCGCTTTCGGAACGCTGGGCAACGCTGCCCTTGTGGTAGGCCCGGCGAACGGTTCCGTAGCCGAATCCCGTGGTTTTTGCGATTTGCCTGAAACTAAGCCCCTTCTCACGTAACTCTCGAACCTTCTCGGCGGCCACCGGGCAAGCCGGCCGGCCATTGGAACGCCTCCTGTTCATCCGTAAAAACCCCGATGACATAGCATATACCGACAAGGCGACAGAGGGGCGGAAAATCGCCTGCCTGGAAACTTTGCTTACCAAGTCCGGCGAAAATACGTGGGTTAGCGCACGGCAGTGCAAAGTGCCCGGACAGTAAGCTGACCGGGCGGCAGGGGTTCAGAAGACTTTCCGGCCGCTGAGCCAGGTGCCCACAACCTCGATGCGTCGAGCCGAGGGGTCGAAGCGGAACTGGATCAGATCGCCGCGCTCGCCGGGCACGAGGCCCTGGGCGCGACCGGGCACCCGGCCCGCCCTGGCGGAATTGGTGGTGGCCATGCGAACGGCATCGGCGAGCGACAGGCCGGCGAGGCGCATAAGATTCTCGACGCCCCGGTCCATGCGGAGCGCGCTGCCGGCCAGCTTATCGGTACCCAGCAGGACCACGCGGTTGTCCGGTGTCAATTCGACCGGCTGTTCGCCCAACTGGTAGCGTCCGGGCGTGGCGCCTGCCGGAGCGCTGGCGTCGGTGACGAGGACCGAGCGATCGAGCCCTTTGGCGCGGATGGCGGCTTTCAGGAAGCTGGCATCGAGATGGATGCCGTCGCCGATGAAACCGGCCATGAGACGGTCTTCGGCAAGCTGGTGCCAGATGAAATTGGGGTGGCGGGGCAGGAGCATCGGCGCGCCGTTGCCGAGGTGAGTGGAGAGGGTGGCGCCGGCGGAGGCCGCCGCGGCGATCTGTTCGCCGGTAGCCTGGGTGTGGCCGATGGAGACCGCCACGCCGCGCTCGACGAGCTTTTGGACGTAGCCCGGCGCTTCCGGCCATTCGGGCGCGACGGTGACGAGGCGCACACGGCCGCCGGCGGCATCCTGCCAGCGAAGGAACTCTTCGAAATCGGGCTTGCGGACCCAGCGGCGGGGGTGTGCGCCGCGCGAGCCGTCTTCGGGCGAGATGTGCGGGCCTTCGACGTGAAAGCCATCCATGGCGTCACCTGCCGGCAGGGCTTCCCGGGCACGGGCGAGGTTGCGCAGCGCGCCCCGCATGTCTTCGGGCGATCCGGTGACGACGGTGGGGTAGAAGCGCGTCACGCCGGTGGAGAACAGGACGTTGATGGAGCGCGCAATTTCCTCATGGGGCGCCGAAGGATCGTTGTAATCGACGCCGGCGAAGCCGTTCACTTGGATATCGATGAAGCCGGGCGCGAGGTAGAGGTTGGCGAACCCGGGCGATTGAGCAACACCGACGATAGTAGCACCGAGCTCGATCTCTACCGGCAAGCCGGTACTGGCGTTCTTGCCGAAACAGTTCATAAGCTTTCCGGTTTATTCACAATTTTGCCACACCGCGCCGCGCGTAAGTGGCTGCTCCGGCGGCGGAAAAAATTTGTTGAAAAGAGCCGCACGCTGCAAAATAGCTCTGGCATCGGCCGGTACTCCCGCGCTACAAGAGAAGAGTCCATTAAGCCAGGCGGCTGCGCGGCCGGGAGGGCAAATCTCGGGGGAGGTGGTCGTTCCGGTCGCGCAGGCCTTGCTGGAGAGTCGCTCCACAGGAATCGCTCCGGGCCGGACGCAGCGCGGCGGCCGGCCTCCGTGGCCCAATCTGTATGATACGCCGGATTTGCATTTTTGCATTTGAATCCGGAGGCGTAGCGGAGTATAGTCTCCGCTATGGACCCAAATACGAAATCGATCCGAGATGCGGACAAGTTTTCCCGGCGGTCGCTGCTGAAGGATGCGGCCGTGTTGGGCGGCACCGCTTTCACGCTTATCCGGCCGGAACTTGTGCGCGGCGCGGGCAAGGAGAAACTGAGGGCCGGCATTGTAGGATGCGGCGGCCGCGGCACGCAGGCCGTGGTCGACATGCTGACCGGCAACGAGAACGTGGAACTGGTGGCCATGGGCGACATTTTCGAAGACCACCTGGAAGGCTCGCTCCAGAGGCTGCGCGACCCGAAATTCATCAGCCGGCACAAGGGTATCACGGTTGAGCGCAACGGCAAGCCCACGGAAATGAGCGCCGAGGCGCTGGTAGCGGACGTTGGGCCGCGCGTGAAGGTCGAGCCGGACCACCACTTCGTGGGGTGGGACGCGTACCAGAAGGTGATTCATTCGGACGTGGATATCGTGATGCTCACCACGCCGCCAGGCTACCGGCCCATTCATTTCGAAGCGGCGGTGGAGGCGGGCAAGAACGTGTTCACGGAAAAGCCGATCGCCACGGATCCGACCGGCGCGCGGCGTTTCATAGCGGCGGGACGGAAGGCGGCGGAGAAGAAGCTGACCGTGATGTCCGGCGCCCAGCGGCACGAGGACAAGCCGTACGTCGAGAGCGTGCAGAAGATTCACGACGGCGCGGTGGGGGACGTGGTGGCGCTGTACTCGCACTATTTGAGCGGGCCGGTGTTCCACGCCGACGCGCGGGATCCCAAGTGGGGTGACATGGAATGGGAGCACCGCAACTGGTACTCGTTCCTGTGGCTATGCGGGGACCAGATTGTGGAGCAGCATTTCCACAACATCGACTTCATGAACTGGGTGATGGGGACGCATCCAGTGAAGGTGGTGGCGTCCGGCGGCGCGGCGTGGCGGCCGCGGGCGGCGCTGTACGGGAATATCTACGACCACATGGCGTCGGATTTCGTATACGCCAATGGCGTGCGGCTGAGCAGCCATTGCCGGCAATACCCGAAGGGCCTTTTCCACGACGTGAGCGACCTGATCGTGGGGACGAAGGGCCACAGCACCGGCCTGGACCTGGGGACGAAGGGAATCAGCCCGTACGTGCAGGAGCACATCGACATGGTGGACAGCATCCTGGGCCGGAAGCCGTACATCAACCAATCGATTCCGGTGGCGGAGAGCACGCTGACGTGCATCATGGGGCGTGAATCCGCGTATTCCGGGATGGAGATCACCTGGGAGCAGATCGTCAACTCGAAGCAGGACCTCATGCCGGAGCATTTCGGGTACGACATAAGCATGACGCCGGCGCCGCTGCCGATACCGGGACAGTATAAGTTCGTGTAGGGGCGATTAACGGTTCAAAGTGCGGTTTACGCGCTCCGGATCGCGCGCAATAAGTCTCACGCCATGAGCCCGCGGATTGGCTTCGGCTTTCGCCTCGTGCCACTCGAACTCCAACTCCATTGCACTACGGGAAATCAGTAGTTGCGGAAACCGGGCGTAGCACTACTTCGTGGCCGCGGCCTGGGCCAGGCCGGCCTGCTCTTTGAGGGCTTCGGCCTTGTCGGTCTTTTCCCAACTGAAGGTATCTTCGGTGCGGCCGAAGTGGCCGAAGGCGGCGGTCTTGCGGTAGATGGGCCGGCGCAGGTTGAGGTGATCGATGATGCCGCGCGGCGTCAGGGGGAAATTCTCGCGGACAAGGCCGGTGAAGCGCTCGTCGGGAATGGCGCCGGTGCCGAAGCTGTCGACGGAGACCGAGACGGGTTCGGCGACGCCGATGGCATAGGCAAGCTGCACCTCGCAGCGCGAGGCCAGCTTGGAGGCGACGATGTTCTTGGCGATGTAACGGGCCATGTAGCAGGCCGAGCGGTCCACCTTGGTGGGGTCCTTGCCGGAGAACGCGCCGCCGCCGTGGCGCCCCATGCCGCCGTAGGTGTCCACGATGATCTTGCGGCCGGTGAGGCCGGTATCGCCGTGCGGCCCGCCGACCACAAACCGGCCGGTCGGATTGATGTGGTATTTGGTCTGGGAATCCACCATGCCGGGGGGCACCACCGCATCGATGATGTGCTTCTTCACCTCGCGGCGCAGTTCCTCGGTGGAGATCTCGGCGCTGTGCTGCGTGGAGACGACCACCGCCTCGATGCGCTTGGGGGTATTGCCGACGTACTCGACGCTGACCTGGCTCTTGCCGTCCGGGCGCAGGAAATCGAGCAAGCCTTCACGGCGCGCTTCGGAGAGGCGGCGCACCAGTCTATGCGCCATCATGATGGGCAGGGGCATCAGTTCAGCGGTTTCGTCGCAGGCAAAGCCGAACATGAGGCCCTGGTCGCCGGCGCCGCCGGTATCCACGCCCATGGAGATATCGGGCGATTGCGACTGGATCAGGTTGTGCACGCCGCAGGTATTGCAATCGAACCCATAGGTAGCGTCGTTGTAGCCGACGTACTCGATGGTGCCGCGGGCGATGCGCGGCACATCCACGTACGTCTGGGTGGTGATTTCGCCGGCCACGATGCACGTGCCGGTGGTGACCAGGACCTCGCACGCCACGCGGCCGGTGGGATCGTCGGCGAGCACGGCGTCCAGGACCGCGTCTGAAATCTGGTCGGCGATTTTATCCGGATGACCTTCGGTCACGGATTCCGACGTGAATAAGTATCGATGATGATCTGCCACTTGAGCTCTCCTGCGGTACTGTCAATCAATGTATCATGCTAACCGCTCCCTCACGGTCGCGGCTCGGATTCAGTAGCGGTAATGGTCCGGCTTGAAGGGCCCTTCCACGGGGACCCCCAGATATTCCGCCTGTTTGGGGGTCAACTTCGTAAGCCGCACGCCGATTTTCTCCAGGTGCAGGCGCGCTACTTCCTCGTCCAAACGCTTGGGCAGGGTGTAGACGCCGGGCTTGTATTGGTCGCGGTTTTTCCAAAGGTCGATCTGCGCCAGGGTCTGGTTGGAAAAGCTGTTGCTCATGACGAAGCTGGGGTGGCCGGTGGCGCAGCCGAGGTTCACCAGGCGGCCTTCCGCCAGCACGAAAATGCTGTTGCCGCCGGGGAAGGTGTAGCGATCGACCTGCGGCTTGATGTTGGTCTTCTTTGCGTCCGACCCGTTCAGGCGATCGATCTGGATCTCGGCGTCGAAGTGGCCGATGTTGCAGACGATGGCCTGGTCCTTCATCTTGCGCATGTGCTCGAGCGTGATGATGTCGCAATTGCCGGTGCAAGTGACGTAAATATCGCCGCGGCCGAGGGTGTCTTCGATGGTGGTGACCTCGAAGCCTTCCATGGCCGCCTGGAGCGCGTTGATGGGGTCGATTTCGGTGACCACCACGCGCGCGCCCATGCCGCGCAGCGAGTGGGCCGAACCTTTGCCGACGTCGCCGTAGCCGCAGATGACGGCTACCTTGCCGGCCACCATCACATCGGTGGCGCGCTTGATGCCGTCGGCCAGCGATTCGCGGCAGCCGTAGAGATTGTCGAACTTGGATTTGGTAACCGAGTCGTTGACGTTGATGGCGGGGGCGAGCAGGGTGCCGGCTTCCTGCATTTTGTACAGGCGATGAACGCCGGTAGTGGTTTCTTCCGAAACGCCGCGCCATTCCTTGACGATCTCGTGCCAGCGCCGCGGGGTCGTGGCGTGGATGCGCTTCAGCAGGTCCTTGATGACCTGCTCTTCGTGGCACGACGATGGGGTGTTCACCCAATTGCTTCCCTTCTCCAGTTCGTAACCCTTGTGGATGAGGAGCGTGGCGTCGCCGCCGTCGTCAACGACTAGTTGCGGCCCCTTGCCGTCCGGATGGCTGATCGCCCGGTAGGTGCATTCCCAATAATCTTCGAGGCTCTCGCCCTTCCAGGCGAAGACCGGCACGCCCGCGGCGGCGATGGCGGCGGCGGCGTGGTCCTGGGTGGAGAAAATGTTACAGCTTGCCCAGCGCACCGAAGCGCCGAGATCGACCAGCGTCTCGATCAAGACGGCGGTCTGGATGGTCATGTGCAGCGAGCCGGTGATGCGCGCGCCGGCCAGCGGCTTCTCCTTGGTGTATTTGCGGCGAATGGCCATGAGGCCGGGCATTTCGTGCTCGGCGATCCCGATCTCTTTGCGGCCCCAGTCCGCCAGGGCGAGATCAGCCACCTTGTAATCGACGGCCGCCTGATTCAGCATTACAGTCCCCATATCGCTCCTCTCGTATCAAGAAATCTTGATAAATTGATATTAGAACGTTTTCGGATATGGCGTCAATCCTTCCAGCGCTGCGCCTGGTGTCGGATCCCAGCCGGCTGCGGCTGCTCCTGCTGCTGGAGCAGGAAGAGCTTTCGGTAGCGGAGCTTCAGGAGATTCTGGCCAAAGGGCAGAGCCAGATTTCGACCCGCCTGGCGCAACTAAAACAGGCCGGGCTGGTGGACGACCGGCGTATGGGAAAGAACGCTTTCTATCGGCTCCAGGCGCCCGCCGAGCTGATGCGCCTGCTGCGGCATGCCGCCCGGGAAGTCCCGGAGGCCGAGCAGGACCGGGAGGCGCTGCGCCTGGCGCTGCGCAAGCGCAAGGATAAAATGCGCCGCTATTTCGACGAACTGGCGGGCAAGTTCGGCCGGCAGTACGTTCCCGGACGGTCGTGGAAAGGAGTGGCGGAAGCGCTGTTGAAGCTGATGCCGCCCATGGTGATTGCCGATCTCGGCGCGGGCGAGGGAACGATTTCGCAGCTCATGGCGCAGCGGGCGAAGAAGGTAATCGCCGTGGACAACTCGGAGAAGATGGTGCAGTTCGGTACGGAGCTGGCGCGCAAGCACGGCATCGAGAACCTGGAATACCGCACGGGGGATATCGAAGACGTGCCCATCCGCACGGGCACCGTGGATTTGGCGTTCTTGAGCCAGGCGCTGCACCACGCCGTACATCCCGAGCGAGCGATTGCGGAAGCCTGGCGCATTCTGAAGCCGGGCGGGCGCCTTGCCGTGCTGGATTTGAACCGGCACCGGTTCGAGGAGGCGCGGGAGATGTACGCCGATTTGTGGCTGGGGTTTACGGAACTGGACCTGGAGCGGTATCTCAAAGGCGCGGAGTTCCGCAACGTGGAAACGGCGGTTGTGTACCGCGAGCCCGAGGCGCCATACTTCGAGACGGTGCTGGCGATGGGGGAGAAGTAAGTACAATAGGGATCGTGAAGGCACGGCGAAAGGACGTTTGCGAAGCGGGCCTCGCGGAGACGGCGCACCTCCTGTAGTCCCCGCGAAATGCAGGCCGCCTCTTGGCGGCCCTGGCTCGGTCGCGAAAGGGCGGAGGCAAGGTGATGTCAGTTGACCAGTTGCGGCGGGAGATGGGACTCGACCGGAAGCGGTGAGGACCGCATCTCCGGAAATCTGCTCGCGCAAGTCTCGGGCTGAGACCCTACCCCCGCCAGTTGATGCCCACGTTCAACTTCTTCCTGGCGTATTCGAGGCTGCGTTCGAGGTCGATCCGCTGCTGGGCCTTCAGTGCCTCGGTGAAGGCCGGCGGCTTGCGGCCGGGAACGTCTTCCATCACCATCGCGCCCATGAAGGGGTGGCCGGTCTTGGCCAGATCGACGAAGCGCGCGAATTCCGATGCCGGGGTCTTGGGATAGGGCTTCCAGAAGTCCGGCTCGAGGTAGGCGTGAATGTCCGGCGGGCGGCCGGTGATGATTTCGAGCTGCATCGAAGACTTCGGGCAGATCTGGCGGAACTGCTCGACGTAGCGCACGAAATCGATGCTGCCGTCGCCCAGCGCCACCCACTGCCAGGCCGCGCCGCGCGGGTGCTCCCACACCGCCGAATCGCGCACGTGCGTGGTGACCACGTACGGCGCCAGAACCTCCAGCGTCACGAACGGGCTCTCGATGCACCACACCGGGTTGCCGGCGTCGAGACACGAGGCCACGAAATCCTTGCCGGATTCTTCGATGACGGTGCGGACCTCGCGCGCCTGCATATCGCCGGCGTGGTTTTCCAGCGCGATCTTCACGCCGGAGTCCAGCGCCTGGGAGCGCACCGAGCGGAACACTTTGATGGTGGCTTCCATGCAGGCTTCGATCCCCGGCTCGCCGAGGCGGTCGGCCTGGCTTCCCATGAAGCAGCGCATGGCGTGCGAGCCCACGGCTTTCGCGATGCGCAGGCCTTCGAGAACCTGGTCGCGCGCGGGCGGCGCGTTCTTCTTGAACATCTTGCTCAGCGGGCAGACGCAGCCCATGCCGGCGTCGATCGAAAGATGCAGGCGCGCGGCCTGGTCCTTGATCTTCGCCAAGTAGGCCGGCTCGCGGCTCTCGTAATCGCCCAGGCTCGAGAGCTGAATGGTGTCGCACTTTTGGCTGGCGGCATAATCCAGGAGCTGCGGCGCTTTCCATTTGAACGCGCGGACGGAGTAAGTATCGAAACCCAGCTTGACGGGCGTGGCGGGCTCGCTGGCAGCGGAAGCGGCCTTCGCGGCGGCGCCGGCGGACATCGTCTCGAGAAATCGGCGGCGGTGCATATTGACTACCATACCGCGCCCCGTGGCGAGCCGTCGCGCCGCTGCTACAATCTTCCTTTACATGTCACTTCTGGTCGTTGGATCTGTCGCATATGACGGCGTGGAGACGCCGCACGGAAAAGTGGACCGCATGCTGGGCGGCGCGGCCACGTATATCGCGCTGGCCGCCAGCTACTTCACCCCGGTGAAGATCGTCGCCGTGGTGGGCGACGATTTCGCGCCGCAGGATGTCGACCTGCTGGCCTCGCGGAACATCGACCTGGCCGGGCTGGAGCGCGTTCGCGGCGGCAAGACATTTTTCTGGGCGGGCGTTTATTCGGCCGACATGAACGACCGCACCACACTCCGCACCGATCTCAACGTCTTCGCCGATTTCAATCCCAAGCTGCCGGCGTCGTACCGCTCGGCGCCGTATCTGCTGCTGGGCAACATCCAGCCGGCGCTGCAAAAGAACGTGCGTGCGCAGATGAACGGAGTGCGGCTCACCGGCGGCGACACCATGAATTACTGGATCAACGATTTCCGCGCGGAGCTGCTGGACACGCTGAAGGAATGGGATTTCCTGCTGATCAACGACGGCGAAGCGCGGCTGCTCTCGGGCGAGCAAAATCTGCGGCGCGCGGCGGCGAAGATCCGGGAGATGGGCCCGCGCACCCTGGTAATCAAGCGCGGCGAATACGGCGCGGTGCTGTTTCATCGGGACGGCCATTTCATGGCGCCGGGCTACCTGCTCGAAGAGGTCTTCGATCCCACGGGCGCGGGCGACAGCTTCGCCGGCGGCTTCATCGGTTATCTGGCCGGCCGCGGCGTCGCGCCCTCGGGCGGGGAGATCGATTTCGCCGAACTGCGCCGCGCGGTGATCTACGGCTCGGTGATGGGCAGCTTTTGTTGCGAAAAGTTCGGGGTGGACCGGTTCCGCACGCTCACCCGCGAAGAAATCGAGGCGCGCTATCAGGAGTTCCAAAACTGCACCTCGTTCTAGCGGCGCAGGCTTTCTGGTCTGCGCGGTCCTCTGCCTTCTCTCCGCCTCGGCCGTCTGGTTTTTTTATGCGCGCAGGTGGCTGCTCTACTACGGCGATGCCGAGGCTCATCTCAACATCGCGCGGCGCATCTTCGATTCGCAAACGCCGGGGTACGATCAACTCGGCGGAGTGTGGCTGCCGCTGCCGCACGTGCTGATGCTGCCGTTCGTGCGCGTGGACCAGTTGTGGCGCAGCGGCCTCGCGGGCGCCATTCCTTCGGCCGCCTGTTTCGTGGTCGCGGCCCTGTTCTTTTTCGGCGCGTTGCGGCGGGTTTTCGACTCGAATCCCGCGGCTTTCGCCGCGGTGGCGCTGTTCGCGTTCAACCCGAACATGCTCTATCTGCAATCCACGCCGATGAGCGAACCGGCCTTCTGGGCGTGCTGGATGGTGCTGCTCTATTTCACCGTGCGCTACCGCGAATCGGGTGGCTGGCCCGCGCTCATCGCCGCCGGGGTGGCGGCTTCGCTAGGCTCCCTCGCGCGCTACGACGGCTGGTTTCTGATTCCCTTTGCCGCGCTCTACATTCTCCTGATTGCTCCGCGGCAGCGCTTCGCGGCGGCGCTGGTGTTTTCGCTGATCGCCGGGCTCGGCCCGCTCTACTGGCTGTTCCACAACTGGTGGACGGCCGGCGATGCCCTGGATTTCTACCGCGGGCCGTACTCCGCCATGGCGATCCAAGCCGCGCGGCCGTATCCGGGGCATGGCGACTGGCGCACGGCGTGGCTCTACTACCGCACGGCGGTGGGGCTTTGCGCCGGGCCGGGGCTGCTGTTGATGGGGCTCGTGGGCACGGTGGTGGTGCTGGCCCGGCGCGCCTTCTGGCCGCTCGCCCTGCTGGTCTTGCCCGCCGCTTTTTACGTGTTGAACATGCATTCCGGCGCCAGCCCGATCTTTGTGCCGGAACTGTGGCCGCATTCGTACTACAACACGCGCTACGGCCTTGCCGCGATCCCGCTGCTGGCAATGGCTTCGGCGGCGCTGGTGCTGGCTATGCCGCAGCGCATGCGCAGCATCACGGCGCTGCTCATTGTGGTGGCCGGCACGGTTTATTGGGTGGCGCATCCGCGGCCGGAGAACTGGATCACCTGGGCGGAAAGTCGAGCCAACTCGGAAGGGCGCCGCGCATGGACGCGCGAAGCAGCGGCGTATCTGGCGCCGCGCTTCGTGCCGGGCGCGGGGATTATTTCCGCTTCGGGCGACGATTTCTCGGGAATTTTCCGCGAGATGGGGATCCCGCTGCGCGAAACTTTCAACGTGACCAACGGCCTGCCGTTCATCGCCACGGTGCAGAGGCCGGATTTGTACCTTTGGCAGGAATGGGCGGTGGTCAAAGGCGGAGACGATGCGCAAACGGCCATCAACCGCGCCGGGCGCTACGGCATCCGCTACGAGCTGAAAAAGCAGATCATAGAAAAGGACGAACCGGTGATCGAAATCTACCGGCGCGTAGGAGGAAGTCATGGTGCCCCATGAAAACGTTACGACCTCGTTCGAATTGCCGGGCTTCCGCGTGAAGCGCAACCTCGGCGTGGTAAGAGGGATAGTGGTGCGTTCGCGATCGCTTGTCGGCACGATCGGAGCGGGCCTGCAAACCATCGTGGGCGGGAACATCTCGCTGTTTAGCAAGCTCTGCGAGCAGACGCGCCAGGAGGCGTTCGACATCATGGTCCAGCACGCCTCGGACCTGGGTGCGGATGGCGTGATCATGGCGCGCTACGACGCCACCGAGATCATGCAGGGCGTCACCGAAGTGCTAGCCTACGGCACTGCCGTGACCCTCGAGCGGACGCCCGAATGAAAATTGCTTTCGTCAAGGCGCACGGCGCCAAGAACGATTTCCTGCTGACGTGGCGCAAGGACGCTCCGGAGGGCGATGCCGCCGCGATGGCCCGGGCCATTTGCGACCGCCATACGGGCGTGGGCGCGGACGGCTGGATCCTGGTGGACAAAGAGCCGCAGATCCTCAAGGAGGCCGATGCCGCCATCCAACTCTACAACTCCGACGGCAGCACGGCGGAAATCTCGGGCAACGGCACGCGCTGCGCCGCGGCATTCTTGATCCGCAACGGCCTTACCGCCGGCGTGGCGCGCATCCGCACCGGGGCGGGCGTCAAGACGGTGCGGCTGCTGAAGCGCGCCGACCTGAAATTCGACTTCGAGATGAACATGGGGCAGCCGGAGATCACCGCGCCGCGCTTCGAGCTGCCGCTGGGTTCCGGGCCGCTCGATGTCACGCTGGTGTGGATAGGCAATCCGCAATGCGCCGTGCCGGTGCGCGATTTCGATTTCGACTGGCGCGCCATGGGAGCGGAGATCGAATCGCACCAGCATTTTCCCAACCGGACCAACGTATCGTTCGTGAAGCCGGTGGACGAGCACACCATCGATGTGCGCTTCTACGAGCGCGGCGCGGGCGAAACCATGAGCTCGGGAACCGGCTCGACCGGCGCCGCTGCCGCGGCGGTGTCGCGCGGCATGGCGCAATCGCCGGTGCGCGTGCTGACGCCCGCCGGCCCTCTCGACGTGCGCATCGAAGGCGACGCCTGGCTCACCGGACCGGCGGAGATCGTCGCGGAAGGGGTATTCTTCTTCGAAGCGCGGGCGTGAGGTCTTTTACCAGCCGCCGCAGCTCATCTCGCTGGCGGTCTGATCGCGGAGTTGCCGGGCCAGCGCGGTATTGCCGTTCTCGAGCAGCAGGCGAACCACGTCATGCGCGGCGGTGCAGGCATCTTCGCGCACCATCGGACAGTTCATATTCAGCCCCGAACCCCAATTCCGCGCGGGGCAGCCTTGCGGGTCGAGCTGGTGGTAGAGATCGGCGGCTTCGGCCAGCACTTTGCGGTTGCCCGGATCGGTGAGTACGGCTTCGAGCAGCGCGGTGCCGGCCTTGCGCGGCACGCCCGCGCTATACCAGGCGACGGAAATTTTTTCGGAGAGGTCCGCCGCCAGGTGGCGGCGGCGCGCCCGTTCAAACGCTTCGGCGGCCTGCCGGTATTGGCCCAGGCGAAGGTAGTCGGTGCCGAAAGCCTCGTCCAGTTCCCACCAGCCCAGCGACACAAAAACCCGGCCGGGGGTCTGGAGCCGGCGCAACTGGTCCGTCGCCGCCTGGATGCGCTGCGCGCGGAAGAGCATGTCGAGCGATTTCCGATACCATGCCACGCTGCCGGCCTTATCGCCCGCGACGGCCAGGGCATCTCCCTTGCGCCGGTAAATGTCGCCGGCATTGAGATAGGCCGGCGAGGCGTTCCAGGAGTCCGGCAGGCCGTCGAGGATGCGAAACATCTCGCGGTATTCGCGGAGTGCCTGGTCGATGCCGTAGGTGAGGGACATGCGCGGCTTATAGCTCGTCGGGCAGACCTTTTCCGCAGCGGTCCAGAGGGTGCGGTCGCTTTGCCAATCGAAATTGCGCACCCAGGTGCGCGCGGCGCACGGAATCGCCAGCGCGGCCACCGCTACGCCGGCCACCGCCGGCGCGCGGCCGGGCGAGATGCGCTGCGCCGCCCAAAAGATCGCCAGCACGATGCATCCCAAAATCCCGATCGACGGCAGATAGAGGAACCGCTCTGCCATGATGGTGCCGATCAGGAGCAGCAGATTGGCGGTCGGGACCATCGCGGCGGCGGCAAGAGCGAGAAAGAACGCGACGGTCCGGTTGCGCCGGTAAGCGTAAACCGCAACGCCGGCCAGCGCCAGGAACACCAGCAGGGAGACCAGCGCCTTCCAGTCATCCGGCCCGTGAAACCAGTCGAACAGCGGGATGGCGTTGTAGGAATAATCGTTCGACAGCCGCGCGGGCCAAACGAGCAGCCACAGGTATTTGCCGAGCACGCGGATGGCGGTCAGACGCGCGGCCCAGAAGCCGGCGCCCACGAGCGGGTTATCGGTGAACGAGACGAAGCGCGAGGCGTTTTCCAGCACGCGCGCGCGAATCCACAAAAACACCAGGCAGGGCAGCGCCGCAGCGGCGTACCCTTCGAGGCGCCTGCGCCAGGGAGCCGGCGGGGCGGCCGTGAAATCGTAGATCGGCAAAACGGCCAGCAGGACGATGCCGCTCTCCTTCGAGAAAATACCGATGGCCGACGCCAGTGCCACACCCGCCAGCCAGCGCACCCGCGTGCGCCCGGAAGCAGCCGCCGCGCGAATATAGCACAGCAGCCCCACAATCACACCGAAGCCCGCCAGCAGATCGGCGCGGCCGACGATATTGGTGACCGACTCGGTGAGGACCGGATGCAGCGCCCACAGGGCCGCCAGTGCGAATGCGGGTGCTTTCCGGCGGAACAGCACCAGGCCGAGCAGATAGAGCAGCGAGGCATTGATGGCGTGCAGCCCGTAATTGATCCAGTGATAGCCCTCCGGCCGGGTTCCGTTGCCCAGAATCGCCGAATTGAACAGATAGCTGAGCGTGGTCAGCGGCCGGTAGAGGCCGCTGGCGGACGGCGGATACCAATATTCGCGCGTCAGGATCAGGTTCAGGTTCTCGGCGGTGACCGCCCGGATGCGCGAATCCTTGGCGATAGCGGCGGAATTGTCGAAGGTCAGGCCGGCGTGGAAGGAATTGGAATAGGCGGCCAGGATGGCGACCCACAGCGCGGCGATGGCGAGCGCGTGGATGTGCCAGGGCGGCACGACCTGGAGGACCGCGGTCGGGCTGGCCACCGTGCTTTTCGCGGCGGCCTCGGCGGGCGGTTTCTCGTGTTTTTTCTTGCGGCCGGTTTTCACTGGAGGTGCTGCCCTCCGGAAAATTTTGCGAAACGTTAATTCCCCACTGTACCGTACTGCACCGTGGAGAAAATGCGCCGCCACCCCTGGGAGGGTTTGTAGGAAAATCCTCCACTCCCAGGCCTTTTCTGTAGGGAATTTAACTTAAGGAAAAATCTTGCGTACGAAAGCTCCTAAGGTCAAATTCCTCGGAAGCCCTAGAATCTGATCGAGGTCCCGACCGCATGGGACAGAAAGCCAGAAACTCCGGAGGAACTTGTGCGAATTGCAGCGACGTTCGCGATTGTCCTGCTCTCCACGGCCGCCGCGCAGGCGAGCGGCTTGGTCACAACCGATATCTACAACAACTTCAACTGCTGCGCGGGAAGCGGAGCGCCGTATTCGAACCTGGTGGGCAGCCTGTCGACCAGCGATATCCAATTCGGGACCGACACCGCCTTCCACTGGCACCCCTTCGGGCTGGGCGCCTTTGGCGCGGATATGCGGGGCGAACTCCAGGTAAGCAGCCCTTCCACTTACACGTTTTCGGTGAATTCGGACGACGGGGCCATATTGTTTATCAACGGGGCTCCGGTGGTGCAGGATGGAAACCAGCACCCGCCCACCCTGGTCACCGGCAGCGCCACTCTGAGCGCTGGCTTGTATCCTTTCGAAGTGCAGTATTTCCAGAACGGAGTCGGGGATAGCGGCGTCGATGTGAATCTCCCGGCAGGTGTGGTTTATGCCTTCGTTCCGGAGCCGGCTTCGGCGCTGTTGGCGGGGCTCGGACTAGCCGCCCTGGTAGGATTCCGCCGGCGCCACTGAAGCGCACCCCACGGCAAAACTTACCCGCCCATGCGCGCCGCAGCCGCCAGGAAAAACACCGCGCCCACCGCGATCACCGCGCCGTGCGGCAGCCCCAGGGCCTTGGGGCTGCGCACATCGAGTTCCTCGCGCGAGACGTAAGCCGGCCGGCCGTGCCCGAATTCGCTGAGAATGAAGCCGATGTTCCAGAACGTCTTCTTCACGCGCCCGCGCGCGGCGACCAGGATGATGGCCATGAGGCCACCGATGATCGCGGTCACCAGGAACAGCCCGAACCACCGCTGCCAGCCCAGCAGGGCGCCGGCAGCGGCCATCAACTTCACGTCGCCCGCGCCCATGGCGCGCAGCGCGTATAGTACCAGGTAGACGGCGAAGGCCACCAGGAGTCCCACGAGGGAGAATACCAGGCCGCCGTCGGGCCGCCCGATGATGGTGTTCATGGCGAGGCCCAGCAGTACGCCGGCAACGGTCAGCCAGTTGGGAATGCGGCGGTAGCGGAAATCGAAAACCGCCGCCACGAGCAGCACGGCCATCAGGACCAGCACCCCTCCGCGAGGCGGCAGCGAAAACGGCGCAAACATAAACCCCCACTATAGCGCGCGCGCTATCAGCCGGAACCACGCGGCGTTCTGGTAGGGTGCGCGACACAGATGTGAGCGTCTGGCGGGTTTCTCTTTTTGGCGCTATAATCCGAACGTATCAAGACGTTCGGATTGGAGGTGCCCCTTGCCGGATTCCATT
>JAJYLS010000073.1 GCA_021787555.1 Acidobacteriota bacterium | reverse complement strand
GTCGGCGTGCCCAAGCGCATCACCTGGCACCCCGCACCCGACTACGCCGCCGGCTGGACGCCCGACGGCCAGCGCATCCTGTTCCGCTCCAACCGCCAGAGCTTCTCCCGGTACACGCAGTTGTTCACCGTCTCGAAGGACGGCGGACCGGCCGAAGCACTGCCGCTCCCGATGGCCTTCAGCGGAGCTTACTCGCCCGACGAGCGGCGCATGGCGTACGCGCCGCTCGATGGCGGACAATTTGGGCGGACGCCCGAGCGCTGGGTGGCGTGGCGGCGCTATCGCGGCGGCGAAGCCAGCTATCTGTGGATCGTGAACTTCGCGGACCTGAACATCGAGAAGATCCCGCGCGCCGGCTCGAACGACATCAATCCCATGTGGATCGGCGGCCGGATTTACTTTCTCTCGGATCGCAACGGGGCCATGACTCTGTTCCGTTACGATCCAGCCAGCAAGGCCGTGACCGAGCTGATCAAGAACCCGGGGCCCGACATCCGGGCTGCCAGCGCCGGGCCCGGAGCGGTGGTGTACGAGCAGTTCGGCCGGATCGAGATTTACGACCTGGCGAGCGAACGGGCTCACGAGGTCCCGATCACGATCGAAGCCGATCTGAGCGAAGTGCGCCCGCATTTCCAGAACGTGGAGCGCGAGATCCGCGCCGGCCGCATTTCTCCGAGCGGTGTGCGCGCGGTCTTCGAGGCGCATGGCGAGATTCTCACGGTTCCGGCGGAAAAAGGCGACATCCGCAACCTGACGCGCTCGCCAGGGGCGATGGACCGCACACCCGCGTGGTCGCCGAACGGCCAATCCATCGCGTTTTTCAGCGACGCATCGGGCGAGTACGCTCTGCGCATCGAACCACAGAGTGGCGAGGGACCGGGCAAGACGATTCCGCTCGAGGGCAAATCGGCTTTCTATTTCGCGCCGCACTGGTCGCCGGATAGCAAGCAGATCGCTTTCAACGACAACCAACTGAATCTCTGGCGGGTCGAGATCGGCTCCGGCCGGGTGGTCAAGATCGATACGGATTACTTCTACCCGTACGGGGAAACGGTACGCGACATCGCCTGGTCGCCCGATTCGAAGTGGATCGCCTACGTGAAGTACCTGCCCAACCGGCTGCACGTAATCGAGCTCTATTCGCTCGAGAGCGGGCAGAGCACGCGGGTTACCGACGGCATGAGCGACGCCCGCTATCCCGCGTTCGACCGCGACGGCCAGTACCTGTTCTTTACCGCGAGCACGAATTACGGGCCGGGCGCGCATCCGCTCGACATGACGAGCGACGAGCACGAGGTGACGCGCAGCGTGTACGCCCTGGCACTGCCGGCGGACGCGCCGTCTCCCGTGGCACCGGAAAGCGACGAGGAGAAGCCGGCTTCCGCCAAGGCCGAAGCCAAGCCGAAGGCGAAGCCCGCCGCGGGGACGCCGCCCAAACCGGTGCGCATCGACCTGGCCGGCATGGGGCAGCGGATTGTCGCGCTGCCGATCCCGGCGCGGAATTACGTGGGACTGGAGACCGGCCGCGCGGGCGCCATCTACCTGATCGAGAGCGCCCCGGCCGCGCCCCTCGCGTTTGGCCAGGGCGCCATCCTTTCCAGGTTCGATCTCAAGACGCGTAAGGTGGAGAGACTCGCCGAGAACGTCGCGTCATTCGATCTATCCTTCAATGGCGAGAAGATGCTGCTGCGCCTGGCACGCGGCGGCGGAAGCGCGCCGGCCGCGGAGGCGGCGCCATCGCAATGGATCATCGCCCCGGCGGGCGCGCCGGTGAAGGCCGGCGCGGGCGCCCTGAAGCTCTCCGGCATGGAGGTGAAGGTCGATCCGCGGGCCGAATGGAAGGAGATGTACCGCGAGGTGTGGCGCATCGAGCGAAGCTATTTCTACGATCCCAACCTGCACGGGCTCGACGCGGCGGCGATGGAGAAGAAGTACGAACCTTACGTGGGTACGCTGGCTTCGCGCGACGATCTCAATTACATCTTTCAGGAGATGCTCGGCAACATCACATCGAGCCATCTGCGCGGCGGCGGAGGCTCGGTGCCGCGCGGCAAGACCGTGCCGGGCGGCCTGCTGGGCGCGGATTTCGAAATCGTCAACGGACATTACCGCTTCAAGAAAATCTACACGGGAGAGAGTTGGAACCCGCAACTGCGGGCGCCGCTCAGCGGGCCCGGCATCCACGTGAAGGAAGGCGAGTACCTGCTGGAGGTCAACGGCCACGCGCTCTCGGGGGCGGAAGACGTTTCCGCCTGGCTGGAAGAGACGGCCGGGAAATCCGTCAGGGTGCGGGTCGGGCCGGACCCTTCGGGCGCGGGATCGCGCGAGATCACGGTGCAGCCGGTGGCCAGCGAGCAGGGTTTGCGCAACCTGGCGTGGATCGAAGAGAACCGGCGCAAAGTCGACGAACTGAGCGGCGGCAGGCTCGCGTATGTGTACATGCCCGATACGGGCCTCGCTGGATTGACCAGCTTCAACCGCTACTTCTTCGCGCAGGTGGACAAGCGGGGTGTCATTCTCGACGAGCGATACAATGGCGGCGGGCAGGTGGCCGATTACATTATCGATGTCCTGGACCGGCCGCTGCTCTCCTACAACCTGTTTCGCTACGGCGCCGTCCAAAAGACCCCAGCGGGATCGATTCAAGGTCCCAAGGTGATGATCATCAACGAGATGGCCGGCTCCGGAGGCGACATGATGCCGTGGATGTTCCGCCACACGAAGACCGGGACGCTGGTCGGCAAGCGCACGTGGGGCGGGCTGATCGGCGTGCTGGGCTTCCCCACGCTGATGGACGGCGGATCGATCACGGCTCCCAACGTGCGCATCTTCAGCCCCACTGGCGGCTGGATCGCCGAGAATACGGGCATACCGCCGGACGTCGAGGTGGAACTCGATCCGAAATCGGTAGCCGCCGGCCAGGATCCGCAACTGGAGCGCGCCGTCAGCATCGCGCTGGAGCAACTGAAGCGGAACCCGCCGCCGGAGCCGAAGCACCCGCCGTATCCCGACTATCAGCATCCCGCGGGCGGCGGCCCGCGCCCGGCGGCGCGGTGATCCTGCCTGGCTTTCTTATTCCCGCACCAGCAGGGCGGCCAGGCGGCCGGAGGGAATCTCGATGGAGGATTTTCCGCGCAACTCGCGCACCTGCGCGAAATCGCCGGTCCTGAACGACTTGGCCTGAGAGATGAGGATGTCGTCGGAATATCGAATGCGGGCGCGAGTGGGCTCTCACCCGCGCGGAGTGATATGTTTCTATCATGCGTTTCGCATTGCTACTTGCCATGTCGACGAGCGCGTGTTTCTGCCGCGCGCCCATGGGATGGAACTCCTGGAACAGCTTCGCTAATATCGTGAATTCCCAAATCGTTCAGCAGCAGGCCCGAGCTATGGCCACGAACGGGATGAAGGAAGCCGGCTACGAGTATGTGGTCATCGACGAAGGCTGGTGGCTGGGCAAGCGCGACGGCGCGGGGAATATCGTCGTGGACCCTAAGCAGTGGCCTGCCATCAAACCCGGCCAGAAGGCCGGCGACATGGCCAACATCGCCGATTACATTCACAGCCTGGGGTTGAAGGCCGGGATCTACACGGACGCGGGCCGCGACGGTTGCAGCATGCACCCCGACTCCGGCCCGCCATACATGAATACGGGCAGCGAGGGGCACTACGAACAGGATTTTTTGCAGTTCTCGAAGTGGGGCTTCGATTACGTCAAGGTCGACTGGTGCGGCGGCGCGAAGGAGATGCGGTCCGGCGCCGTGCAGTATTCACAAGTTGCCCAGGCCATCCAGCATGCCGAAGAGAAAACGGGGCGTAAGTTATTCTTCTCCATTTGTGAGTGGGGGAGCCAGAATCCGTGGTTCTGGGCCCCGGGAGTCGGCGGCATCCAAGGCACCATCTGGCGCACGGGAGGCGACATTATCGCTCCCGTGGTGGAGAGCCTGCACGATCCCAAACACGCCAGACGCATCATTACGCTCAAGAATGTGCTCGATTCGTTCGACGCTGGAATGCATCCCGAAGCACAACACACGGGCTACTACAACGACCTGGACATGATGGTGATGGGCATGCGCGGCATGACCGATGCCATGGACCGCATCCACATGGGGCTGTGGGCGATGGCAAGCGCGCCGCTGATGGTGGGTTCCGACCTGACGCGGCTTTCTCCGGCAGCCTTGTCGCTACTGAATAACAAGGAGGCGCTGGCAATTCACAACGACCCGTACGGGTTGCAACCGATCAAAGTCGCCGAACCCACTCCCGGCGTGCAGGTTTGGGCAAAGCCCATGGCCGTAGCGGGAAAACGGGCAGTGGCGATACTGAACCGCACGGACAGCCCCGCGCAAGTGAAGATCGATTGGAGCAAGGCCGGCCTGGCTGGTTCTCCGCGATCGTTGCGCGACGTGTGGAATGGACGGGACCTCGCGACGGCTGGCGCGGCGTTATCCGTGCCCGCGCACGATCTCCTGCTGCTGTCCGCCGACGGCGCAGACAGGAAGCCGGCTGAGTATCCCGCGAATCAATCGGAGATCGCCGGGATTCGAGCGACGCACGGTCCAACATTCGCCACGGTGGAGTACGCAAATACCTCTGAGAGGATTGCCGTGGTCCGGGTAAAAAGCACATCGGGCCTTTCCACGGCCCTCGCCCTCCCTCCTACGGCCGGATCGAACGCCGGCACGGCCGGCCTCACCCTGCCCCATGGGACCGCCGACCTGTCGTTCGACGGACCGGCGGTGGCGATACGCAAGCTGATTGTATACGCGTGGTAATTATCGAGGCCCGCGCATAGCCTCGTACATGGCGACGATGTTTTTGGCAGCCACGTTGCCCAGGATATTGTGAACCTGCTGAAAGACGAAGCCCCCGCCGGGAGCCATGATTCGGAGTTGCGATTGGACGTGATCGCGAACCTCGGCAGGCGTGCCGGAGTGCAGCACGCGCTGCGTGTCGCAGCCACCGCCCCAAAACACCAAGTCCCGGCCGAAGTCGCGCTTCAGTCCCGCGGCGTCCATCCCACCGCAACTGATCTGCACGGGATTGATGGCGTCCAGGCCGGCGTCAATCAGGTCGGGGATGAGCGGGCGCACGGCGCCGCAGCAGTGCAGCATCACTTTTACGGACGCCAGTTTTTTGGCCCGGGCCCACATCATCGCGTGGCGCGGTTTGAAGAACTCGCGGTACATACGCGGCGACATCTGCGGACGGTTCTGCGCGCCCAGATCGTCGCCGAAGTTGATGACGTCGATATACGGTCCCACCGCGCCCAGGAACGTTTCGAGTCTCCGCAGATGGATTTCGACCAGCGCGTCCAGGAACCGGTGAACGCGCCGGGGTTCGCCGGCCAGCATCATGAGGAAATTATCCATGCGGTAATAAAACTGGCCCATCTCGTGCAGGTTGCCGCCGAACAGGCCGATGACGGCGCGGCCGGTAGACTGGCGCAGGCGCCGGGCACCCGCGGCCAACTCTTCGGGACCCGAAACCGACGGGCCGGGCGGCGAGGCGATGCCAGTCCACATATGGTGGGGAAACAGCTCCTCGATCCGCGACAGGTCCTCTTCCCCATCCAAGAAAGGCCACCAGGTCTGGTCGAAATGCTGCGAGCCCTCGGGCATGCGGGCCATGATGTGCCCACGGGGCGAGCGATAGATCCAATCCCCGCCGCTGCGCTCCGGCAGCGCCCATACCGGTACTTTGCAGGGCGTGCCGTCGGGGAGGGTCCAATCCGCCCACCACTTTTCTTCGCGGCAGAATCCGCGGCCAAGCTCGATGGTATCGGCGCCCGCCCAGTCGAGCACGTCGCCGTCGATGATGGCGAGTTGCTGGATTGGCTCATAGACGTAGACGGGGCGCGGTTCCAGGCCCAGCGCGGCGCGCAGCTTGGGGTAGGCCAGCGCGGAGATGCCGGAAGACCGGTGGCCTCCGAAATCGATCGGGACGCGATCGGGTTCGGTGTGGCTGAAGGCGGTGAGAATGCGTTCGCGCGAGGTCATGGGGCCGTCTATCAGAGTAACTTCGTCACACCCGGCACGAAGACAGGGTAGGTGCCATCGGGCCCGGGCTTGACCGGGGGCTCCATATCCATGCGCACATTTTCGGGCAGCGGCGGATAGTAGAAAGCGGATTTTTCGAATTGCTCCCAGGTGACCTGCTTGCCCGTGTAGCACGAGAACTGCCCGATGAGGCCGATCTCGGTGCTGCGGATCATATAGTCTCCGTTGTTGACCGGCTTGCCGGAGCGGATTCCGTTGAACAGGGCGACGTGCTCCAGGTCATAGGCGTTCATCTTGGACTTGGAACCGGGATGCTCCCAGTTGGTCTCGCCGGTGATGCGGAGCTGCAACAGGTCGCACCGCCCCTTGGTTCCCAGGATCAGGCTCGAATTCTCGTTGTAGCAGTTATCGATGGTGCGGCAGTAAGCGTAGACGCGCACCCCCTTGGAGAAGTCGTAGACCACGGCATGGTGGTCGAAGACGCTGCCGTAGATTTCCCCGTGCAGCGTGGAGCGGCCGCCCATGCCGTAGCAGCGAACCGGCGCCGCGTTGCCCAGCGCCCAGCTCGAGCGGTCCAGATTGTGGATCAGGGTCTGCGGCACGTCGTCGCCCGAAAGCCAGTGGAAGTGATACTGGTTGCTCGCCTGGTATTCCACTTCCGCCATGCCGGGACGGCGCGGGTACAGCACGTAGGGCGGGCGCAGCCAGGTCTCCTGGATGGCGACAATGTCGCCGATAGCGCCGTCGTGCACGCGCGCCATGGTCGCCTGATAGCCCGGATGATAACGGCTCTGCAACCCCGAGACAATGCTTAGATTTTTCTGCCGGGCGAGGTCGCAGGCCTCGCGCAGCCGCTGGATGCCAACCGGATCGATGGCATGCGGCTTCTCGACGAACACGTGCCGGCCGGCTTCGATAGCCGTCCTGGCGTGGAGCGAATGGAACTTGGCGGCGTTGGCGATGATGACCACGTCGGAGACCTCGATGACACGCTTGTAGGCATCGAAGCCGGTGAAGCAGTGGTCGTCGGGCACCTGCACCTGATCCGGGTATTTCAGCTTCAATGCGCTGCGCTTCTCCTGGATACGATCGAGGAGAATGTCGCCCATGGCCACGATGCGCACGTCTTTGCCGGCGTTCATGGCATTCATGGCGGCGGCCTCCCCGCGCCCGCCGCACCCGATGACGCCGACGCGAAAGACGCCGTTCTCCGCCGCGCGCGCCGCCGGCAAGGACAGTCCGCCCAGCAGGGCCGTGGCGGACACCGACAGAAAATCGCGGCGAGAGGCCGCGCCCGTATGGTTGGTAGTTTCGCTCATGATTCCCTTCCTCTGCCGGCTATTTCAGCCGGCCCGCGCTCCACAGGATGGCGTTGCGCACCATCTTCCGATAGGGAGGATAGCGCATAGTTGAATCGCTGTGCCCCAACTGGATGTAGACCACGTGCGTGCCCGGCTGGGGGCCGAGATAGACGACCGGCCGGTCATTCAGCTCGAAAGTCGTTTCCATCAACACCTGGATCTTCGGCGAGTGCCACATCCCCCGATAAGCCTCGTCGTTCACCACCAGCGGCCCGACGCCGCGTGTGATCGGGTGGGAGGCGCCCAGCTTCGTCGGCGTGACCACCATGTCCACGCCTTCGCGGTAAGCCGATGGCGGGTAACCCGGCTGTTCCTTGGTGAAGAAGTGGCCGCCGGTGACATCCTGCCACCACCAGGGCCAAGCGGTGTAGTCGACGATGGCGTGGTGCACCTCGACCACTCCCTTGCCGGATTCGACGAACGCCCGCAATCGCTCGCGGGCGGGGCCGTCGAGGTCTTCCCACATATCGTGCAGCACGATGACATCGAAGCGCCGCGCGCGGTCCGCGGAGAAGGCCTCCTTGGGCGATGTGGCGTGCCACCAGGCAATGTCGTCATATCCTTCAAAGAGCGTGTAGAAGGAAACGGGATAGGCGTGGCCGCCGGTAACGACCAGCACGCGCACCGCGTCCTTCGCCCGCGCCGGACGGGAGATCCCGGCTGGGAGGGTTACCTGCCCGGTGGCGGCCCATTCGGCGCCGCGCGCGAAGGCGTCGCCGAAGCCGGGCTGGGACATCGCCGAAAGGTCGTGGCCCAGCGTCAGGTGAACCGTGCGGCCCTTGCCGAAGGCCGCGGTCCAGACGATCGGTTCGTTGTTGCCGGTGCCGCCCGTGGTTGGATCGCTGTAGGCCGTGGCGAGGACCTTCGTGCCGGGCAGCAGATCGAGGCGATGGTAAAGCTCGTCATTGGCGAGGAAGCTCGCGTCGAGGCCGCGGCTGATGGGATGCTCCCGGTCGATCCAGGTGACCGTAAACACGTGGCGTCTGCCGTGGCCGATCTTCGCGGGGTCCCAGCGCGCGCCGATCAGCGCCGGATAGGCCGCCCACCCGGCGTCGTGCCCGGCTTTCCAATGTCTCGCCGCGGGGTCGAATTCCATGCCGTAAAACGCCCCGTAGGTAACCCCGTGGAAAGAGATCATTCCCTTCCCCTGCCGGACAAACTCCTCCACTGCCCTTTCGGTTGCGGCGCCCCAGCGCGGGCCATTGTAATTGAGGATGAGCAGGTCGAAAGGGGCGAAAGTTTCCGCGCCGGCGCCGGGCACCTGCTCCAGCACCTTCACGTCGAACCGGCCGGTCCGTTCCAGGAGGTTGCGAAGAAACGGCGTCGTGACACGCCAATCGTGGTACGGGGCGTCGCTCTCTCCGGTCAGGATCAACGCTTTCAGCCGCCCGGCAGGCTGCTGCGCGTTGAGCAGCGGAGCGAGAAGAGCCAGGACAAGCGCAAATTGCTTCATGCGACACTCCCGCGTGCTCCGGCCGTGAGCCTGCCGACGACCTCGCGCAGCCAGGCCAGGCTTCGCTCGATCATCGGTCCTCCCTGGCCCTCGCACTCGATGCTGAGAACGCCGTCGTAGCCGGCGGCCAGCAGTTTCTCGAGGCAGGCGACGATGTTGCCGGCGTTGATACCGTCGCCGAGGGCGCAATGACTGACGGCAATACCGGTCAATTCGCCGCGCGCGGCTGCCGCCAGACTCTGGCTCACGTCTTTGATATGGACGTGGCTGACCTTATTCATCAAGACCTCCAGGAATGCGACCGGATCCTGGCCCGCAATGAAGGTATTCCCCGTGTCCATGTTCATTCGCAGGTAGGGCGAATCGACGAAGGCCAGCATCTCGGCCATGTATTCCGGCCTGGTCGTGAAGTAACCGTGCGGCTCGATGTTAATGGTGATCTCGTAGCGTTCGGCCACTGCGACGATGCGCCGGTAGAGCCCGCGCATCGCGTCCAGCACCTGGCGATCGGTCATGCCTTTGGGCGGCAGCCGATCGTCCGTCGTGTCGATCCGCGGGCAGCCCGCCAGCCTGGCCCAACGGATCGTGTGCAGCACGTATTCCACCCCGAGGGTCGCGCCTTCCGGCAAGGACAGGGGAAACGCGGCGTCGATTTGCGAGAACCGGATGTCCAGTTTCTCCATCTTGCGGCGCATCTCGAGCGGGTCTTGCCACAAGGCGACGTGCGGCTGGTAGCCGAGGCCGTGAATCCAACTCACGCCGTCGATCGCGCCGCATTCGATGAATTTCAATCCATTGCGATGGCCCCATTCCAGGCACTGGTCGAAGCTCCAATAGCTGGAATTGAACGCGTCCGTATGAAAACCAATTTCGACCATGACGGCTCTATCCGCTCACATCCTCTTAACATAAGGCGCGTGCCAGTTCAACCAGCCGCCGCGGGGGCGCGGTCAGGTCAAAACATGACGCCCGCTTCAACGGCGCCGCGGAACTGGTTGCGATCCAAGCCCCGCGGACCGAACGTGGCGCCCGTCGCAAATCCGGTCGCGGACACCACGGAGAACTCGCCTCGGATGAAGACCCCATGGTCTTGAAAAGTCGGAGTCAAGGTGGCTGACCAGGCCCCGCTGCCGGGACCGTATAGCAGGTTTACCGCTTGGCCATTCGCTTTCCCGGTGCTTGAAATATATTCGCCGCGCCCGGAGAGCGAGAAATGGCTCCGGAAATTATAAGTCAGCAGCAAGGCCCCACCCCGCGTGGCCGCCCCCTGGAGGACCCCAGCCTTCGGGTTGGTGGGGACATCGGTGTATTGAAAATAGGGCCGGACGATCCATCGGCCGGACGTATGCGTGTAGATGAAATCGTAGATTCTGCTGTTGTTCTGTACGGGCGTGGTCAAATTGCGAAAGGCCGTCTGCCCCAGGTTGCCGCCCGCATTGAACGCTACCGTATTCACGTCATTCAAGGCATAGGACAGACTGCCGGTTAGCCAAGTGAAGCGACCGGAATAGAAACCGTCATTCCAGCTCAGCGAGGCACTCAGCCTGCCGAGCGTGTCATTGACTTGTACTCCACGGTTTACGACGTTTCCCTGGTTCCACAGCAGGCCATGCTCGATATCCATGTTCTGGAAAGTGAAGGGGAGCTCGGCGCCGATGAGTGTGGGTAGCAAGCCGGCCAGGATGGAGACGTTCTTCGCCGGCACCAGCTTCAGGTAGCCGACCGGCAGCGGCTGATAAAAGTCGCGCACGGTATCGACAGTGGCGTAGTACGCCGTACCCAGGGCCGGAAGATTGTAGGCGCCCGCCTGTACATAGAACTGAAACCAGCCGTCAATCTTTTGAAGGAACACCTGCGCGTTACTCACGTCCAGGTGAATGGATTTATCGCCTGGAAGAGTATTCCTCTGCACCAGGCCCAACCCGCTGAGGACACCCGTGATGTCGAGCGTCCCCAGGGGGCCTGCGTCGAAGATGAAGGGCGGTGGAGTCTGGAGCGGGCCCGTGGTGGCAGGGGTGGGGAGGGGTTGCGGGGCGGGGGGTACTTGCGTGGCAGGCTGCTGGGCGCCGATCGGAACGTTGGCCACCAGCATCCATGCAATCGCCGCCAAGCCCGGCAAGCCTTTCAGAGAGCATCTGGAGGAGCAGGTGGATATCGTCACGTCTTACTCCCAAAAACAGCTCAGCGACCGGTTCCGCGCCGTTCCCGAGTTCCATAATCGAATACTTTCGATGGACAAGTCTACCGCAGGGCGGAAGTTTGCCCGCGCCGGCACGACGGGCAAGAAGCCCGCGCGGCGAGTTCATGCCGCCGGCGCGCCTTGTTCACCGACATCGAGGCCGGCATTTTTGGAAATTCGTGCTGCCGATCGACTTGTAACCTGATAGCCTACCGACCATGGACCGGTTATTGATTCTTGCGGTGTCGGTGAGCGCCCTTTTCGCCCAACTCCCCGCCCCGAACGAGAGTGGAGTCTCATTGGGTCACATCCACCTGCTCGTGGCAGACCCGGAAGCGCAAAAGAAGATCTGGGTGGAAGCGCTCGGAGCCGAGGTCACCCATGCCGGGAGTCTCGAGCTGCTCCGTCTGCCCGGCATCTACATCGCCGTGGGCAAGGCGCGGACGCCGCCCACGGAGGGCACGGACGGCTCGACGGTCAATCACATTGGTCTGGCGGTGAAAGACCTGGCGGCGGTGAAGGCGAAACTGGATGCGCTCCAGATCGAGAGCACTGCGGTGAACGCCAGGCAGATCATGGCTAGATTTCCCGAGAAGGTGACGGTCGAACTGACCGAGGATCCCGGGATCGCCACCGCGGCGGCCATGCACCACATCCACCTGGCGACGCCGGATCCGGAGAAACTGCGCGCCTGGTACGTGAAGACCTTCGGCGCGCGCGCCGGCACGCGGGGCAATTTTCTCGCCGCGTTTATCCCCGGCGGCGAAGTGGACATGCGCAAGACGGCGGAGCGGCAGGCGCCGACCAAGGGCCGCTCGCTCGATCACATCGGCTTCGAGGTTCGCAATCTGGAGTCGTTCTGCAAGAAGCTCTCGGCGGAAGGCGTGCAGTTCGAGTCGCCATACCGCGATATACCGGCCATCGGCCTGAAGATCGCTTTTCTCGTCGACCCAGAAGGCACACGGATCGAACTCACCGAGGGGCTGGCGGGAAAGTAAGAGAAGCGGGATACCAGTGTTCGAAAGATTACGGGCTGGGGTGTCCTGGTTCCACGCCGCGGGTTGTATTGCCGCCGCCACGGCAGTACGCTGGAACCACCCGAAGCGAAAGGAGCCCTCAGCATGGCTTTCGAAACTAGGATTGCGCTGGCCGGCAGCCGGCGTGCCCCCCTCCCGAATGCGTCCGTGGCGGGCCCAGTCGATCACAATGCAGTCATTTCCGTGACGCTGGTGCTCCGCGCCCGGAGCGCGACGCCCAAGGCCGAGTCGTATGCCTACTCTGCTCGCGGCCCAGCCACTCACCACACCCGCGAGGAGTATGGCGTGGCTTATGGCGCGGCACCCTCCGGGATCGAGGCCGTGAAAGAGTTTGCGCACGAATATGGACTTACGATCGCCGAGAGCAGCCAGCCAAAGCGTGTGGCCGTGCTGTGCGGGACGATCGAGAATATGCAGCGCGCCTTCGGCACCGGACTGGCCTATTACGATAGCCCGCGCGGGCGGTATCGTGGGCGCACCGGTGAGGTCACGATCCCGGAGGAACTTGCGCCGGTGGTGACGGCCGTGCTGGGACTGGATGACCGGCCGGTGGCGAAGCCGCACATTCGGATCCACACCGCGCTTCCGCCGGGCGCCCTTACTCCGCCGCAGGTCGCCCAGTTCTACAATTTCCCCACCGGCGTGACCGGCGCCGGCCAGACGATTGGCATCATCGAACTTGGAGGCGGGTATCGCACCGCCGATCTCAAGACCTATTTCCAATCGCTTGGGATTCGGAACCCTACGGTTATCTCTGTCTCGGTGGATGGCGGCGCCAACCAGCCCGGCGTCGATGACAACGCGGATGGCGAAGTGATGCTGGATATCGAAGTGGCCGCCTCGGTGGCCCCCGGCGCCCGCATCGTGGTGTACTTTGCTCCCAACACGGACCGGGGCTTCCACGACGCCATAATCAGCGCCGTTCACGACACCGTTCACAAGCCATCGGTGATCTCCATCAGTTGGGGCGGTCCGGAGGATAGCTGGACCCAGCAGTCGATGGACGCGATGTTGCAGGCGGTCACCGACGCCGCCGCGGTAGGCGTCAGCGTGACCGCTGCCGCGGGCGACGATGGCGCGACGGATGGCGCCAGCGACAACAAACTGCATGTGGACCTGCCAGCCTGTCTGCCGCCCGTGCTGGGGTGCGGCGGCACGCGGCTGAACACGCGCCAAGGCCAGTTCGAAAGCGAAGTGGTCTGGAACGAGCTGGCCAATAGCGAAGGTGCCACAGGTGGTGGAGTCAGCAAAATCTTCCCCATCCCGTCCTACCAGGCCCACGCCGGCGTGCCGCAGCAGCCCGAAACCGGCTTCGCCGGCCGCGGCGTTCCAGACGTCGCGGGCGATGCCGACCCGGTGACCGGCTACGCGGTTCGCGTAGACGGCAAAAATGTTGTGATCGGCGGCACGAGCGCCGTGGCGCCACTCTGGGCCGGTCTGATCGCCCTCATGAATCAGCAGATCGGCCATGCGGTGGGCTTCCTCAATCCGGCGCTTTACGCCCTCGGCAGCTCCGTTTTCCGCGACATTGTATCGGGAAATAACGGGTATTGGAAGGCCGGGGCGAGCTGGGATCCCTGCACCGGCTTCGGCGCTCCCAACGGGACGGCTCTGGTGACGGCGTTGCTGGGGAAGTCGGCCTCGGCACGAATAACATGAGCACCGATCGTGTACCGCTGGAGGGCAGCCGCCCGCGTTGGACCGCCGGGATCCAGGATTGCGGCGATGCGCCGGCGGCGTACCCGGTGGAGGCAACCATCGTCGTGCGCCGGCGGCGTGGGCCGGAATCGCAAGCGCGGATCGAGGCGATTATGCGCGGCGAGGCCGCGCCGATGTCGCGCGACGAAGCTGCGCAGAGCCTCGGCGCGGATCCGGAAGATCTGCGGAACATTACAGAGTTCGTTCACGCCCACGGCCTGGCCGTTACGCAATCCGATGCGCGGCAATCCAGCGTGAAGATATCCGGGACAGCCGCCCAGATGGAGGCTGCCTTCGGCGTAAAGCTCCGGCTTTGCCGAAGCGGCAGCCAATCGTATCTCTACTACGATGAGCCGCTCAGCGTGCCCTCTTCCGTGGCCGGTAGTGTCGCGGGAGTGCTCGGGCTGGACCAGCGTCCCATTGCGGGACCGCGCACCGAGGCCGGATGACCGCCCGCCGGCTCAGCGCAGCCAAACCAATATCGCGCTGGCAGCCGGTAAATCGACGGTCAGACGGCCGTGTTTTTCTACGGCAGTTTCCACCTTGGCCGGCGTCCACGCTCCGTCCTTGCCGATTTCGGCACCGGCCAAAGCCGCACCGCTCTTGCTGTCCAGGGCCGGCGCCGTCAGGCGCCATATCTCTATGCGGCGGGTGGAGAACGAAGGCTTCAGATCCACACGAATCGGCTGCCGTTCCTCTTTGTTGAAAACGGCAATGCGGAGGCCGCCCGGACCTTGAGCCGCATACGCAGTGGCGTTTGTGCCCCGCGTATCCAAGTCCGCCGATACCATGGTGGTTCCGGCAAACTGACCGGCCAGCAGCATGCCGTAATAGACCGGCCGAGCCGAGAACCCATTCCGGATATCTCCCGCTATCGGCGTGTAAATACCGTTGCCGCCGCCATGCAGGTTGACGCCGCAATAGCCGCCTTGCGCGACATAGAGCATGTAGTCGGCACACCACAACGCGGAGGCGAAGGTGTCGCTGACGCCCGCTTTGCCGCCGCGGTAGCACGAGTTGCCCTCCGCCATGCGGAAGGGCTTGCCGCTCGCGCGGCTGGCTTTCATGACGACCGGGAGATTCCGCTCCAGGCTGGCGGAAGGCTTGAGCAGGCGCTCGATATTCATCGCCGGATTGGTGGGCGGCCCTATGGCGTAATAGTGGCCGGTGAGAAAGGCAATCTGGTCCTTGGCCTTTTCGGCGAAGGATGTAATCCAGTCGGTGTTGCTGGCGACATCGGGCGCGGCCAGCGGCGCGCGGGGAACCCGCGCGCGGATGGCACGCGCGAACTCCTGCCATTGCCCGAGGTAATCATCGAACGTCCACTCCGGTGGGCGCAGGCCATTGCGATGAAACAGATCCGGCTCGTTGCCGATCTGGAGCGCCACGAGCCGGCCGCCGGCGGCCTCGCAGACTGTCTGGGCTTCCTCTGCCGCCCGTTCCGGCGTTCCGTGGCCCAGATTCAAACCATAGATGAGCTGCCAATCACAGGCTTTTACAAAGGCCGCCAGATTGCGAACGGCTTGGGGAGTAATCGGCGTCGTGCGGTGAGTTCTGCCGCCGGTGTCCGGAGGTGCGGACTCCGCGGTAGAGGGAGCGCCGCCGGCAGACCAGACGGTGAACTCGCTGGAATTGCCGCCGAGCCTCAGCACGCCCTGAGCGCCCAAGCGGCGTATGAATGCAGCCAGGCCGGTGTTCGAGGGTGCGAAGAAATCCGGGTTAGCGAGCTGCGCCGCCTCATAACTCAGTCCAGTGAAGTTGGCGGGGACCTTCGCGATTTCGCGCGACGGATCGACCGCCAGGGCCACTTGCGGGCCAGAGCCGGGCTGGGCACTGAGAATCGCCGGAGCGCCGACGGATGCGCTGGCGGCGGCCTGGAGCCAGCGCCTCCGGGTGAGGGTGGAATCGGGAATCAGGGTGCGCATGTCCTCTATGATTACACCGGCCCGAAACGCCGTCTCAACGGAAGCGGCGCTCATGGAGCACGATGGCGAGGCTCGCTTGTCCCGCCGCCCGCGGCGTGGTACATGGTAAATGCAAATGGAAGAAACCGACGTCCTCTTCTCGCGCCTGGAGCGCAAGGGCCTTCCCTGGGCCGAGATCACGCTGAATCGCCCGGACAAGGGCAACGCCATCCACTTGCCGATGCTCGATCAACTCTCCTCCGCCGTGGCGCGCATCGAGGCCGATCGCTCGCTGCGCGCCGTGGTGGTTCGCGGGAGCGGACGGTTTTTCTCGACCGGCGGCGACATCGAAGCCTGGGGCGCCCTGCCGCCCGATGAAATGGGGCGCCACTGGATCCCGCGCGGGATCGACGTGTTCAGCCGGCTCGCTGCTTTGCACCAGCCGGTGATCGCGGTCCTCTCCGGGCATGCCCTCGGCGGGGGGCTGGAACTGGCGCTGGCCGCCGACCTCCGCCTCGCTCTGCGCCGGGCCAAGCTCGGCACGCCTGAAGTGACGTTGGGGATGATATCCGGCTGGATGGGTGTCAGCCGCCTCGCCGAAACCATCGGCCCGGCCCGCGCCCGCCACATGACGCTCCTGGGCACGCCCATTTCCGCCGAACAGGCGCTCGACTGGGGACTCGTTACCGCCATCGCCGACGACGAACCCGCCCTCGAACGCCAGCTTGAGGCATGGCTGGACACGCTGTGCGCCAACGGTCCCGCCGCCATGGCTTTGACCAAGGGAATTCTCTCCGGCCTGCATCGCGATCTGCGCAGCCATCACGCCGCGGCGGCGGCGCAGGCCGCTTCCACCGAAGACTGCCGGGAGGGTGTGCGCGCTTTCATCGAGAAACGCCCGCCGGTCTATCGCAACCGTTGATCCGAGGAGCGGGGATGAGCCAGCCACAGTTTGTAGACGCGGCCCAGGCCGCAGCCATGATCCAGGACGGCCAGACCGTCGCCATCAGCGGCAACGGCGCAGGCATGACATCGGCCGAGGCCATCTTTGCCGCCCTCGAACGCCGCTTCCTCGAAACCAGCCATCCACGGGACCTCACGCTGGTCCATTCCCTCGGCTTGGGCGACCGCGATGCGATGGGCACCAACCGTTTTGCGCACGAAGGCATGCTGGGCAAAATCATCGCCTCGCATTTCACCTGGTCGGCGAAGATGCAGCAACTGGTTCGCGAGGAAAAGATCGAGGCGTATTGCCTGCCCGGCGGCGTAGTGCAGCAGCTTTTGCGCGAGGTCGGTGCCGGCCGTCCCGGCCTGTTCACGCACTGCGGCCTCGGGACCTTCGTCGATCCGCGGCAGGAGGGCGGCCGCTCCAACGCGCGCAGCCGCGACACGCTGGTCGAGCTCATGCACATCGACGGCCGCGAGGTGCTGCACTACAAACCCTTCCCCGTAGATGTCGCGATCATTCGCGGCACCTATGCCGATGCGCGCGGGAACCTCAGCCCGGAAGAGGAAGCCCTCGATCTCGATATCCACACGGTCGCCCTCGCGGCGCATAACAGCGGCGGCATCGTTCTGGCGCAGGTGCGCCAGGTGGTGGAAGCCGGCAGCCTGCATCCCCGCTCCGTGCGCGTCCCCGGAATCCTGGTCGACGCCGTCGTCGAGGACCCCCGGCAGGAGCAATTCTACGGCCTGGACTACGACCCCACGGTCAGCGGTGCGCGCCGCGCGCATCTCAGCGGGGCGGGGGGAGATCTTCCGCAAAAGCTGGAGCGCCGCATCATCGCGCGCCGCGCCGCCATGGAAATCCGCCCCGGCGCCTCCCTCAACTTCGGCTTCGGCATTCCCGGAGGAATCTTCGGCGTCATCGCCGAACAAGGCATCGGCGACCGGCTCTGGATCAGCCTGGAGCAGGGCACCCACAACGGGCGCATGCTGGACGATCGCCTGTTTGGCGCGGGCCGCAACACCGACGCCATCGTGCCCTCCATCGAACAGTTCGATTACTACAGCGGCGGCGGCATCGACATCACATTCCTCGGCATGGGGGAAGCCGACCAGCAGGGCAACGTCAACGTCTCGCATCTGGGAGGCAGCCTGATCGGGCCCGGCGGCTTCATGGAAATCGCGCAGAACGCCAAGAAGGTGGTGTTTTGCGGCACCTTCGATGCGCAAGGCTCGAAGGTAGCGTGGCCGGATGGCCGGCTCACGGTGGTGCAGGCGGGCAAAGTGCGCAAGTTCGTCGCGCGCGTCGAACGCATCACCTTCGCCGCGGACTACGCCCGCCGCCACGGGCAGGAGGTTCTGTACATCACCGAGCGGGCGGTGTTCCGGCTCGCCGCCGGCGGCCTGGAGCTGATCGAAATCGCGCCGGGCATCGACATCGGCCGCGACATCCTGCCGTACATGGGGTTCCGTCCTGCCATCGGCCAGGTAGCCGCCATGCCGGCCGCCAGTTTTCGGTGACTCCTTCTCCGGTTATGCGAGAATGGCCGATTATGCGCATCAACCAGACGCTCGCAACTTTGTGGCTCTGTGCCGGTGCGCTGCTCGCGCAGCGCGGACCGGGAGCGGAAACCGCTCCGCCCAAAGCGGAACAAGAGACTGCCATTCCGTCGGAGAACAGTTCGGTGACCGAGCACGATCTCAGCCTGAACGGCAAATCGCTGCACCACAAAGCTACGACAGGTACGCTGTTAATCAACGACGACGACGATAAGCCGTACGGGAGCATTTTCTATGCGGCGTACACGCTGACAGGGATCAGCGATTTGCGGACGCGGCCGGTGACCTTTCTTTACAACGGCGGGCCGGGGATGGAATTCATAGGCTATTTTCCGACTTACGCGGCGATTGCCGACCACTTCGAGAAAGTGCAGCACAAGGGCAAGGACTTACCGGCTTTCCTGAATGAAGTGCGCGCTTTCGCACTCGGGCAAAGCGGTGGCGGCCATAGCAGTAGAATGTTCTCTTGCGAGGCGCAAGCGGCGTGAGAAAGCGAGAGCCATCGGATGAAGAAGATTTTCAACCGGCCTGAAAACTACGTGGTGGAGATGCTGGAAGGATTGTGCGCGGCGCATCCGCGATATTTCAAGCGGAGCGGCGCGGAAGGGCGCGTGCTGGCGCGGCCGGAAGCGCCTATCGCGGGAAAGGTCGGCATTGTTACCGGCGGCGGCTCGGGACACCTGCCGGTGTTCACAGGCTACCTGGGACCGGGGCTGCTGGATGCCTGCGCCATCGGCGAAGTGTTCGCCTCACCGGGCGTGGAGCCGATGGCGGACGCCATCCGCGCGGCCAATGGCGGCGCCGGCGTGCTGCGCCTGTATGGCAATTACGGCGGCGACCGGATGAACTTCGACATGGCCGGCGAGATGGTGGAATTCGAGGACATCCGCACCACCACCGTGCTGGTGACGGACGATGTTGCCAGCGCCGGCCCCGAGGAGCGCCACAAACGGCGCGGCGTGGCGGGGATGGTCTACTGCTTCAAAATCGCCGGGGCGAAAGCCGCGGCCAGGGCCTCTCTGGACGAGGTCACCGCCGCGGCACAGAAAGCCGCGGACAACTGCCGCTCGGTGGGCGTGGCCTTGACGCCCTGCACCGTGCCGGCAGCCGGCCGCCCGACGTTCACCATCGGCGAGAGCGAGATGGAAATCGGGATGGGCATCCACGGCGAGCCGGGCGTGCGCCGCGGCAAGCTGCGCACGGCCGACGAGATCACCGGCGAAATGCTGGAAATGCTGCTGGCCGATATGCCGCTCTCCGCGGGCGACCGCGTCTCGGTCCTGGTGAACAGCCTCGGAGCGACGCCGCTCGAAGAGCTCTACATCTCGTACCGCTACGTGGCGCGCGAACTGGCGGCGAAAGGCGTGGCTATCGTGGCACCCCTGGTGGGACGCTACGCCACCTCGATGGAGATGGCCGGCATGTCGCTGACCTTCTGCAAACTCGACGGCGAGTTGGATGCGCTGTTGGCCGCGCCGTGCGATTGCCCGTTCCTGAAAATATGAGGCCGCCGCGATGCTGACGGCAGATTCGCTTCGCTGGGCCATCGGCCGCGTGCACGGGACCATGGGCACCGCGGCAGGCGAGCTGAATGAGCTCGACGGCGCGCTCGGAGACGGAGATCTCGGGGTGACGCTCTCGCGCGCCACACAGCGCCTTCAGGAAGACGCGCCGAACCTGCCGGCGGATGTTGGAACGGCGCTATTCCAGTGCGCCCAGGCGTTCACGCGCGTGACCGGTTCGACGTACGGCACCCTGCTCGCAACCGGCCTGATGGCGGCCGCCAAGGCTACGCGGGGCCGGACCGAGGTGCCGTGGACGGAGGTCTCCGCGCTGCTCGGTGCCGCGCTCGAAGCGATGTCCGGCCGCGGCAAGAGCGCGCTCGGCGACAAGACGGTTCTGGACGCACTGGACGCGGCGCGCCGCGCAACCGAAGGGCTCGGCGAGCCCGCGGCGCTGGTGGCCGCGGCCAGCCACGCCGTGGATGCGGCCATCGCCGAATTGCGCGGCCGCCCTTTCCGCCAGGGGCGCGCGCGCATTTTCAGAGAGAAGGGGCTGGGCCGCGACGATCCCGGCATGGTCGCATTCAAACGGATCATCGACAGCCTGGCCTGATTATGCCATGCGCCGGAAATGTCGAATCGGATCTTTTTTAACTGCTAGAATCTGCCGTAGGAGGCCAACACATGAACTCCCATCACCACGGGTCATCACCGGCTGGGAAAGCTGACTCCAAGGCGGGCTGGTTCCGGTCGATTTTCCCCGTCACGGGTCTTCTCGCGCTTCTGTGGTTCCTGTTTCGGGTCGTGCCGAAGCCGTCCCGGGCGGCCTACCCCTGCCAACGGGTGGCAGCGCCATTGGCTGGTGGATTTGTAATCTGGCTGGCCGGCGCGCTCGGAGCGGTATCGCTTTTCCGCCAGGCGAAGCGGCTTTGGAAGCGGTCACGCGTCGTGCTGGCGTGCACGAGCCTTGCGGCCGCGGCGGTGCTTGCAATCGGCGCACTCGCCACCATGCCCAAGCAGGCTGCAAAGGCGGAGCCGAATCAGCCCATCGGCGTCGGGAAAGGCATTCATCCCGGGCGTGTGGTATGGGCGCACGATCCGAGTGCGACCAGGTGGAACGGCCCGGGCGATGGACACTGGTGGGAAAGCAGCCATACCGTACAGTCCGCCGTCGACCGAATGAT
>JAJYLS010000072.1 GCA_021787555.1 Acidobacteriota bacterium | reverse complement strand
GCGGCATCGCGCACGATTTCAACAACCTGCTCACCGGGATCATCGGCAACGCCAGCCTGGTGATGGACACGCTCGAATCCTCTCCCGAGGTCTCGCAGAATTGTCTGCGGCAGGTCGTGGAGGCCGGGCAGCGCGCAGCCAGCCTCACGCGGCAACTTTTGGCCTACGCGGGCCACGGCCAGGTGCATTGCCAGCCGGTCGAGCTTTCCGCGGCGGTCGAGGGGCTGCTGCCGCTGATCCACACCTCGCTGCCGGTGAAGGCGGAGATCTCGCTCGACCTCGCGAAGAACCAGCCGCCCATTCAGGCCGACCGCAGCCAGATCGAGCAGGTGATCATGAACCTGGTGATCAATGCCGGCGAGGCGCTGGGCGAGGGGGGCGGCCGAATCACGGTCCACACGGGCATGGAGGGGTTGACGACGCCGCGCGCGGCATCCTACGGCGTGCCGCCGGGCCACTACGCCTGTCTCGAAGTCGCCGACGACGGCTGCGGAATGGACGAAGCCACCCGGTCCAAGATCTTCGAGCCGTTCTTCACCACCAAATTCACCGGCCGCGGCCTGGGGTTGGCGGCGGTGGATGGCATTGTCCGCACGTGCAAAGGCGGCATCAAGGTCGAGAGCCGGCCCGGCATGGGCACGCGGTTCACGGTGCTATTTCCGGTGAACGAGCAGGCCGCCGGCGAGCGCCCCGTGCGCGACACCACCACCCCTGAGGGCCGCGGCGTGGTGTTGGTGGCGGAGGACGAGGCCGTGGTGCGGGCCACGGTCGAGGCCATTCTGCGGCGCTTCGGCTTCACGGTCATCTCCGCGGTGAACGGCCGCGAGGCGGTGGAACGCTTCGCGGCCGCCCCCAACGCCGTAGACGCCGTGCTGCTGGACGTCAAGATGCCGGAGATGAACGGCCACGAGGCGCTGAAGGAGATGAAGCGCATCCGTCCCGATGTGAAGGTGCTGGTCTCGAGCGGTTATAGCGAGAGCGCGGCCCTGCGCGATTTCCCCTCTGAGGGCGTGGCCGCGTTTGTCCAGAAGCCCTATCAGGCGGCCGAGTTGGCGCGCGCCGTCAAAGCGGTTATCGGCAAGGCGGACGGCACTCGCCGGTAATTTTCCGGCATTCGCCGATGGGCGCGAGCGTTTTCTGCGTGGAGGCTGTGCGTTGGGGACAGGGAACCCAACAAGCACGACGACGAAGCCTTCCAGTTTCGCTATGCGGATATCGAGGAACAGCAGATCGGGGTGGGTTTTCGCCGCCGCTTTGACGGCTTCGGAGGCTCGTCGTCGACAATCATCGTTCGTATCGCACGCTGCGCCACCGTGTTGCCCAGTGTATCTGGAAGCCCGCCGGTGTGCCAGCGTGCCTTGGACGCGGCACTGAATTGTGGGAAAATGAGGAACATCTCAGTTGGATTACAGGGCCGCCGCCGCAAGGAGGCCGGTCGGCCGGGAAGGGCGTGTTTGTGAGCTACGAAGCCGAAACGCCGTTCGATACCGTCGAAGGCTCCCACGAGTATGTAGCGCTGCTCGCCGAAGCCGTCGACGAGGCCCGGCGCGACGTGGAAGCGGAAATCGCCGCCGCCGAGCGAGAGGGAGCGGATCGCCGCAAACAGGCGCTTCTGCTGGTTTCTTACAATCTGGCCAAGCTCAACCTGCACATCACCACCAGTCGGCGCATTCTGAACGATCTGCGATCGCTCCGGCGGCTGTTATTAGCCGAGCGCGGGCGCCCCACCACCGAAGAAGACGAGGTTCTGAGCGGCGACGGCGCATAACACCGGTGAGGGGTGTATTTTTTGCATACTGCACTTATTGTATTTTTCTGTTCCCCTGTAGTATTTTTCACAGTCAGTGTGAAAAGCCGCAATAAATGCGGGTTTCCGAATCAGTTTCTCTTGACAGCCCTACTTGGCTAGCCTTACTATTCAAGAGTCGTTCCGTACAAAAGCTGTAACACTTTAGAGCGGTGGTTTGTGGGGGAACCCCGTATGACCTTTCGCATCGGCGACAAAGTCGTCTATCCCAACCAGGGTGTTGGGGTGATCGAGAATATCAGCACCCGCTCCTTTGGATCCGCCTTCGAAAAATTCTATCTTCTCCGCTGTAATGCGGTAACCGTGTTGGTGCCGTTTTCCAATGCCGCCAACATCGGTCTAAGGAGGGTGACGAAGGACCGGGAGATATCGCGCATCCTTTCTTTTTTGTCGAATGGGTCGAGTCCGGTGCATCCGGACTGGAAGGTGCGCTTCAAGGAGAACACGGAGAAGATGCAAAGCGGCGATCTGCTGTGCGCCGCTGAGGTCTTCAAATCGCTGCTCCAACTTCACGTGGACAAGCCGCTTTCGTTCCGGGAGAAGAAGATGCTGGACCGCGCGCGGCTGATGCTGGTGCAGGAGATCTCCATTGCGCGCAGCGTGCCGGAGATCCACGCGGTCAGCATGTTGCAGCGCGCGCTGGCGAAAGCGGGCTTGACGCTTCCGGCGGTGATGTAGGGGCGCGCGTCGGGAGAAGCCGGGGCGCGGCTGTGGCCGCTATTCCGGCTTGAGGCGGATTCCTATGGGTTTGCCGTGCGGCACGTCCGTCAGTTCCAGGATTCCGCCGGTATCCGCCGGCGCTTCGAACATCTCTTCGTCATCGATCTCTACCAGGTAGGGCGCCTTGGGCTTCAGCCCCAGAATGAAGACCTCCTGCTCCTCCGTCAGGTTCACCTGGAACTTGCCGGTTGAAGCGCCGAAGCAGACCACGGCCCCCTGGAGGGAGCTGGGCTTCGCGAGAAGCCGCGGGTCGAGCACGGTGACGCGGCCATCGGCGAACATCTGCATGACACCGTCGAAGTAGCCGAACCATTCGGCGGTATCGTCCCAACTCGAGCGCACGAACAGCTTACCGGTATCGGTGTTGTGGTAGACGAGAGGTACGAGGAAATAGCTCAGCCCGGGCTGATAGGGGTTCGCCCAGAGGAATTCGTAGGGCGCGCCGAAGGTGCCGCGGAGGATGAAGCGGTCGTGCATCAGCCAGCCTTGCAGGTACTGGGTTTCCTGCGCGTTGACGTCGTAAGCCACCATGGCGAGACCGGCGGCGCGCGAGAGGGCCGCCTGCCTGAGGTCCGGCGGGCCGACTTTAGGTGAGACGCCGATGCGATAGTCGTTCTCCGGGGCTTGATAAATGGCGGGATAGTAGCTCATGAGATGGGCCAAAGGCAGGTCCCTGAAGAAGCGGGGGCAGGCGTCGCGGAGGTCGAGGTTGGCGGTGTCGCGGATGGCGTGAAGGAGTTCGAAAAGCGGGTACTCGTCCTCGCGGGGGATGGCGTTCCTGCCCTGCTCGATGGCCGGCACCATCTTACCCTGCCACCAAGTGTGGACGATGCGGTTGAGCTCGCGCTGCGGGATCTCGGGCACGTGATCGTAGAGCGCGATGGCGGCGAAGGCGCGCGAGCGGGTGGCGGGGATCGAGTCGGAGGGCGGCTCGGCCAGGCCTTTTTCCAGGCGCGCGGTGAGCTCGCGGCGCTGCGCGTCGTTCAGCAGGTCCTGGCACCAGTCGAAGACCAGCGCCTGCTGGCGCAGGTCGGAGGACCCGCCGAGCGCGGCGGCAATGGCGCGCTTTCCGGCGGCGGCGTCGCCGGAGACCTGGTAATAGAGCGCTTCGGCGAACGCCGGCTCGGGCAGCGGCGCATGGCCGGCGATGAAGAGTTGGAGTTGCTGCCAGCGCGCCGAAGTGCGCTGGCGTTCCCGGCGGAGAAGCCGGAGGCGCGCCGGGCGGAGCAGTAGCCGCGGATGGTCGGCCGAGACCGTCACCGGGTCCTGGCCGGCGGATTGCGCGGTGAGCGGAACCCCGCATAGCAGGAGGATCAGGAGAGCCGGTAAACCACCGGACCGGGTGCCCACAATCCCGATTGTGTCATAGCGACACAGCCCCTGCCCGCCCCGCCACAATTCCGCGTTATTCAAGTTCCGCAAAATATTTGATTTAAATAACATCTGGAGATTGACACGTGGTTGTCCGATTGCTATTTATGGTGGTGAATTGGCGAAGTAAACTTTCAAACCTGCCCTCTGCTGCAATCGGCAGGTGAAGAAGAGTGGGCCGAAAAGACGTCGCGCTTGCGGGAGCCGGTGTTTGCATGAACTTTAGCTCACGAATCTTCTCTTGTTGGTTGTCGCAGAGGGGTTTTTTTGTCAAACGGTTTCTTTCAACGATCTCTCCGGGGGATCCAGGTAGCGGTAGTTGTCTGGCATTTCTGGCAAGGAAAAATTTAGGACGCGGACTTGGCCAGGAATGAGCGCATAGAGTTCGGAACCAGATAGCCCGACGCCGGATTCCCAGCCCAACCCAGGGCGAGCCGCATCGGATCCAAATCCCGTAGGTCTGGGGATTCATCCGGTGCGGTTTTTCTTTATGGTCACGTTTGCGCGACGGTCACGTTTGCACGGCGCGTTCGATTCGCATCGAACCAGAGGAACGGTGTGATGCGCGGGTAGCCCTCCAGCGCGGCCATGGGGAACCTCCTATTGCTGGTCCTGGTGCTTCTCGCCCGGCCGGTAGAGCGTGGGCGGCTTGCCCTGATTTTCCTTGTCCGCTTCGGCCTTGGCGGCCTTGAGGTCCTCGGCACGCTGGGCGTTGCGCTCGGTGGGCGTCATGCTCTCCTCGACGGTGCGCTTCTCGCGCTCCTGGCGCGCCTCGACGGCTTTGGCCCGCTTGCCGAGATCGCCCTGGGCGGCGTCCAGGCTGTCGGAGGTGCTTTCGATGGCGGTCTTGAGCACGAAGGAGTAGAGCTCGGCGTCCTTAGGCGGGTTTTGCTGCACCTTCTGGAGGACGGGGAGCGCCTCGCGTTCGACCTTGGCCACCTCGTTGAGTCCCGGCTTCATATCCACGTGGCCCTCCAGGGCCTCGTCGGTGACGTCGTCGATGGCGTCGAGGATCTTGGAGTAGTCGTCCAGCGCGTCATGGATCATCCCCGCGCGGCCGGGCTTGTCCTTCGACAGCAGGTTCTTCACCAATTCCACGCGCTCGCGCGCGAATTTGGCATAGAGCGCAACGCGCTGGTTCGGCTCCTGAGCTTCTTTGATCTGATCGATTTCACGGGAGCTGAGGAAGTCGCGGTGGCCCATCTGCGCGATCCCCGGCGCCGCCAGAACCAAACAAAAGAGCACGGTCTTCATTTCCGTTTGCCCTCCATTAATCCCATCAGCAGGTTATCATGCACCTGCTGGACTGTCGCCTTGGCCTTGTTCAGTAACGGACGATCGGAGTAATCCATCTCGTCTTGAAAGTCGTTGATCTTGCGCAGCAGGTTGCGGCTCTCGATCTCTGCCCGCTTGAACCACTTGGGACTTTTGCGGGGGTCTTTGCCGGTGGCGTTGAGTGAATCGTATGCCAGGTTCACGGACTGCACCATTTCGGAAATATCCGCGGAAACCTGTGAGTTATTGCCCTTGTCATAGGCCGTCCGCGCCGCTGCGTAAGCGGTTTCCGCATTCTCCAGCGCCAGCTTGGAGCGCTTCTCCAGGTTCGGCTCGGCCATCGCCTGTTTCAAGTCCGCACGCACGGAACCGGCAGCCAGGACCAACAACGCCGCCACGATCAATTGCATCTGCATTCAGCGTTTCTCCAGTTCGCCTTCTATGAACTTGGACCGGTGCCGCGCCTGAAACTCCTGGTCGGGGTTCTTGCCCTGGCTCATTGTGAGGAATTGCCGGTAGGCATCGAGCGCCGGCTTGAGCAGTTTCGGATTGCGCGCCTCGCCGTGGCTCAGCTTATCGAGGATGATGGCACGCATGAACCAGTTGCCGGCGGTGTTTTCGCCCAAATCGCGGGCGCGGTCGAATGCCGCCAGCGCCTGCGGAAAATCGTTGGCCATGTAGAGCATGCCGCCGAGTTCGCTCCAGGGCCGGTAGTCGGCCGGTTTGAGCTTGGCCGCGGCGTAGAACTGCGCGGCGGCGGGCTGGAATTGGCGGCCGTCGCGGAGCGCGCGCGCATACATCATGCGGATATCGTAATTCGACGGCGCGGCCGCCACGGCTTGTTGCAGCAGCGGAATGGCCTTATCGAGCTGCTTGGTGAAGACGTAGGCGGCTGCCAAGGCCGCGCGATTGGCCTCGGTAGGGCTCTTGTTGTATGCCGCTTCCAGGCTGGGGACGGCGCCGGCATACGCTTTGGTTTCGAGCATCAGCTCGCCCAAGTGCTCCTGCGCGGCGGGGTCGTCCGGAAACTCGCGACAGATCTCGATGGCCTGCGCGGGCCGGTGATTGGTCTCATAGAGCCCGGCCAGTTCCAGAAGGTAAGTGCGCAGCCGCGGGTCGAGCTGGGCAGCGGTTCGGAAATGCGGGGCGGCATCGTCGAGCTTGCCCTGGCGGGCGAGGGCGTGCGCCAGCCCCAGTTCCGCGTTGGCTGATTTCGCATCCAGCGCCAGCGCGGCGCGGTAACTGGCTTCGGCGTCGGCCAACGCACCCGTTTGCAACTGCGCCTCGGCCAGGTAATACAGCGGGCGGAATTCCTTGGGCTTCTGTTTGGCTGCCGCTTCCAAGAGCGGCAGCGCGCCGGCCGGCTGTTTCTCGCGCAGCAGCACCATGCCGCCATTAATCTGCGCTTCGTAGAGGCCGGGTTTCAGCTCCAGTGTTTTCCGATACTCGGCGATAGCTTCCGCGTCCTTATTCAGAAAGCCGTACGCCAGCGCCAGGTTGAAGTGCGCGGTGTAATCCTTGGGATCGGCCTCGATGGCTTTTGTGAAGGCCTGCACAGCGGCTTCGTAGCGATGCTCGTTAAGCGCCTTCAGCCCGTCGGAGGAAGGATTCGCCGCCTGCCAGAAAAGAAGTGCCGCCAGCGCCCACATACCTTCATTTTAGGCCCGGCGGTCTGGCGGCCGCGCCAGTGCCGCACTCGCGCACTCAATGGCATGCCGGTTGCTTGGTTACTGCCGCAATGACTGGCGAATGTACGCCTTGCATGAAACTGCTGGACGAAGCCGAGCTGGCGCCGTTCGGTATCTGCGCACGACGGCAAGGTCGAGCATGGCCCGGTTGCGCCACCAGTACGACCAGGTGCCGGCACTCGAGTTGGAGGTCGACCCGCTGGCGCGCGAGCGCATGGAGGCGCTCGACGCGTACCGGCACCATCAGGCCGGGCACGTGCTGACCACCGCGGATCAGGCGGCCTGAACCGCTGCTCACTTCCCGCGGTTGATCACGCGGTTTGGCGGAGCAGGCAGCCAGGGGCCGCGGACGTGGTGACGAGTGCTACCATTCCGCATATATGAATCGAGCTGGCACTCGCAAGACCTTCACGCGGCGCACGCTGATGAAGAGCGCCGCCCTGGCTGCCACTCCGGTATGGAAATCCGGGGGCGCGGAGCAGCCCGATGCGCTGTTCCGTTCTTTTCAGCAACCGCCCTCCACCGCGCGGCCGTTCGTGCGCTGGTGGTGGAACGGGGCCAAGGTCACGGACAAAGAAATCGTGCGCGAGCTCGGGCAACTTCATGCCGCGGGCATCGGCGGGGTGGAGATCAACACGGTGAAATTCCCCAACCCCGACGATCCGCTGAACGTGCCGGCCCTCGATTGGCTGAGCAAGCCGTGGATCGAGATGGTGCAGGTGGCCGTCCGCACGGCGCACGAACACGGCATGACGGCCGATTGCATCGTAGGTTCCGGCTGGCCTTTCGGCGGGCAGTTCCTGAACCGCGAAGAGCAGACGCAGATCATGACGTTGGGCACGCGGCGGTTGAGCGGTCCGGGAAGCGTTCGTATTCCCGAGGCGGATTTGATTGCCGAAGCCGAGGTGAAGGTCGGGTTCCCATGGACCTCCATCGATAAGCAAGTGCGCTACCTGCGGCTGGTTCCGGCGCGGTTGGAGGAATTCGCGCCCGGCGCGGATGTGACGGCGCAGCTATCCGGCGGGGCCCTCGCGCTGGACGTTCCGCCGGGCGAGCATATCCTTTATATCCTGCTCCAGGAGCGCGGATATCAGGCGGTGATCCTGGGCGCGCCGGGCGCGGACGGCCCGGTGCTCAACCATTTCAACCGCGATGCGGTGAACCGCTACCTGGAACGTATGTCGGGCGCGATGGAGCCGGCGATGGGACGGCTGGGGAATTCGTTCCGCGCCATGTTTTGCGACAGTTTGGAACTGGAAGGCGCGAACTGGTGCGGCGACATGCTGGAACAGTTCCAAACGCGCCGCGGTTATGCGCTGCTGCCCTATCTTCCGTTCGTGCTGTTCAAAACCGGACGTATGGGCAACGCGGTGGCCAGTGCGGCGCAGGCGCAGCTTGGCGAAGCGGCGCGCGATGCCGTGGAGCGCGTGCGCTACGATTTCCTGACGCTCCAGATGGAGCTTTTCAATGAACGCTTCACTCGCACGTTTCGCGAGTGGTGCGGGCGCCACGGAGTGAAGGCGCGCGTGCAGGCCTATGGGCCGCCGTATCACCCGATGGACAGCAGCTTCGAGGTGGATATTCCGGAGTGCGAGACTTGGATGAACGCGCAGCTCTCGACGCCGGGGCACCGCGCGCCCACGGGGATTAACCGGTTCGTGGCTTCGGCGGCGCGCTTGTCCGGAAAGCGGGAGGTGAGCTGCGAGGAGGTGACCAACACCTCCATGGTGTTCAACGCCACGCTGGCGAGCCTGAAGAACTGCGCCGACCAGAGCAATCTCTCCGGGGTCACGCATTCTATTTTCCATGGGTTCAACTACAGCCCGTCCGAGGCGGCGTGGCCGGGGTGGGTGCGGTACGGAACGTTCTTCAACGAGCGCAACCCGTGGTGGCCCTTCGTGCGCCGGTTCACCGATTACAAAGCGCGGGTCTCGTGGCTGTTGATGAATTCCGACCGGCGCTCGGAGGTGGCGGTGCTGCATCCGTTCCCGGATCTCTGGATGGAGCACGGGTTGCAGCGCGAGCCGTTCCCGGTGCTGCACATGCCGAAGTACCAGTATCAGCTCTGGGAGGCGGTGCACCAGAATGGCAGCGGGTGCGACTATATCGACGAAAAATTGCTGGCGGAATCGCAGGCCACCGACGGGCGGCTGAAAATCCGCGGTCAGAGCTACGGGGCGCTGGTTGTAATGGAGGCACGCACCGTGGAGCCGGAAGCGGCCCGCGGCCTCGAGCGCTTCGCCGATGCGGGCGGGCGCATTGTTTTCATTCGGCATGCGCCGTCGCGCTCGCCGCGGTTTCAGAACCGAGAGGCCAACGATGCAGCAGTGCGCGCGGCGTCGGAGCGGATTCTGAAGCAGCACGGCGCGCGCTGTCGCGTGGTCGAGCCGCCCGGCGACGATATTCTCGGCTGGTACGGGCAAATTCAGCGGCAGTTTGAAATCCGGCCATACGTACGGATCGCGCGGCCGGATGTGAACCTGAGCCAGATCGCGCTGGCCGCCGGCGACCGCGAGATTTTCTTCTTCGTCAATTCCGATGCCGAGCGCGAGATCGAAACCGAGGCCGGGTTCTTCACCGGCGGCAAAACGCCATGGCGGTGGGACCCGGAGACCGGCGAGCGCACGCCGTATTTTTACGCCGCGCGCAAAGACCGGCTGAATCTGCGGCTGGAGCCCTGCGGCTCTTTGGTGCTGGTGTTCGAGCCGGGCAGCTCCCCGGCGGGCAAGCCGGCGCCGCGGCCGGTTGAAGCGGGTGCATTCGAGTTGCCGGGGCCGTGGGAACTCGATCTGCACCACGTGGATGGAAGCGGCGGCCAGCGGACGCTTCAGGCGCTGGTGGATTTCAAAGATGACGCCAGCCTGCGTTCGTTCGCCGGCAAGGCAATTTACCGGACCACGTTCACCGCGCCGCGGTCCGAGGCATACGCGTTCCTCGATCTCGGCCCGGTGAACGGGATTTCGTCGGTGGTTCTGAACGGGAAGCCGCTCGGGCTGAAGTGGTACGGCTGCCACCGCTACGCCGCCGGCGCGGCACTGGCGCGCGGCGAGAACCGCCTGGAGATCGAGATTACCACGGTGCTGGGCAATTATGCCAAGTCGCTCACCGGAAACGAAGTCGCGCAGCGGTGGACGCGGCGGCAACCGTGGTATCCGGTGGGCCTGCGCGGCCCGGTGCGGCTGCTGGCGAAGGCATAGCGTGTTCCGCTTCTACGCCGTGTTGTTGATCGCCGCTGTTGCGCCGGCGGCATTCGGGCAGATCGAGTTTCGCGATTCCGCTCCGGACCGGCTGGTGGTATCCGGCCACAGTTACGAACTTGCCTTGAGCAAGACGAACGGCGCGATTTTGGACATCCGCGAGAAACCCGGTGCGAAGCCGCTCAGCCTGGGCTCGCGGAACGGCTGCCTGTGGGCTGCGACGTTTCAATCGGCGAAACTGCCTTTCCACGGCGGATGCAATTATCCGGCCGGCCGCGATGGTTTCCATTATGGCTGGGACCGCGCGCGATCCACCCTCACGCTTACTTATAGCGGCGACGCGACCGTGCTGATCGAATTCCATCCTGCGTGGTTCGATCTGAAGCTCTCGGTGACCAACCATTTTGGCGCCACGATGAGCGGCGTGCTGTTTCCTGCCGATCTCGTTTTTGAGGCGGGCAGCGTGGAAGCCGCGTACTTTCCTTACTACCTGCCGGGAGTACGGATCAAGCCGGCGTTCTTTGCCAGCCATCGCAGCCTCGTGTCGGTATACCCCGGCACGCGCGCTTTCGCCGACTACGTCGCGCTGGACATCGGCGGCGGACGGCTGGCGATTTACACCGTGAACCCGGTGGGCCGGATCCAACCGGTGCAGCTCGGCTTTCGCGGCGATGCGAAGAACCGGCCGGGCACGTTTTGTGTGCCGCACACGTTCCAGGTCTGGACCGCGGCTGGCGCTAATTATGAGACGCCGATTGTGCGGGTGCGCATCGGGGAAACGGCCGAGCAGACGATTTTGGCCTACCGCATGGAAAACGGGATCGACCGATATCCGTCGCTTGCCGCGAAACTGGGGACGCTGTTTCCGCGCGTCGCGGCGGCTCCGCTGGTGAAGATGGATTTCAAGGCCATGCGCCGGACGTTCCGCGAGGCCGCGGCATATCTTGACCGCATTCCCGCGCCAGCCATTCTCCATCCGGTGGCTTACTGGCCGCGCAATTTCGATCAGAACTATCCGGATTTTCTTCCGCCCGATCCGCGGCTCGGCACGCAGGAAGATTTTCTTGCGTTCGTGCGCGAGGCCCAGCGGCGCGGATTGTTCGTCATGCCGTATACCAATCCGACCTGGTGGGACGCGGAATCGCCGGCGGCCAGGAGCGTGCCCGATGTGGCGGCGCTGGCGCTCCAGACGGAAGACGGCAAGCCGAAATTCGAATCGTACGGACCGAACCGCGGCTTTGTGGCGTCGCTGCATTCGCCCGAAGTGCGCGCGAGGCTCGCGCGATTGATGCAGCAGTGGCGCGAGGAAGTTCCGGTGGATTTTGTGCTGAACGATCAGATCGGCTCGCGCTCGTGGCTGCGCGATTTCAATCCGGCGGGTTCCGGCGACGTGCAGAGTTACGAAGACGATTGGCTGGAGTTCACGCGGCGCCATGCCGGCCAGTGGCTGATGACCGAGGATGGATGTGACCGGCTGGCCGCCACGGAAACGGGATTCACGGGCAGCCTGCTGACGCGCGCGCGGGCATGGGACCCGGCGCAGATCCGCTGGGGCGAGGACAGCAACGGCAACCGCGCGTTCGGCGCGGGCGCGTGGGAGCCGTACCCGCTGGGCGTCTGGCTGTTTCACGACAAGGTGCTGTTCTATCACCACGACCTCGCCACCGCGACCATGAATGCCGGAATCGAAGTGCTCACATGGGACGCGGCATTCGGCTTCAGCGCGGGATATCTTTGGCCGGAGTTGCGGACTTCGCACCCCGAGTGGACCGCCATCGCCCAGGCATTCCAGCCGGCGGTGCTGTCGCGGCTCACGGGAAAAGTTTTGTCCGAATACCGGGAGATCGCGCCGGATGTTTACGAATCGCGATTCGGCGATGTAGCGGTGACGGCGAACTGGAATGCGGACAAGCCGTACGCGGCCGGGCGCTACACGATTGCTCCGAGCGGTTGCCTGGTCCGATCCGAGGATGGCAACCTGGTGGCCGGCGCTTTCACCGGCGAATTCGACGGGGCGCCGCTAAGCGGAGGAATTCACTACCTCATTGCCACGCGCGCGAATGGGCGGCTCCAGATCCGCTTCGATTCCGCGCGTTAACCCTGGCGGGCGTCTTTAGCAATATCGAGAGCGGTCTTGTCCGTGAGGCGCTTCAGGCTGGCGAGATCCTGGTGCACGCCGGTCGCGGTGTTGGTGATGTTGCGATCCACCGTCCAGTGATCGCGATACCAGGTGCAGCTCTCGAAATTGTCGTTGTGCTCCTTCATCCAGCGTTGTAGTTGCTCGCGGTAGTGCGCAAGTTTGGCGGCGTGGCTCCGGTCGTCCGCCAAGTTTTTGAGCTGGTAGGGATCGGCTTGGTTATCGAAGAGGAGTTCGTGGCCGTCGCGGTGGTAAATCGCGTAGGTATAGCGGTGGTCGCGGATGGCGCGCCACTCCGTGCCGTCTTTCCAGGCGGCGGTCGTGCCCATGCCTTGCATGTAGATCGCTTCCGGACCGCGGGTCGTGCGGCCGGTCAGGTTTCCGCTGAGATCCGTGCCTTCGACGGCCCGCGGCGCACTCAGGCCGAGAGCGCCGAGCACGGTAGGCATGATATCCGGCGTGGTCAACAGCGTCTCCGTGCTGCCCGGCTGGAGGTGGCCGGGCCAGCGGACCAGGAACGGAACGCGGCAGGCCTCCTCGTAAAAAATGTACTTGGCGCGCCGGCCATGCGAGCCGAACATCTCGCCGTGATCGGACGTGAAGACGAGGAGCGTATCGTTTTCGAGGCCTTCCTGGCGAATGGCGTCGAGCAGCCGGCCGAGCGCGCGATCGACATCCGCCGCCATGGAGTAATAGGCCTGCATGTACTGGCCGACGTTGCTGCGATAGTCGGGCCCCGGCGTGGCCCATGCGTCCGCGTAGGGATCGGGAACATCGGAGTAGTTGGGCCGCAGGGGAATCTTGACGTTGCGGAACTTCTCCGCGAAATCCGATGGGCAGTTGGCCCAATCCCAGGAATCGTGCGGCGGCCCCCAGGAGAGGAACAGGGCGAACGGTTTCGTCTGTCCTCGCCGGCCGCGCAGATAGTCGATGGCCAATCCGGTTTGGGAATCGGGCTCGTACTGGCGATAGAATTCGCGATGCGGCGTGTTCCTGAAATACGGCGAGTGATGATAGGTGTGATTGAAATTGTAGGCCGCCCAGTATTGGTCGAATCCCAGGCGGTAAGGTCCGGGAGGCACGAACCCGTTCTTCGTCTCTTGGTGATGGCCCAACTGGTTCGCCCAGAGATGCCACTTTCCGATATACGCGGTGTCGTAGCCGCTTCTGCTGAGGACCTGGCCGAAGCACTCGTGCTCCGGACTGAGGCGCAATTCGTTGATGACCATCCCGGTGCTGCTCTGATATTTGCCCGTCATCACGGAGGCGCGATAGGGCGCGCAGACCGGCGTGGAGGGGACGGCGTTGCGGACATCGAGCGATTCCTTCGCCAGCCGGTCGATATTCGGCGTGTGCGCGAAGGCGTCGTCCGCGTATCCGCAGGAAAAACGCCGCAGTTGATCGGCGAACACGTAAATCAGGTTGACGGGGCGGGCGCGGGCCTGTAAGGCGGCCGGAATCCCGGCGGCAGTAGACGCGAGAAAACTACGGCGGCTGATCGAATCCATTTAGTTGACCCCGGAACTTCAACTGTATCGCGAAGACGGTCGCGGGGCACCGCGCGTTAGAACGGCAGAATTTCTTCGCGCACCGGGTCGAAATCGATGCGGCGTTTCTGCATGTAGGAAATGTTTCCGAGGTGCGAGGCCTGCGCGGAGCGATGCCCGATGAGGACGTCGGCGTTCGGTAGCTTTCGCGATTTTACGCAGTCGAGGAAGTTCTGGACGTGGTCGAGGTCGATGCTGGTTTGCGCTTTGACCACGACCGGCTGTGACTTTCTTCCCGGCGGATAGAATTCGTAGCGCCCGCGGTCGATGTACAGCCGGCCTTCGGTGCCGCAGAATTCCTGCGCGGCGCCGGTGGCGCCCGGCACAAGCGTGGCCTCGAAAGTCGCGGTGAACTCCGAAGGGTATTCCAGCAGCACGTTGATGGTGTCGGGCGCGGTGCGGCCGTCTTTGTAGTAATACACGCCGCCGGCTCCCTGCGCGGAAATTGGAATGTCCTTGCCCATGAACATGTGGACCACGTCGAGCCAGTGGGTAAAGAGATCGGTCACCTGGCCGCCGCCGAAATCCAGGTAGGCCCTCCAGTTCCAGTATTGCTGCGGATCCCAGTCGCGCCACTTCACGCGCCCGAGGAAGTGCGGCCAATCGAGATTGGCTGGCTTGGTCTGGAGCGCGGGCGGGGCCTTGCGCAGATGCGCGCCGTTGCCGTTCCACCAGGTGCGGCACAGGGTGATTTTGCCGAGCTTGCCGGAATCGAGGTACCCGGCTTTGGCTTCGAGATAATGCTTGCCGGAACGCTGCTGCATTCCCACCTGGCAGACGCGGTTGTGCGTGCGCGCCGCCTTGACCACCCGCGGGCCCTCTTCGATGGTGAGGGTGAGCGGCTTTTCGACGTAGACGTCCTTGCCCGCTTCGAGCGCGTCGACGGCGATGGGAACGTGCCAGTGGTCCGGCACGGCGATGAGCGCCACGTCTACTTCCTTCAACTCGAGCACCTTGCGATGGTCGGTGAAGGCGCGGGCATTGGCCGCGGCGGGGTTTTCCCTTGCTTGATCGATTCTATCGCCCCAGATATCGCACAGGGCCACGACGTTCGCGCCGCCGGCTTTGACGAAGTTGCCCATATCGTAGCAGCCGCGCTGACCGCAGCCGATCAGCGCCAACTGCACGCGATCGTTGGCCCCCAGGACGCGGCTGGCCGAAGCGGCTGTCATCGTTGCCGCGCCCAAGAAGCGCCGGCGGTTCGTGGTTCGATTGTCTTCTACTGACACAAAAATGTCCTCCTGGACGAAGTTCGTATCTCTACATCCTATCCCGCGGCGCAGCCTGATAGACTGGAGTTGCCGCGTCCACTGGAGGCCTACCTTTGAAATTTTCCAGCGCCGCGGCCGTGCTCGCCTGCGGCATTTCGGTAGCCGCCGCGGATTTCACCACCTATATCGGCGACGCTTATCAATACACCGTGACCGCCATTGCCGTGGATTCGGCCGGCAATACTTACGCCACCGGCAGCCGCGCGGTCACCGTTTCCCCCAGCGCCACAGCCAACGACGTCTTCATCACCAAAATCGATCCCGCCGGCAATGTCACGCTCGTCGCCACGTTCAGCGGCAAGGTCAACGACCAGGCCAACGGCATTGCCGTCGATCCGGCCGGGAACATCTATATCGCCGGCAACTCCACATCGCCCAATTTCCCGCTGCTCCATGCGTTGCAAACTACACCCGGCCCGATGGCCATTTACGGCACCGGTTTCCTGGTGAAGATCAAGCCGGACGGCACACCGGTGTATTCCACTTACATCGGCGGCACGGCCGGGCCGAGCATCATGAACGCCGTGGCCGCGGACGCGCAGGGCAATGCTTACATCACCGGCCAGACCTTCGCCAAGGATTACCCGCGGACGGCGGGGATGCCGGCGGGCGGCGCGGGAGGCGGCCTTTCGCCGGGATCGGTCTCCGCGGCGTTCGTTGCGAAGATCTCGCCGGCCGGCGACAAGATCGTCTATGCCGGCGGCATTGCCTCGACCACGCGGGCGTGCGGCGCCGGGAGCACCTGCTTCCTGAGCACGCTCGCTAATGTCGGAACCGGCATCGCGCTGGATCCGGCGGGCAACGCCTACGTTTCCGGGAACGCGTACGGCACCGGCCTGCCCACCACGCCCGGTGTGCTACAACCCAGCGGCATCGGCGGGTTTGTCGCCAAGGTGAAGGCGGACGGCACGGGCTTGGCCTACCTTACGCTGCTGAGCACGGCCAACAATCTTTTCGGCGGCGCCATGCCCGGTTCCAATCCCGCCACCCTGGCCTACGCCATCGCCGCCGATGCCACCGGCGCAGCCTACGTGTCCGGCGCCACTTCCGATCCGAACTTCCCCGCCACGCCCGGCGCCTTCCAGTCCAAGCTCCCCGTGCCCCCGATCTCGCCCACTTTTCCGCCCGCGAGCGCGTTCGTGGCCAAGCTGGATTCCGCCGGCACCTCCGTGGTGTGGGCGAGTTTCCTCGGCGGGACGCAAAACGATCTGGCCCATACGATCGCCCTCGATCCCTCCGGCGACGTGTGGCTCTCCGGCACGGCGCAATCCACCGATTTCCCGATCACCTCCGGATTCCCGGGCGGCACCGAGTATCTGGCCGAGTTCAACCCCACCGGCTCGTCGATGCTCTACGGCGCGCGGTACCCAACCGCATCCGTCTCCACCGCGCTGGCTATCGATCCCGCGGGCGTGCTGCATTACGCCGGCATTAGCGGCCTGGTGGCGACGCTCACGCCGGGCCAGCCGGCCGTGCCGCGCATCTTCGGACTCACCAACGCGGCCTTCAGCCGGCTTTCCGGGCGCGTCTCCCCGGGTGAGGCGATCTCCATCTACGGCCTTCATCTCAGCCCCGAGACGTCCTTGACCATCGATGGTGCCGCCGCGCCCATCCTTTACACTTCCGATACGCAGATCAACGCCGTCACACCGCTCGCGTTGCAGAACACCACCACCGCCACGCTGCGCCTCTCCGTCAGCGCCGCGGATCTCCCCGAATTCCGGTTGGCAGTCGATGTGGCCATCCCGGAGGTTTTTCGGATGTCAGACGGTAGTGCGGCAGCGATCAACCAGGACGGCACCCTGAACTCCAAAGACAACCCCGCGAAGGCCGGATCGATCGTTTCCATCTGGGCCACGGGCACCGGCTGGATTCAGGGCACGGATGGGCAGATCCAGACGGAGGTCCAGCCCTTCGGCACGTGCGCAATCTACAACGAGTCGCATCAGGGCGCCGTGGTCACCTATTCCGGAGCGGCTCCGGGGCTCATCACCGGAATCGTCCAGATCAATTTCCAGGTGAACGGCACCGGGCCTTTCACCCTCACCAATAGCGGCAAGGTGAGCAGCCCGTTCAACATCTACACGGCGCCCTGATATACCATCTACTGCATGCGCACGGTGCTCGCCATCGCTCTGGTCGCCTCCGCGGCTGCCGCTCAGCCGCTCAAGGAAGCCATTCGCGCGCGAATCGGCGATTTTCCCGGCACGGTCTCGCTCTATGCCAAGAATCTCGATACCGGTGCCACGATCGGCATCCGCGAAACCGATCCCGTGCTAACCGCCAGCACCATCAAGCTCGCCATCATGGCGGCGGTGTTCGATGCCGTTGCGCGCGGGCAGGCGAAATGGACCGACCCGCTCACCGTGACCGCAGCCGAAAAAGTCTCTGGCTCGGGAGTGATCGGAACGGAGATCTCCAACGGCGTGCAGCTTCCGCTGCGCGATGTGGTCCACCTGATGATCGTGCTCAGCGACAACACCGCAACCAACATGATCCTGGAGCGCTTCGGCGCCGACATGGTCAACGCATATCTCGACCGCATCGGGATCAAGACCACTCGCTCGCTGCGCAAGATCCGCGGCGATGGCAGCGATCTGAAAGCGCCGGCAGGCTGGTCCGCCGCCGGACGCCTGCCGGAAAACCAGAAATACGGTATCGGCGTCTCGACCCCGCGCGACATGGTCGCGCTGCTGGAGCGCGCCGAGCGCGGCGAACTCGTGAGCGCCGGCGCTTCGCACGAGATGATCGCGGTTCTCAAGCGCTGCCAGGACTTGACCGGCGTGCGCCGCCACCTCATGAACATGCCGGTCGCCCACAAGACCGGCGCGCTCGACCGGCTGCGCTCGGAATCCGCCATCGTCTATTCGCCCGGCGGCCGCATCGCCATGTCCATCACGGTCAAAGGCATCCCGGAGATCGATTGGAGCCCCGATAATCCCGGCTGCCTCATGATCGCGGATCTTGCGAAAATTCTGGTAGACGGTCTCGCGAAGCGGTGAGGGCGGGCGGGGGATGGGCGCGGCGTTCGGCGTGGCGCGCCTACGAGCCCCGCTGGTTCATGTCGCCGGTGCACATGGCGCCAATGGTCAATTCGCGGAATTCGACTAGCCGCTAGTGTTCCGGCAGCGATCCCAGGCGTAACACCGGGCCGAAGCTGATGCGGAAATTGTTCTGGTTTTGCTGGCTGAAAGAGGTCCGGAACAATCCTGGCTCGACGCGGAAGGCGATACGCTTGGTAATGGGCACATCCACTCCCACGGCGAGCAGGACGGCGAAGCGGGTCTGGCTCGCGACGGATCCAGGCTGGAAAACCTGGCCCTGCACGCCGCCCAAAAGGGCGCGGAAGGTGGCGTTGAACTCCTTGCGGTTCAGAAAACGGAACTGCGGGCCCGCGAGGTAACTGGTCTCGTGCAGGCTGGCATTGGAGAACGGGCCAGCCGAGGAGCCGACAGTACCGTACTGCTTGGAAAGCTCGAAGTCCGCCCCGAACCAGGAGGTGGCGAAAGGTCCCACGCCGAAAACAAATCCGTTCAGATTCTGCTTGGGGATGGTCGGATCGGGACTGGCGGACGTGAAATTGAATCCGCCGTACAATTCCGCCAGATCGTTGATCTGGGCCCGCAATCCCGGCGCGGCGGCCAGGACCAGGAAAAGTCCGACTAAGAATATTCGGTTCGCGCTGCGCATGGAGATCTCCTAGAAGAACAGCTTCATGGAAAGCTGAATCTGCCGGGGAAAATTATTCTGGTGCTCCGGCAGCACGCCGAATGTCGGGCTCGGGAACCCGGTGCCCGGACCCGGCTGGATGGGCGTGTTGAAGGCGTTGAAAGCTTCGGCGCGGAAGGCCAGCTTGTAGCGATCGTGGATGGTCGTATTCTTTTCCACCGCGAGAGAGATCTGCGGCGCGGTGGGGTTCTCCACGTTCCCGGAGAAGCGCGGCGGCAGGTAACTGAAGGTTCCGGTGTTGGTGGGCCACTGGGCATAGCAACCGGGGTTGTTATTGAACCAACTGGACGCAGTCTGGTTCGCGGCAGCCCACTGCCCGCAGTAGTTAATCAGGTTCGGCAGACCTAACGGCGTTCCGGAGACATATTGGACCAGGTAATCGATGCGCCAGCCGCTCGCGATTTTATCAGCGACGCCGCTCACGCCATTGAAGAACCTGCGCTGTCTTCCGATGGGCAGGTCCCAGATGCCGCTGAAATCGATCTGCTGGGTCTGGTTGGCCGAATCCATCTGGTATTTCAGATTGCTGTCCTGGCCGGAGCCGGGGAGAGGCGCGTAGGTCAAGCCGGTGGGCTGGCCGTTAGTGTAACTCAGTTGGGCGGTGCTATCGGTCATCCAGCTATAGGCGTTGCAGCACAGCAGAGAGTACTCCTTGCTGAAGGTCCAGTCGGCGATCCAGGTCATGACCCCAACGGCGCTGGAGGCGTCGCCGAAGGCCTTCTTCTCGAAGCGCACCTGGAGCGCGTCGGAGCGGAAGGTCTCGCGCGAGAGATTCGTGTCCGATACAGGGCCGCTGCCCGCGCCGCCGCCCCACAGCGGGTAGGAATTCATCAGGCTGGCGGCGGTAAGGGTGGAAGCGGAGCCGCGGCCGGTGCTGGTGGGCAGGAATCCGAGAAATGGATTGGGCACCTGCCGGCTGAAGAAGGTCGGGTCCGCGATGCCCTGCTGGTAGAGCGACAGGCCGTCGACGTTCTGGGGCCAGGACATATTTTGGCTATAATCCGTAATGCCGGCGAAGTTACCAGCAAAACCGACCTCCAGGACCATGTTGCTCGGCAACTGCTGCTGCACGTTCAGGGAGTATTGGTAAGTGCGCGGAACTTTGTAAGTCAATGCCGTGTAGGCGGCCCCGTCGCCGTAATTGGCCAGCAGGCCGGGCGCCGAGCCGGGCGCGGCCGTCAGCCCGTTCGGGAACGGGTCTGTCAGCGAGTAGGGTCCGGTCACGCAGGAGCCGGCCGTACAGGCCGATGGAAACACGCCGTTGAGCGAATCTACGTAGGGCGTCGACTGGCTGAACCCGGTCTGGGCGGAGCCGGTCTGGGTCATGGATTGATAGTAGACCCCGAAGCCGCCGCGGATCACCGTGTTTTGAAGTGCGTGATAAGCAAAGCCCAAGCGCGGCGCGCCATCCGTGTAATCCGTGTAATATTGGCGGCGCGGCATGCCGTTTACACCAGCGAATGTGTAAGCTCCCATGATCGCGGAGGGCGGCGAGGGGTAGGGGTACTTATTCTTCGGGTCGGCGTTGTAGGCCGCGGCATCCTGGTTCCACTGCCCCAGAATAGCGTTGCTGTAGGGACTGACCGCGTTCAGATCGAAGCGTGAAATCTGGCGGTCATAGCGCTCGAGGTAGGGGAGCTGAACTTCGTAGCGTAAGCCCAATGAGATCGTCAAACGATTGGTGGCTTTCCAATCGTCATCGAAATACCCGGCGTAGTAAGGCCGGGTGCGATAAGACGTGGCGTTGTTGGCGATGGTGCCCTCCGCGGGAAGGCCGAGCAGTAGGCTGGCCACGCTGTTGAACTGGTCGTTCGTCAAGACGTTGCGCTGCGATTCCTGGCGGGTCCACCCAGGATTGAAGGTGAACGCGCCGTAAGCATCGCCCAGGCCTTCGTCGCCACGCGCCTCGTAGTGGAATTCAAAACCGGTTTTGAAAGTATGCCGCCCCTTGGTCCAGGTGAGATTGGGCGTGAACTGCCAGGAATTGTAGGGCGCCCAGTTATAGCTTCCGGAACCGAACCAGGGACCCGTGAACCCGGCGAGCGCGATGTTGGGAATCACGCGGCTGTTGACGGTAGGCGCTTCGATCATGCCGCTCATGCCGATGGATTGCGGCGTGATGGCCTGTGCCTGCGAAGTGTAACCGGGACTAAGTTGGACAAACCGGAAGTAATTCGCCCTCAGGTCCAGCA
>JAJYLS010000071.1 GCA_021787555.1 Acidobacteriota bacterium | reverse complement strand
CAGCCGCAAATGTAGTGTAGCCTCAGCCATAGCCTGAGCTGATTCTTAATCACTTAGAACAGTTCCAGCCTGCTCCGTGACGAACTTGGGCTAACGGCGGCTGGGAGAAGTACCAAACCAGACGGAACCATCATCAAGCAGTTAGGCACCGACCCTGCGGCCTGACCGGCTGGTAACCCTCCAATTTCCGCGGCATCGGATCGCCACCCTCATCTGATTTCGACGAGCGCATTGACCGTCACGGGACCGATCAAACCGGAGGGCATCAGCGGCGAGTTTGCGTTGTACGTGCTGGCCGGCGCAAAAGTCACCTTCTGCGCGCCCGGTTGCTGGTCGCCAATTAACCGGTTAGGCCACAGGTTGACGACTTTGATCGAGAGCGTATTCTCTCCCGCCTTCACAGCGCCCGTAATGTCCACGCGGTACGGCGGCTTCCACGCGATCCCTGCGGTTTTACCATTCACGGCGACTTCGGCTAGTTCGTGCACCGTTCCCAAATCCAGCTCGATCCGCGCGTTTCGGTTGAGCGCAGATTCGGGAATCTCGATCGTCTTCCTATAAGTCGCCGCGCCGGAGAAGTATTTGATTCCGGGATTCGAATTGTCGCTCCAGTCCGACAGCGCCTCGAAAGTCGCCGAGGGCGGGGCTCCGCGGCCTGCCTGGAACTCCACTTGCCACGGTCCCGTCACGTCCATGAGTTTCATGCGGCTCGGAGCCACCACGGTACGCGAGGTGGACTGCGCCGGTTCCCGAAATACCACGAACACCGCATCCCTAGGCTCCAACATTAACGGGACCATGGTGACTCCGTCGTGAATGCGATAGGAGGCCGGCTGAATCGTGCCGCGGTCCGCCCTCCATATCTCCGCTGCCTTTCCAGTGACACGGAAGTCGGCGTCGATCGGTGTCGGATAGTCTGTTCTGTTATCGACAAAGTAGATATCGATATTGCCGTCAACCCGGTGGTAGAACTTTGCGCTGGCATCGGTGGAAGGTTTGACATAGGAGAAGTCGGGCGAAATCCTCTGCTCCGCCAGCACCTGGCCCAGGTTCATGGTTTGGTAAATCTTTCCCACTCCCACTTTGCGGACCAACGACTGATCCGGCCATATCGCCCGCACTGCGGACTTCCACTTAGCCGTATCGTCGGACAGGCTGGGAGAGTCCACCGGCGGCAGACCCGCTACCACCGCACCGGCCGCTAAGAGCGCCCGCACCTTCTCCAGAACCGGCAGAGTCATGCGGTAACTCGTGCCGCCGAGGAAGAGAAGCTGATACTTCATCCCTGACCGTGTAATCAGCTTTCCGCCCTCCACCGAGAATTCATTGAGGAGGGATTCCTTATTGACAAAATCGTAGTTATAGCCTTCCGTGATCTCTGGCGCATGACCATGATTGATTGCCGCCGCCGGGCCTTCCTCGCCATAGAAATAGGCGACGTCGATCACGGCCTGCCCTTGCTGCAAGAGATAGCAACTTCGGGCCAGGTAGTCCGTCCACGCGCGCGCCTGCTCCGCCCACGTTTCCAACCGGTTGAACCACATGCCGTAGGGCCCCAGAGCCAAGCCCGGTGCGTTATCGTTGGGCTGGTGCACGGAGACATGCAGCGTCATTTGATTGATACCGCCCAGAAGGATCTGATCTGCGGTCGCTTTTTCCTCCCACGGCCCATAGGCGTAGGGGATTCCGGTCGACGTGATGGATTCTGCGGAAGCGACCTTCTTCCCGTAGATGTGCGCCACGGATGCCGTGTCGCGGAGGTCGGCGATGTAGTTTCGGTTGACGAAGTCCCCGTAGGGAAGCCAATACTCTCCCATGGGGTAATCGGCTCGGGCCTTCATCTCCATGGCATCAGCGATCATGGCCCTGTTCGTCGCCATGGCTTCGGTCACATACTTGATGCCGAGCTCGTGCAGGCTGTCCCGAACCTGATCGAAGTTCGCTGAGATCACCAGATCGGCGATCGTGCGCCGGAAGTCCCACAGGAAGCGGTCGGTGGCATCACTCGATTCCACCACCCGGCCGGTCAACGCCGGCAGCCACGGAGTTGCATCATAGCCGCGCAGCCGCTTGAATTCGTCGAGTATGCCATCGGTCCAGTTTTGAAGTCCCGCCTCCCAGCTATCGGTGGCGACGTTATTCACGCCGTGGCGGCCCATCATTCCGCCGGAGGCGTCTTCGTACAGCTTTAGATACGCGTCCATGAATGTCTTGGTGGCGCCCTTCCTCAGCTTGTCCACCTCATATCCGGTCGCCTCAGGCGGCGCGGGAGCATTGGTTGCCCCGGTAAGCGAGTAACCCATCCGGAGGACCATCCAATCGCCGGCGGGCGCCTGCCATTCCAACGTTCCATCCGGGCGCATCTTGTGCGTCAGGTCGATTACGTCAGATTTTCCTATCCCGTCCGCTTCCGGCGTCGCGATTTCGTAGTAATTGGAAACCGTTCCGAATCCTGCTTTTTCTTCAAACCAGTGGACCGGCGTGGCCCCATGGAGCTGGAAGCGGGAGATCCGAAAGGGAGTGGAGAGCACGGCCGGAATCCGATACCGGAAATACCTTCCCGTCACCGGCGCGAAGGCGAAGGTTCGTTGGTAGACCCTGCCGGCCGGTAAATCGATCACTTTCGTGAAATGAACGCTGTCGGCGCTTACCTCCAGCGATTCGACCGTCCCTCTGCCGGAGCCGCGCGGCGTGGCGATGGTCACCCCGCGCACCGTCTGCGGCTTTTCGAACCCGATCTGGATCCAGGAGGCTTGGCCCGCCACAGCCGGCAGGATCACCGGATTCGCAAACGTGCGCGTGGTGAGATCGGCGTAAGTGATGCTGCCCCCACTGGAGGTGACCGTCGGATGCGCCAATTCCAGCGCCGTTTCCGCCGCGGGGATGCGAAATGCGATCACCTTCTGGTCCTTGTAAAGGGCCGGCAGAACCACTCCGCTCTTCCAGACGCGTACCTGATCCTGAAATGGTCCGTTCACCTCGGGAGGCTTCGGCAGCCTAGCGTCGAAACGCTTGCCGCCATGGACTTCGGTCTCGCTCCAGACCAGCTTCTTCATGGCATCTTCCGGTTTGACCCAAGGCCCGCCCGTCTGGCTCCATCCAGGTGCCGCCCCGATGGTTGTCTGCATGCCCAGTCTGTCGGCCAACTGGATTGCGTGATGGAACGCATCCTTCCAGCCCGGCTGCATATAAATCAGGCGGGGATTCACGACCGTGGGCGTCGAACGCGATACATCGAAGGTTTCCACGCCGCCGATGCCGGAGCGATGCATCCATTCCAGATCTTTGGTTAATCCTTCCTTGGTGATGTTGCCGTTCTGCCAATACCAGTAGACTCGCGGTCTGGAGATGTTCGGCGGATCCTTGAACCCATCCACCAGAGAGGTCTGTGCGGGCGTGGGAAGCACAACGGCAAACGCCGCGGCCACGGCTGCAAGAACACCCAAATTCAGCTTTCCTGGAAACATCAGCAACTCCTTATTGGATTCGTGTAGACACGATCTCCTGCCCGTAGGGGGTAAGCACCACCGGGCCAATCAACCCATATTCCTGCACCAGCCCGCGGTTGGACACTCGCTGATCCAGCACGAACAGCCGGTTGTTCAAGGTCGTGGCGACCCGCACCGCAATCGTGTTCCGGCCCGCTCTCAGATAGGGTCCGATATCGGCTGCGGCGCTGATCTGCTCGACGGGCACTTGCGTCCCGTTGACCGCCAGCGCGAAGGTGTCGAAGACCTCTCCCAAGCTGAGCGTCGCACCGGTCGCTCCGTTCCATCCGGCCGGCAGGTCCACCGCGGTGGTGTAGGTGCCCACGCCCGACGTGTGCCGAAGTTCCGGAATGTCCGGCCAGGGCTTCAGCTCTTTCAGATCCAACTCCACCCGGATCTTGCGGGTCTCAGTAGCCGGCAGCTTGAATGTAGTCGCGTACGGGTTCGCCGGCTGCCAGTCCTCGACCACGAGATGCCAGGGGGCCTTGGTCAGCGCGATCGGCCTGAGGACTGCGCCGATCGTGGTATGGACGATCGAGCCGTCGCTCAGGGTCGTCGTGTAGGTCCCCACTTTCGAGGCGCGGATCGCCAGTGCGCCGCGCTCTGTGATGACCACGTCTTCGGCGTTTGTGTTGGTCACATGCAAAGGCGGAGCGGGCAAACCGAACCGGTTCGGGTCCTCGCTGAGCGCGACGATCATGGCTTGATCGCGCGCCAGCTTAACGCGAAGGGTAACGCTCTTGCCGTCGCCCGAGTAACGGACGATGGGCGTGATCTTGCCCGTCCACGCGTCCAGCAGGTACGGTTGCCCCTTGCCTTCCAGCCTCACCATCAGTTCGATAGCCTCGCCGGTACCTATGCACGGATTCGAAGTTAAACGGCCGATTGTGGAATCGATTTGGTAGCCGGAGCCGGTTCGGCAGGACGCGGGTCGTTCGAAAACCATACTCGAAGACAACTTTCCGGAACCCGGCGCCCTGGTGAAACCCTGGTTGTAGAGGAAGTAGTAGTCGGTGCGGGTGGCGTCGTCGTGGCGGCGCACGCTAAGCAGGGGCGAGGCTGACTCCGGTTCGGCCGCCGGCAGGATGCCCAACTCGCGCAATTTGGCGGGCGCCTCGGCTTCAGTCGCGACCCGGTGCACGGTCTTCCCGGCCAGGAGCTTGGCGATTACGGCGCGCAGACGCGCGTCATCTCCGGGGGTGTTCCCCTCGGTCTGCTTCGGCGGCGTGCCGACTATGATTACCGGCAGGCCCGCCTGCGCGTAGCCCACAATCTTCTGTGCGACATCGAGCGGCATCGATGTCTTCACCGGGTCTGTCGCGGGCTGCAAATCGGCATCGACGATCAGCGCCTTGTACGCCGGCCCGTTCACGGCCAGGCGGCCGCCGCTGACGGTCGCGTTGGGCAAAGCGAGCAGCGCCGGATCCAGATAATCTCGGGTATAGCCGGCGCGCTCCAGGCCGAGATTGCCCCAATAACGGGTAAAGCCGCCGCTCCTGCCAATCCGCGGATAGTCGTAGTTGTGCATGTAGACTGCAACATCAATCCTGGCGCCGCCCTGCGTCAACACTTGCTGGCTGCGGGCGAAGTAGGAATTGTAGAGCCGGGCGTCGACCCAGTACGGCTCGCGGGGGCCCCAGGCATTGCCAAAACTTTGCGGGGCGAAGGTTTCGTATCCCGGCCACGTCGATGCGCCATTGCGGTAACCGCCGGCCGGGCCCGGCCACATCTCGCCGGCCGAGGGGGCGTCCCGGTAGGGGTAGACGTGATAAGAGAGCTTCGTCATGCCGCCGGCGTACGCTTTGTGCATGCGGATAACGGCATCCGCGAACGTCTCCGCGTAGTTCATGCCGCGCACCGCGCAGCATTCGATGGAGTACCACGTGTTGCCGGTCATGTGGTTGGCGGACGCGATTGGGCGGTAGATATCGACCTCGTCTTCCCCGGCCAACGATTCATGCTCGGGCCGGTCGAGCGCCGCCGCAACCTCGATCTGTTCCGGCAGGATGTTCGGCGCGCCCATTTCGGGCTGTAAGCGGAGCTTGTAATTGTACTCGCGGAGGAGCCATTCCCTTAACCGGGTGACGTGATTCCGGATCCACAGATCGGTGCGGACCGCGTAAAGATCGTTGCGGACGCGCGGCGCGCTACCATCGCTGAAGTTGAGGTTGTTTCCGAACAGGGCCGCGAGGTTGGGGATTAGCGAGTAGCCGTGGCGCTTCTGGACCTCTTCCGGCATCTTATTGGTCCAGTTATTGGCGGGTTGGTAGTCCGAATCGACGAAGATATCGCCCCCGTTGATTTTCAACAGTTCCCGGATACGCGGCGAGGAGAAGTCCGCCTCGGGGAAGTGCCACCGCCCACCGTCAAATTTAGGGACGGGTAACACCTTCTTATCCGAGGCTGCGAAGTTTTTCAGGAACTGGTCGTTGCCTTCCACGCTGTAACGGTCCGGCCGGTTTTGGGCGCCTTGCGACCAGAATGCAATCAATAGCCACTGGGCGGCGGCAGGAGAGGCCGGAGCCGTCCAGCGAATACTGCCGGCAGTTGTGCCCCCCAGCACTCCCGAAGTGTTCTTGCCGGTGACCGTCGGAGTGAGGTCGATTGCCGAGGCCCGATCCAATTCGGAAACTCCCGAATCGGAGCACGAGAGTTGCGCGCAGCGGTAGGCCAGTACCGCGACGAGCGTCCTGCGGTTGGGCCTCCCCCCAAGGCCGATCTGGCCGAGGACCGGCGCGGCTCCGGGGCGCGCGAGTCGGGAGGGGAGGGCCGGCAGTGGGCCCGCGAAGGTCTGGCCGGCGCCGACGGTGGCCTTCGCGAAAACCAGCGCCTTGCTGGCGTTCTCGTCATCGATGGAATAGGCGCCTCCCGGTCCCAGTCCCAAGTCGGGACCACCCCAGGCGCCGATCGTGACGCCGAATTCGTTGCCCGCCTCAAGCATCGCGATGAGCTGCTGGTCGTTCGGATAATAGCCTTGACCGGTCAAGGCACCGGAGATGCCCGCATCGTGCATCTGTTTGATTTCCGCCCGAAGCTCGGCCGGTTCGGCCGTTCGAGGAATATTGTAGAAGACCCAAGGCCAGTCGGTCTCGGGCGGGTTGGCGAAAGAGGCCGCGGTGAGCGGTGTGACCGGATTGATCTTTCTGAAGTCAGACTTGCTCCTGGGAATCACGCCGGCGCGCGGGCCGCAGGCCGCGATCCCCGCCAAAAGAAGTGCAGCGGCCGCTCCTGTCAGAGTGAGCGGGTTTTCCAAGCAGTTTCGAATCATGCCGGCTCCTTTCGCCCCGTTCCGTATTCTGCTTGTAATTCGGGAGCCACTTTCAACGTCACCGGTCCCAGGAGCCCCGATGGCGCAAGCGGCGAATCCTTGGTGTAGTGCTTGGCCGACGTAAACGTAAAGCGGCCCGAAGGTCGAGATTGCCCTTTCTTAAACCATTCAGGCCATGCCACCATGGTTTCGGAGTCCTTCCACTCGCTATCTTCAGGAAGTTGCTCATCGCCGATCATCCGGTTGATCCACAGGTTCACGACGTCGATCTGCAAGTCATTCACCCCGGCGTGCGCGGCCCCGGTAATATCCACAACGTAAGGCGGCTTCCAGGCGATGCCGCACTCTTTTCCATTCAGCCGCACAAGCGCCATGACCTCCACCGCGCCCAGATCGAGCAGAAGGCGGCCAGTGTCAGCGGGTAGGTCCAGCTTAGAGAGCGTCAATAACTTTCGATATACGGCGGTGCCCGAATAATAACGGATATGTAAGTCGGAGTGCTTACTCCAGTCGATCAGCGACGGAAATCCAACGGCTTCCTCCGGGCCGCCCCATCGGGGGTCGAATGTTACACGCCAATTACGGTCGATTTGCCGGACTGTACGCGGTACGGCAAAGTTCTTCCTGGCACCACGCGAAACGGGTTTGCCCGAACGGAACATGACAAACCAGCTCTGCATGGGTCCAAAATGCAGGGGGATGGAAATCGTTCCGCCGTGCTCTGTGAACTCCGGCAACCCGCGGATGGCGCCGGTCTCCGGATCCCAAAGCTCGGACTGTTTGCCCGCGACCCGGAACTTGCAAATGCGGTCGAGCGAGCGGTTCTCCTGATGCGAAACAAAATACAAGTCCGTGTCATCGACCCGGCGGTGAATATAGATCAGGCCCTCGCCATCGAAGTCCGGCTTGAGCCCATCCTGCTGGAACACTTCGGCCAAACTCTTCCCAGTGATGATTCGCCGGTTATCCCAGAGGGACGCGCCGATCTTCGCGACCTCGCCGTCGCTCCGCGGATAATCTGTCAAGCCGGGCGCGCCCTTCGGTTTCTTACCGCCGATGACGCGCGCCCCCTGCTCCACCAATTGCTGGATCTTTCGCGCTAGGGGCAGGGTCATGCGCTCGCGGCCGGGCAGCAGCAGATAGCCATACCGGGTTCCCGATGGCAGCGTGATCTGTCCCTCTTTTACAGCCATCTGAAGCACGTTTTCCGAGGAACAAAAATCGAAGTCGTACCCCGGAGGGATTTCCAGCCGCATGTCATCCACGTTCAGTGGCGCCCCTTCGCCATACCAGTAACAAACGTCGGCGATGAAGGTGCCCTGCTGTAGCAAGTATTGGGAGCGGGATAAGTAATCGATCCAGGGCTTGCTGTAATTCCACCACGTATTGTATCTTTGAAAATGCTCGCCCCATTTCCGGTGAGTCAGGCCCGGGATCATGTTGTCGTAGGCTTGATGCGCCGAGAGATGGAAGATCAGCCGGTTGATGCCGCGGCAGAAGGCCTTGTCGCCCATCGCTTTGAGCAGGAACGGGTGGTCGCGCCAGCCGCGATCGGAAGTGAACGATTCAGCGCCCGCGATCGGTCTGCCATAGGTGTGCGCGGCCGAGGCCATCGCCTTGCTGGATAATTCGTATCCGCCGGGGCCGGAGGTGGGGAACATGCCCTTTCCTCTGGCCCAGAATTCGCTCATGGGCATATCGGCGTTTCCCGCATACGCGAGGTTGTCGATACACAGGTGTCCATAGGCCTCGGTGGACAGCTTCATCCGGTGCGCTCGTGCCAACTCCTTCAGTCGGCCGGCATAGTTCTCCCGGATCATCTCGCTCACCGTCGTGCGCATGTCCCACAGAAAGCGCTCAGACAACTCCGCACTGCCAACTACGCGACCAGTTAAAACGGGGAGCCACGGGCGCAGATCGTACCCCCGGCGCGCGTGGAACTCTGCCGGAAATGTGGCGGTCCAATTCTGGCCTCCGGCTTCCCAGCTATCGATGTGCACAAAGGAAAGCGTCGGGCCGGCCGCCGGCCCCGCGCCGCTCATCACCTTCTTCAGAAAGCCCGCGTAATGAGCGTCGATGCCGGCCTTGGCAAGCCGATCGCATTCCAGGCCTACGGCCGCCGCGGGGCAGGGCCTGGTCATTTTGAAGTTCGAGGCGTGACCATAACGCAGGATCAACCATCTGCCGGCGGGCGCATTCCACGAAAGGCGGCCTTGGCCGTCCATATGTCCGGTCAAGTCGGTCACGTGTTCGACGGGCGTTATAGCGCCGGCCGGCGCCGGCACGGCTACCTCCGTGCGCGGGACCCTCCAATCGACGCCCGCCTTCCTGGTGAATTCGGGGATTCTGAACTCGCGGTCCGCCCGTGATTCCGCCAATGGGATCGCCACCACCGCCACATCCCTGTAGTAATCGGACCCTTTTAGCATGGCCAGGACCTCTTGGGAGATCTGAGCTCCGGGCCTCATCCATGCCGATACGTTCCTCGCCGCCTGAGGCTTGTCCAGCGCTACGCTGACCTGCTGCCCGCCTTCCACCTCCTTCTCGCTCCAGACGAGTTGCTGCATGGAGAGATCCGGCGTAATGTGCGGTCCGCCGCTCCCGTAGCCGAAGTCGACAGAAACATCGAATTGCAGACCCAGGCGCTGGCATTCCCGCACAGCCCACTGGAAGGCTTCGTGCCAGCGCGGGCTGCCCGCCACCACGTCGCCGTCCGGCGCCCACCACGGGCCACTCACCTCCATCCACAGCACCCCGCCGACCCCAACCCGCTGGAGAGCCTCAAGATCGGCCGTGATGCCGGGCTTGCTGATGTTCCCGTTGATCCAGAACCAATAAACCCACGGTCGCGCCGCCGCGGGAGGACGGCGGAATCCTTGATCCAAGTCCACTGCCGGACTGGTGCCGCGGATTGACGGGATCGCGGGCGCCACCAGAAGCCCAGTCACGAATGCTCGACGGTTAATGCACTTCGGTTTCATGGTGATTTTCATCAAAAACTAACCCTCAAGCCGAGCTGAATGGATCTCGGCATATTTGCCTGGGTTAGAGTCGTAACCCCAAACAGGCTTGAGGTCGCGGTCATGTTCGGATTGACGAAGCGGGGCGTGTTGAAGGCGTTGTTGGCGTCGGCCCGGAAAGTGACGTTCACCCCCTCGGTTTTGAACGTCTTGTAAAGGGAGAGATCCGTGCTAAACGGTATCTTCACCCGCACGCTGCCCCACTGCGGGTTGGGCTGCATAATCAGCGTAAACGGCTTCTCGATGATCCAAGCCACGGGTTCGGTAGCGCTCGAGCAATTCTGGCGGCTGCCCGTGTTGTCATTAAATGTGCAGGTATTGAACCGGTGGGTGTACGTCGCGTTGGCGATACCGGGATCCAATCCCGTGGATGTGGCGCCGCTCACGTCGAGCATCGAACCGGCGAGCCACTGCCCGAATCCCGCTATTTGCCAGCCGCCAAATAAGGTCCTGGTCAGGCGCGTGGAGTTATTGAAGAACGGCAGGGCGTAAGTGCCATTCAGATTGATAATATAGGGCACCGCGCCAGAGTCCCGCGTAATGAACTGTCCGATGGCATCCATCCCGGGGTGAAGGTAAGTATCGTAGGTCGTGCCGTTCTGAAACGTGCCGGTGAAGAGAACCGTAAGGCCGCTCGACAAGCGTTTCTCCCATTGCACAATCACGGCGTCATACCGGGCGGTTCCTATACTGCGCCCGGTTTCAGTGATTCCCGTGAACTGGGGGTATGGCAGGAGCGACTGCTGAAGCGTCATCTTCGCACCGTTCAGCGAGGTGCCCGGCAGCAAACCCGCATACGGATTCGTCACCTGGCTTGCGGGCGCAGTCAGATTCGAGCCGTAAGTGAGATATTGCTGATAGGTGACTGTGTTCAGGTTGCGGGATGTTGGGAGATCGCGGGAACGGCGTCCATTATAAGAGACCTGCACAACGGAACGCCATGGCAATTGATACTGGATGCCGGATGAGAAAGTATGACTATACGGGACCACGCGGCCGGGGTAGATGTACGAAATCGCGCTGCCGGCATTCGTCAGTAATCCCAGCGAACTGCCCATGGGCTGAAGGATGCCGCTGGGAAACGGATTCGAGAGCATCCCGCAACTCGGGGGCGAGCAGCCGGGCTGCGTGAGCGGCACGATGCCGGCATTGGCTACCGACATGCTCGGGGACGTGGTGATGCTGAAGCCGGTATTGGGGGCCACGTCGGCCGTGGGATCGTAGGCGATAGCCCACCCGCCGCGAATCACCAGTTTCGAAGTGACCTGATACGCATACCCAGCCCTTGGCCCGAAGTTGTTCAGATCGCGCTTATAGGGCAGACGGTGGCTGCCATCCGCGAACAGGAGCCCGCCCTTCACCTGCGGCCCGGTGGGCGAACCCACGTTGGTCGTGGTCGTGGGGTCGAAGCCGACGACGATATGGTTGAAGCGATCGGTAATGGGAGACTCGTACTCCCAGCGGATTCCGAGGTTCAGCGTCAGCTTGCGGGTGACGCGCCAATCGTCCTGGAAAAAGAAGCCATAGTAATGCTGCCCCTCCGCCGGGAAGTTATTGTAGGTGCTGCTCAGCGAGCTGGGATAGCCTAGCAGGAAAGACGCCAGACCGTCTCCGGATGTGGCGCTGGGGACTAATGGGTTGGCTTGCGTGAATGCCGCGTTGGTGCCAACGCTGAATGTGGGCATGGGGCTCGACTGATTGTTGAGCATCAGACGGGCATCCCCACCAAATCTCAAATTGTGGTTGCCTTTTATCTTGCTCAAGGTCTCTCCGATCGCCCAGGTATCGCTGAAATTGAGGATATTACCGCCGGCCCTGGTCGGGCCAATGGCAGTATAGCCGCCGATGCTGATCGCAGGAAACGACACGGATTGAGCTTGGGCGGCCAGGGATGCCGGGTAACCCAGGACTGTTGGGCTCGATTCGAAACCGTAGAGGTCGATGGCAAACTCATGCCGGTACCAGCTCGCGCGCGTGGTGGCGACTAAGGTCGGGGAAAGCGTGGACGTCAAGTTCAACGCCAGGGAGTGGTTATTGCGCCAGTGCTGGTATGAGGTCGACATGTACGGCGTTCCGGCAGCCTCATAGGCTTGCAAGCCATAACCCAAGCCGTTGACTTGACCGCGGTGGTTGTAAGTGCCGTTGGCGAAAAACCGCTGCTTGTCGCTAAACGCATGGTCGAACCGGAAGACGTGTGAATTGAACGGCTCGTGATCGAAATTGGGGGTGTCTAGCCGGTTTGGCTGCCCCCTGGGAATGCCGGACAAATTGGGAGGAAGCACCAGCCCCATGACCTTGGCGGCGATTGGATTGATAAGCGCAGCCGGAATCTTCGCACCCGGGAATGGCGTTCGGGTGTAAGTGGACCCCATTTGGACGGTGGAAAGCGGATCGTAAATAGCGATGGTGGATCCGCTCGTGCCGGATACATAGGTCTGGCTAAAGTCGCCTTGTCTCTCCAGATCGGTCGGAAGGACCATGGTGGTATTAGTCGGCCGGCTGTCGCGGTAGATGTCGAGAGCGTACATGAAGAAGGTCCTGTTCCGGCCGTCGTAGAGCCGCGGAATGCGGATCGGACCCTGAAACTCGACGCTCGGCTCGTTCATACGGAAGGTCGCCTTGCCGCCGCCGCCTGCGTTGGCTTCAAAGGTATTGGCGTTAAGGATGTCGTTGCGCCAGAGCCACTGGGCCATTCCGTGATAATCGTTGGTGCCGCTCTTGAGAGATACCGTGATCACGCCGCTGCCGGTCCGCCCGTACTCGGCATCGTACGGATTGGTTTGAACCTTGACTTCGCTCACCGCGTCGGGGGGCGGCGAGATGGTGTTGGCGGGCGCAGTGGTTTCTCGGTAAGTATCGGGAGAGCCGTCCAGCAAGACCTCGTTAGCGTTGGCGTTTCCGCCGGCGATGCTGACATTGTCGTCTCCCCCATCAAACGGCCGCTGGCCGAATGTGCTCCTGGCAGGCCCCTGTACGCCCGCTGTATAATGGACTAGTTCGAAAACGTCGCGGCCATAAGTGGGCAGGCTCGCCACCAAATGGCTGTTGAGCGTGCTGCTCTGTGACGACGAGCCGGTGTCCAGCAGTGGCGCTTCCGCGGTCACGTTCACGGTCTCCATCGCGCCTCCCAGTCGCAACTGGAAGTCCAGCACCATGCGATCTCCTACCCGGAGTTCAACGTTGCTCCGAACAGTTGTCTTGAAGCCCGGAGCAGAGGCGGTCACCGAGTAGTGCCCGGGATTTACGGGCGGAGAAGTATAGAACCCACTCTGGTCCGTTTCGATTGTGGTGACCAGGTTGGTTTCCAAGTTTTTTACCTCAACCTTAGCCGAGGGCATTACCGCCCCTTGAGGATCGGCAACGGTTCCGCTGACGATGGCGCGGGTCTCCTGTGCCTGGAGCAGCGTAACACTCAGGCGCAGGCCGAGAAGAACACCGAGTGCACATCCCCAACACCTCATTTTTCCGCCTCCTTGTCCGCCGCCGGGGCGGTAAGGGCCCCGAGCCGCCGTCAGCAGACGCTGGCAAGCGGCACGTTCATCAATTCCGACACTTTGGCAATGGCCGCCTTCTTGTGCCCGACGCCTAGGGCGCAATGATGGGTCGGCCCTTCCTGACTCCAGCGATTCACAAACTCCCTCGGCCCCACGGCGAATCGCAGCCGCGAGTTGGTGTTGCCGATCCGCAGCGTGGGTCCCGGAACCGATTCCCCCTCCGCCACGACCATTTTCAAGGAACCATCCGCGGTTTGTGTGATGCCCAGCAGCGTGATGGGGCCGGTCCTTACGCGAAACTCCACGCTCACTCCGCAACCCCGCTTTCCGTGATATAGCCCCAATCCCCGCAACACCGGTTGATGGCCGCTGATGGCCAGATGCCCCGGGCCGTCGTGGCCCATAAGCATGAAGTTGTCACGGAAGTCCATCGCGTAGAATTCGGTAAACGAGCCGCCCGCCCCCAGGCGATCCAGGATCATCATGGCCAGGCAGGTCTTCAGATCGCCCTCTCCGCTGGCCGGGATGCCGCGGGCGGTGAGCAGCGAATTGCCCAGGATGAGTCCGGCGCCTAGCCGCTCGTACGGATTGCCGTCCAGGCCGCGATAGTAATACGTGAGGCCGGCCAGATCGTATTTTGCGGCCAGCCGGTCCAGACCAGCCGCGACTCTCACGGCCCATTCCAGGTCTTCGCCGGACACGTTTTCGAGCGTGAAGATGTCGCGGGTGATCTCCAGTTTTTCCGAGATTTCGCGTGCGGCCGCCTCCGCGCAGCACTTTTCCAGATCGCACATCTCCAGGACCTCGATGTGCGCTCCGGTCTGCGCCGTGACCATGGTGAAGTCCGAGTACATGTCCAGCATGCCAGGATAGGCGTGGCCCAGAAACCCGATCCGGCCGGCGCGCAGGGCTTTCACGACGCCCGCCGCGTGACACCACTCCCCGATCTCGTTCCAGGCGACAGGATCGTCGCGCAGCATGCCCGAAACCACGCGAAACTTGACCCGCGCCCTGGAGAAAGTATTGGCGATCTCTGGTGTGCAGCAGGCCGAACAGTTCGCCAGCCATTCCGCGGTATCCGTGCGCTCGTAATCCAGCGCCTCCACAGGCTGCAAATTCAACACCAGCACTGGCACCTTGGCCCGCTGCACCACGGGCAGCACCTGCGAAGAGGTGGCATAGGTCCCGATATAGCAAAGGATCAGATCCAGATCGGCCCTTGCAAAGGACTGGCCCGCCTCGGCCGCAGCGGCCGGTGTGTCTACCAGGCCGGCGGAGATCACGGTAGCCCCAAACTGCTGGATGCGTGCTTCCACCTCGCGCTGGTATTTCTCCAGGCGCTCCTTCAGGTTTGGAAATTGCGGCCAATAGGCCGCCAGCCCGATCCCAAAGACTCCAATTCTTGGCGGATGAGGTTTTCTCAGCGGTTCCAGAGCCGCGGCCGGGGCTGCCAGTGTGGCTTCGACAGGTGCCATGTTTTCAAACAGTATGGCTCAAATCCGGCAATCGGGAAACGAGCATCGCATCTTTTTTGCGATTTCATTCCGCGAAATCGCCGACGCCCAACTGTAATTTGCTGAATCGATGAAGAATAGGGCCGTCTGATGTGCGCAGTGTTGGGGTATTGACGAAGGCTGGCCGAGGCGCTAAAGTTTCACGTGGTGTAATTCGCCATGCGGCCTTGTACATCCAGTTCCAAAGCCGGCCAGGACCGTTACCTGGTGGACGCGGTGCTCCGGGCCTGCGACGTGCTGGAGACGTTCCAATCGGATGGGGAACTGTTACGCATCAGCGAGATCGCCGAACGAACCCGGCTGGCCAGGCCCACAGTGCTGCGGCTCCTGTATACTTTGCACCGGCGCGGCCTGGTGGCGCGCGTGGGCCGACACCAGTACCGTCTCGAGATCCGTCCATTGAAGCGATTCCGGTACCGCGTGGGATATGGCTCTCACACCTCCGAGTTCGGGTTTTCCCGCGATGTTGCGGAGAGCATCGCCCGCGCCGCAAAAAAGGAAGGTGTGGATCTCCAGATCCTCGACAACCGGTATAGTGCCAAAGCTGCGATCCGCAATGCGGAGGCGTTCATTCGCGAGCGCATGGACCTGGTCGTGGAGTTCCAGGCGGACGAGCATGTGGCGGCTCCGATCATCTCCTCCAAACTCATGGACGCAAAGATTCCCCTCATCGCCGTCGAAATCCCCCATCCGGGCGCGACCTACTATGGTGCCAATAATTATGTGGCGGGACTGATCGGTGGGCGCCATCTGGGGAAGTGGTCGAAACAGCAATGGTGCGGAGCGGTGGATGAAGTATTGCTTCTGCAACTGCCTGTATCCGGCCCGCTGCCGGCCTCGCGCCTGGTTGGGACTCTAGAGGGCATCCGGGAGGTGCTTCCGCAAGTCAGCGAAGCCAATGTGGTCCGTTTGGATGGCAATGGACAGTTCGGGCCCAGCCTGGAGGCCGTGAGAAAGCACCTGCGCAAAAGCCGCTCCCGGAGGATGCTAGTCGGCGCCATCAATGACCCTAGCGCCATCGGCGCGCTGCGGGCATTCGAGGAGAGTGGACGCACGGACGACTGCGCCATCATGGGCCAGAACGCATCGGCGGAAGCCCGTTCCGAATTGCGGCGGGCCGGTTCGAGCTTGATCGGTTCCGTTGGTTACTTTCCGGAAACCTATGGAGATGGAATCATTGCCTTGGCAATCGACATTCTGCGCCGGCAGCGAGTCCCGCCGGCGGTATTCGTCGAACATCATCTGATCACACCCGCGAATGTCGGTGCGTCGGCAGGAATACGCGGAGCGGCGGCCAGGCGTGGCCGCAAACGGGGCCGCACATCCGATAGCGAGCGTCCATGGATATCCTGTATGCGGCGGGGCCACATGCATCATGAAGCAGGAAGCCACAACCACTCCCGGCAGTCTCCGCGCGTACGAGCGAGCGCGCCGGATTCTACCTGCGCTGCGTCTCGATTTACGAGGCATTCTACCGCGCCCGAAGCAATCCCACAGACGCGCCGGCGGTTGCCGGGTACGTGGACGCGTGGCGAATGCTCTCGACGATTTATTTACGATTGTCGGAACCGGACCAGGCGATGGGTGCGGCTCTGCGGGCGCGCTCGCTCCCGAAAACCCGGCGACGTACGGTCAGATTTCCGACGTCCTTCGCGTCGAGGGCCGGTCCGGCGATGCCGCAGTGATGCTGATGACGGGCGCCATGGTGACTGCGGACCCGGGTTTGAAGGAGGAGTTGATCCAACTTTACCGGAGTGGAATCGACCCCACGGCTGCGCTATCGTGCGACATCGTTCACCAACACTTATGCGCCGCCGCGGCGGAAACCGTGCAGTTGCATCTTGCCGGCCGCAATCGCGATTCCGCGTTCCAGTTCCAGACCAGAAATCAGGCGGTGACGGAGTTTGCTTGCCCCGCCGGTCCCTTGGATCGTCTGCTTTCTGGAGCCGGTACGATGCACCCTTATGCTAATTCATCTTCAAATTCGCAGAGCACCCGCGGGGCGCCGGATTCTCCCCGGCCTCCGTAACCTCCTCCACTGATGATTTCCAATTTGAGGTGGTGCTGCCCGGGCTTCAATCCGCCGGGAAAATCCGCAATCACTTCGATGGGCTCGCCCGCACGGCAAACCCAATCCGTTTCCGGCAGCGCGTCGGCTCGGCTGGTTTTCTCCTTCCACTTCAGCCGCAGGTTGGCGGAGGCATCGGCCCGATCCACTGTCAGGGTCATGCGGTGCGTCACGTAGAGGTGCGTGACCCCCAGTCCGGCGCGAAAGACGAAGTGAAAACCCGGAATTTTTCCGCCGGCTGGGGGCAGGTTCTGCAAAGAACCCGGAATTACCCACGGATTGACGTTCATGCCTGGCCTCCTTCCGCGCTGCGGCCCGCAATGGTCAGGATTCTCCAGGCGGGAAGGTCGAAACGGATATGCGCGCCGTCGACCGGAAGATCGCCTTCGGCCTGGTCATCCAGCCGCACCGCACTGGCGTCCTTCCATGGAATGCGCCAACGCGTCTCGATCCGGCTGGCGGCGCCCGTCGTGTCGTAAAAGCGGGCATGCATCTTTCCACCTTTCAGGGTGAGCGCCGAGAGCACCACACCGTCCGCCGCTTCCAGGTAAGAGCGTTCGAAGGGCAGCGAGACCGACTCGGGCAGCGCCAGCGCTGGCAGCTTCTCCTGGAATTCGTGGGCGTTGCGAAGCACGTTACCAGCGCGCCAGTCACCCGCGTGCGGATAGATCGCGAAGCGGTACGGATGCACCCCGCGCAACGGCGGAAATCCGTCGGAGACGAGCACTTCGACATTGTCATCGGCCAGATGCAGCCCCGGCATGCTATCGATCAGAATGGCCACGCCCGACGAGCCGTCGTGCGCGTCGCAGAAATCCAGCATCACGGGATTCGCCACCGCAGTCTGGTAAACGCCGAACGGCAGATTGATCCAGCGCGAGCCGGGACGGAGCGGGAAAACGGCGCGCAGCAGCGTCTCCGGCTTCATCTTGAACCCGAAGATCGCGCCCTTGCCGTAGTCGATCTCCATCCCCACTTCCAGCCACGGCGATTCGTGCGCCAGCGTCAACAACAGCGTGTACGAGCACTTCGCCAACTGCCCCTGGATGTGCATGCGGCTGGCGACCGCATCCGCGCGGTCGAGCTTGACTTGTGCGCGGGCCGTCCGCGTGTCGATCCGCGGCTCGGAGCACTCGATCCTCGTCACCTCGCCGGGGCGCAGCAGTTCCTTCCCGCGCGCCTTGTCGAACAGGCTGGTCACGGCGCCCGTCTCCGGGCTCACCTCCACCCGGAAGTACCGGTTCTCGAGACGCTTCGCAGCCGGCGCCGCTGGCGTGTTTCCGGCGCGGATGGTATACGCACGGAACCCCAGCGAGGGAACTTGCGCGTGAAATTCCACCAGCGCTTCCTCGCCGCGCCGCTCCAGAACCGCCGCGCCCGTTTCCTGTTCCCCGTCGAATGCCACGAGTTGAGGCGCCCCGGAGGGCGCCCGGACCCACGCCTGCGCTGTGCCTTTGCGGCTCCAGTTCAGCGGATTATAGACTAGCAGGCAGGCGCCGCCTGCCGCGGTGCGCCCCTCCGCCTCTACCCGGCACAAATGCGCGAGCGCACCCTCGAGCGCCTCGCGCCCGGCCTCGCCGGCATACTTCTTCCAGCGCACGTCGGTGTCTTCCATGGTGATGGGGATTCGCGGCCCGGCATAGCCGCGCATCCCGCCCTCCTGCAATCCGCCGACGTTGTAGCCTTCCGGATTGTCCGGACCGCCGCAGCCATAGGAAAAATGGTCCTGCGAGCTCAGCAGATACTTCCAGGCCCTATCGAGCGCCGCGGTGGGATACGGCCGGCCCTTCTGCGCCGCCAGCGTCGAGAATTTTTCCGCTGCAACCAGTAGCCGCTCCAGCCTCCGGTCATCGCGGCATTCGGCATTGATCGACCCATAGCCGGACCAAAAGCAGGGATAGCCCAGCATATCGTCGGCGGTGAAGAAGACCGGCTCGGGGCGGATCGGCGCTCTCTGGCAGTACTCGGGCCAGGTCGCCGGAATGGCCTGCACCGGCACCACGGAATTGAGACTCTCGTACTCGCGCTCGCCGTGCATATAAAGCGTGTCGTCCACCGCGCCGCCGCCGATGGCGGTCGGTAGTCCCGCCTTCTCCGCCGCTAACAGGAACTGCGGCATGCGGGCGATGCCGCCATTGCCAGCGATCAGCGTCTGCGGCACGGTGGCGTAGTTGGGCACGGCTTGAATGCAGGTGCCGTCGAGGCCCTTCCACAGCAACTGCGCGCAATCGACGCCCTTGAAGCGTCCGGGGCCGCCGGGGCGTAGCACCGCGAATTCGAACCCGAAGCTCTTGAGGATCTGCGGAAGCTGCGGATGGAAGGCGAAATCGTCGGTCGCCACCATGAACGTGCGTACGCCCTGGCTCATCCGGCGAAACGCTCTCAGCCCGTATTCGAATTGACGGATGTTGGACTCGGGGCCGATCACTTCCATATAGGCATCCGAGTACATCCCCTTCACGCTCTCGATCAATCCCGCGGCCGACGCCCTCTTCCAGCGATCGAGGTCCGTCAAGCCGCGATCGGCGATCTGATCCCAGGTCGCACCGCCCACCTGGTTGATCTGCTTATAGCCCAGCCGTTCGGAAACCGCCAGGCGGGCTTCGGTCCATTTCATCGTGCGGCTGGGCCAGCCCCATTCGGCGTACCCGATGATCTCGCCATCCACCATCCGGTCGGAAAGCAGGCCGCCGTGCCACCCGCGGATGAAGTACGGCTGCACCTTGGTCAGCGCCAGGCGGCAGCGCAGCAGCCCTTCGGCCGCGTCGCGATAGAGCGCCTGCATGCCCGGCACATCGTCGCGCAGGAGGCATCCGGCAGCGGCCGCGATGAGTTCGTCCGAGTGCGCCGCTTCGTACTCGACCAGTTCTCGCAGCGCCCCGCCCACCGATTCGCCCTTGAGCGCCAGCAACTCGAAAATGAATTCGCGGCCGAAGGCATACCCGTAGAAGTGGTCGCGCCAGTCCAGGTACAGCTTGGGCGCGGGCACGTCCACCGGCTGGGCGCCGATCGCCGCCAGCGTCAGATTAGCCAGGACCAGCGACAGATCGCCGTTGAACTGGAGCGTGTCGGGGTGGCGATGGTATTGCAAAACTTCGAAGACCAGGTTGCTGGCGATCAGCGCGGACCGCCCGTTGATGACGATATCGGGCGCGCCCGAGGTGAAGCGCGTCACCACCTCCGCTTTCACCGGCTCGATCTCCATGTGCCAGGCGAAGGGCAGGTGCGGCAGAAAACTCCGGCCGGTAGTGCAGGCCAGGGGCTGGAGCAGCGGATGGCCGGTTGCCACCGAGAAGGCCGGCGTTTTGTAATCCCATTTGCGGAAGCGGACGCCCATGCGCGACGCCACGGCGGCGGCCAGCGGCGCTTTCAGCTCCGCCGGCTGCACGGCAATCACGCCGCCGGCGCGCTCCATGGCGACCTCGATCCCGCGCCCCGATTGGTACTGTCCCAGAATCAGCAAATCCACCGGCGCGTTGCCGCCGCGGCCGGCGACCTGCGGAATCCCCGCCTGCAAGACGAACGGGTCCCACAAACGCCAGGAGAGGAAATCGAGAACTTCCGCGGAGGATGCGGCAATGGCCACGGAAAAGCGCTTCCTCGCAGATTGCGCCCGCATCTCCGGCGCCAGCGTCGCGCCGAGGGCCGCGCGAGAGAGAAATTGCCGGCGCGTGCCGGTGCCTTGTTCTTGTGCCATTCACCTATTCCTTTCCCGAACTGCTGGCGAACCACTTCCGCATGTCCTCATCCACCGCTTCAAAACCGCCGCCGCTCTTTTTCATCCAGGCATCCATTTTTTCACGCTGCTCGGCCAGAATGCCGCGCGCGCCGGCATCGCCGGCCAGATTGCGAATTTCTCCCGGATCGCTTTCCAGATCGAAAAGCATCTCCACGTTGCGCTCCGGCCGGTAACGAATGTACTTGTATTTGCCGGATCGCAGCATCCGCGCGGCGCCGATTTCCGAGACCAGGCTGGTCCGCCAGGGCCAGGAGGTCTCTTTGCCATCCGCCAGAGGCCCCAGGCGGCGCGCGAGGGAGAGCACAGCGGAAACGCGCAATACGCGTTAGTGAAGCGAATGCCTCCGCGGGC
>JAJYLS010000070.1 GCA_021787555.1 Acidobacteriota bacterium | reverse complement strand
CGACGCGGTAGAACTACTCGCGCACGGCGTGGATGGCCTGCTAGCGGCTCGCACCACGGGCCAGCGCCGCTTTCTCCACGGCGACCATCGAGCGCAGTGTGCGCCCCAGGTCCGGCTGCCGGAGAATATCGCCGGCGCGCAGCACCTTGCCCTCGGGCAGAAACACGCGCCGGGAAGCGGGCCACTTCTCGATGTACCTCACGCTGCTGCGGAGCGCCATCGCGCGCAGCTCGTCGATCGGATATCCGTCGGTCAGGTCGATCGCCGGCTGCACGGCTTCGTAAAAATGCTTGGTCCCGAAATCGCGGAGGGTGACGAGCGCGGCGTCCGGGATGCCGGGCACCAGCGCCGGCAGAATCCCCGCCACCGGCACCCAATCCTTCAGGCCTCCGGGTTCGGGCGGCCCAAGGACCTCGTCGGGTGCGAGCTTATGATTGCGGAAAAAATCCGCCGTCGCCAGCTTGGGCATGGTGCCCACCCCGGCGATGGCAAAAACCTTCCCTTCCTTCGTGCGCACCAAAATCGGCGCTTCGCCGCCCATCCCGATATGCGAAAATTCCGAAACCGCCGCGGCCAGCATTGCGGCGACTCCCGCGTCCACGGCGTTGCCGCCGCTGAAATACATGCGCATCCCGGCCTCGGTGGCCCACTCGCTTCCCGCCGCGATCGCGCCGCGCACTCCGCGCGATGGCAGCTTCACCGGCCGATTGGGCGGCTGTCGCTGTCCCCACGCGCCCAGAGCAAGCGCCGCCAGCAGAACCGCCAGTTTGAGCTTCATTTCATCATTGTAAAGCCATCAGTTCTCAGTTATCAGTTTTCAGTTCTCAGTGGTCGGTGCCGCGTACTGAAAACTGAAAACTCAAAACTGACCACTGAGAACTTGTTAAAATCTCTCTCGTGCCCGATCTGCCCGCGCTTCTCGAACGCTTTCGCCGCGGTCCGGAATTTCTCGCTGTGGTCCTCACCGGCGTGCATGGAGAGGAGGAGGATTTCGTGCGCTCTCCCGGCAAGTGGAGCATCCGCCAGATCGTCGCCCACCTTGCAGATGCCGAACTGGTAGCCGCGCAGCGCATGCGCCAGGTGATCGCCGAAGAGAATCCGACACTTGTGGCCTACGACCAGGACGCCTGGGCGCGCAACCTGGATTACGCGCGCCGCAAGCCCAAGCAATCGCTTGAGACTTTCCGCCGCATCCGCGCCGAAAACTACGAGTTCCTGAAAGCACTGCCCGAATCCGCTTTCGACCGCGCCGGCAGTCACACGCAACTGGGCAAAAAAACGCTCTTTCAAATGGTCGAAGGCCTGGCCGCCCATGCCGAATCGCACGCCCGCCAGGTCCAGGAAATCCGTGAAGCCTTCAAACGCCCGAAGACCCCAACCCCTAACTCCTAACTCCTAACTCCCTCACTCCGAATACCACCGCACCCCCACGAACGCCGCCCCAAACGTCCCGCCCATGTAGAAATCCGCTTGTTCCGAGGTCCGAAAGTGGAACGATTTCGCCCCTCCGCGCAACTCGATGTGGCCGCGGCGATAATTGACTGTGGCGTCGGCGTCCCAGGTGTCTGCGTGGCCCGGAATGGCGAATCCGCTGGCGCTTGCCTCGAACCGCAGGTTCCGCGTCTTCCAGTATTCGGCCTGCACACCCAAGGTCGGGAGGATGAACCAGTGCGACCCCGTCGTCGCGTAGCTGATGGGATTGCCCGACGCGTCCAGGAGCGGATTCCCCGCGGAGTCGGTGAGCGGGAGCAGCGGCGCGTCGAATCCCGTCCGGATGTTGGTGACCTGCACTTGCCACAGCGTCCTCAGCCGGAACCGGCGGCTCTCCACGGGATAAGGCCACGTCAGATAATTGAAGGAAAATTTGTAGTTTTGCAGGGCGTAATCGGTGGTGAGAAAGGTGCCCGCGGAGTACGGCTGGCTCCACAGTTGGAGGTCGACCGGCGTCGTAAAATTGCCCGAAGCCCGCGTCGTGAAGTAGGAGAACGTGACGGAGTTGTGCAGCCCCACAGCCATCCCGGCTTCCGCGCCAAGCGCATCCTTCGGCGTTCCTTGCAGGGTGACCAGCGAACTGGTGGTGAAGTAGGATGCCGCGCCCTTATTCATCGTCGGGTGTTGCGTGGGGAACCAGCTATCGATTCCGATGAACCACCCGGTCTCGCCCGGTTGCCGGACATCCGGAATCTTTGGCATAGGTGGAGGCGCCGCCTGAATGCCGGTGCTCGAGTTTCCCGGCGTGCCGCCCGGCGCCGGCGGTTCCTGCGCGGCGCCCAGGCAGGCAAACACAAGAAGACAAACAACGCCTCTGGCAGAATTCTTCACAAACTCCTCATTCCAACAGTATGATTAGGTTGCCTTAGGACTATTGTGCACCATGCTGCCCGACGCCGCACTTGTATATGGTGCTCACAGGTGTGGAAAAGGCGGCACAGCAAGCGCCTCTTCCAGCCGCGACACCAGCACGCCCGCGTCGTCCCGCGAGAAAACCAGCGGCGGCTTGATCTTGATCACGTTGTGAAACGGGCCGTCGGTCGAGAGCAAAACGCCCAGCTCCTTCATGCGGTTCACCAGTTCCGACGCTTCCTCCGCCGCCGGCTCCTTGGTCCCGCGATCGCGCACCAGTTCGATTCCCAGGAACAAACCCTGCCCGCGCACATCGCCGATCGTCCGATGCCGTTCCGCGAGCTGCCGCAATTCGCCCAGCAGGTATTCGCCCGTGGCGCGCGCGTTCTCCTGCAAGCCTTCATCGCGGATCGCGTCCAGCACCGCCAGCCCTACCGCGCACGAAACGGGATTGCCGCCGAAAGTATTGAAATATTCCATCCCATTCGCGAAGGATGCGGCGATTTCCGCGGTGGTCGCCACGGCGCCTATAGGGTGGCCATTGCCGATCGGCTTGCCCATGGTCACGATGTCCGGCACCACGCCCTGCGTCTCGAACATCCAGAAATTCGTGCCGGCGCGGCCGAACCCGGTCTGCACTTCATCGGCGATCGATACGCCGCCGGCCGCGCGCACGGCCTCGTAAGCTTCCCTCAGATATCCCCGTGGCAAAATAACCTGGCCGCCGCAGCCCAGCGCCGATTCGCAGAAAAACGCCGCCGCGCCAGTGTGCGCCGCGGCTTCCGCAACCGTGCCGCGCCAGCGCACCGAACGGTATTCATCCGCCACCGGAACCACCGTCACGTGCGCCGATTTGCCGCGCCCGCCCGGCCCGTTGAACTTATACGGGCTGATATCCACCAGCGCGCTTGTGTTGCCGTGATAGGCGATATCCACCACGATGACGCGGTCGCTTCCTGTATGCGCGCGCGCCAGGCGCAGCGCCAGTTCGTTCGCCTCGCTGCCGCTGCACACCAGGTAAATCACGCTCAGCGGCGGCGGCAGCGTCGCGGCCAGCCGCGCCAGGTATTCGTTCAGGTTCTCGTGCAGGTAGCGGGTATTGGTGTTGAGCAGCGCGGCCTGCCCCGCCTCCGCCGCCACCACACGCGGATGGCAGTGTCCCACATGCGCCACGTTGTTCACACAATCGAGATACGCGCGTCCGCTCGCATCGTAAAGATGCTGCCGCCAGCCGCGGATGATGTGCAGCGGCTCGCGATACGAAAGGCTGAGCGACGGCCCCAGGTGCGCCCGCCGTGCGTCCGCCAGGTCGCGCATCGGGCCGGCGCAGGCGCGGCGGAAAACTTCGTCCGCCCAGCCGGCCGGCAGCTTGCTGAGGGCCTCGATCGCCGCCCACGCGGATGCGTTCGAGATATTCAGGTATTCGTTGCCGGGGGCTTCGGCAGTCTGCCAGGCCGCGTGGCACACGCTCATGGCCAGGCGCGCGGCGGAAAGCGTATAGAGTGCCGCGATCTCGGAATCCGTCAGCGGATACTCTGCGTGGTATGCGCGCGCCACGCAAGCGCCCGCCGCGATCGGGTCGCGCTCGCCGAGCATCGCGTATGCCAGCGCGATCGCCAACTCGCACACCGTGGCCGTGCGCAGCATGTCGCCCAGATCCACGATCCCCACCACGTGCGAGGAGTGCCCCCTCGGCCCCGCGTTTACCAGCACGTTGTAATCGTTTGCATCGCCGTGGATGATGCTGGTGCGGAACCCGCTCCAATCCACGCGCTGCCACGCTTCGATGAGCGGTTCGACCAGCCCCCGCCGCGCCTCCGGCAGCCGTCCCGCGTGTTCCCACGCCGTTTCGGCATGCCGCAGGTCCCACGCATGCGTGCGATGCGCGGCCGGATGATCGAAATCCGCCAGGGCCGTGTCGATGCGCCCGAGCCCGCGGCCCAGCGACGACAGCAGTTCGGGACTGTGTGGGCGTACGTTGGCGAAGCACTCGCCCTCCACCCAGGTCAGGAGCCGGACGAAATGGCCGCCGGCCTCGGCGATCTCGCGGCCGCGCCGGTCCCGCACTACCCGTGCCCATTCCAGTCCGGTGCCGCCCGCCGTCAGCCGCCGCAGAGCTTCGTTCTGGAGTTCCAGAATCGCGCGCTCCTCCTGCCGGTTGCTGATCTTCAGAATGAACTGCGCCCCGGCATCCCATAACCGGAAATTCTGGTCCCGCTCGCTTGGCAGCGGCTCCGCCCTCGCGGCAATTCCATACACCTCCGCCGCCAGGCGGGCAGCGTCGTCGCAGGTATATCGGGGCGCTGTCCGCACAACAGGAATCACACCAGCAGAATAACAGCTAAACTGACAGCTAACAGCCAACAGTTCTACTGCGCCACAATCACCCCCGTCACCGCCGTTCCGGCGTCCGACTGCACCAGCAGGAATTGGGGCGTCCGCATCTGGTCGAACAGCACGATTCCGAAGTAATTCGCCGCAGAACCATCGGCTTGCGACGTGAGCGACAGCACTGCGCTGCAATCGGAATTGACCGCAATCGAGCCGCTCAAGACCGACTGAGACGATACGCCGTTGCTTGTCCGCCACTCCGCCAGCGTGGCATTTCCCTGGCCGTCCAGTGAAATCACCCCGGTCGAGTTGGACGGCTCATTAGTGGCTCCGATGGTGCCGGAGGTCTGGAAACCAAAGGTGCCGGAAATGTTCGAGGTCTGGCAGGTGCCGGACTGGATCTTGGCTGTTCCGGAAACGCCGGCGCCGGCGTCAGTCTGTGTCACGAAGAACGATTGGCCGTTGCCCACCAGCACTCCACTGAAGTTCTCCGTTGCGCCGCTCGAATCCGTCATGGTGAGTGAAACGGTGCAGTCCGAGTTTACCGTGTAAGCGCCGCTGACCGCGCCCTGGAGCCAGGAGCCCGCGAGGTTCAGGGAGGACGTCCCGCTAAGGTTGCCGTTGCCGTCCAGGTAAAAATGCGCGATCCCGGCCACCGGCACCGCTGTGGCATTGGCGGGTGGGACCGCCAAATTCGACGGCACGGCCACGCCGCCGATCCCGGTAGCCACTGCCGGGAGTGACGTCCCCGAAAATTGCATGGCGAAGTTTCCGTTTAATTGAGCGTTACCGCAGCCCTGGACGGCGTGCGCCGCGGGTGTGGCAGTCAACGCAAGGGTCAATCCGATGGACAAGCTCAACGTACGTACGTTCATTTGCTGTGTTCTCCAGTTCCAATTCGTCCTGGCAGACCAAATGGGCCTGCGAAGTGATGCGGTGAGACACTTAGAGCGCGTGGAGAACTTGTGATAGGATCGGAGCGTGTGAGCCACACACCGCTTCGGAGCCGCAAGGTCTCCCGAGCGCGGCAGCCCTCGCCCACCGCGGGGGCTGCTCTTCCCAAAATTCTTAGACTCGGCCTTACTTCACATGGCGCTGCGAAGTCCACGGCAGCCGCGCAGAAAGCGTTTCCTGCTTCCTGGAATTCTTCTTGAGTTAGGAACACGGGGCCCAGCGGCAAGTTGTGGCGCTTACAAAGCCTTGCGCGAAGACAAATGGTGAAACCGGAGCATCTAAAGCGCTAAAATCAAATATCCGTCTCCCATGACCACAACTATGACCGCACGCGCCGAAGAGTTCCGGGAAGAACTGTCGCGGCGGGTGATGGTGGCCGACGGCGCCATGGGCACCATGCTCTATTCCCGCGGCGTCTTTATCAACCGCTGCTTCGACGAACTGAACCTCTCCGCGCCGGATTTGGTGCGCCAGATCCATCAGGAATACGTCAAAGCCGGCGCCGAGATCCTCGAAACCAATAGTTTCGGGGGCAACCGGGCCCGCCTGGCGGCATTCGGCGTAGCCGAGAAGCTGAAGGAGATTAACCAGGCCGGCGTCCGGCTGGCGCGCGAAGCCGCCCGGGACGGAGCCTTCGTGGCGGGCGCGGTCGGCCCGCTGGGCGTGCGCATCGAGCCGCTCGGCCGCACCTCGTTTACCGAAGCCCGCGCCATTTTTCGCGAGCAGGTCGAGGCGCTGCTCGAAGCCGGGGTCGATCTGCTCGTCTTCGAAACCTTCGGCAACATCGACGAACTGCGGGAGGCCGTCACCGCCGCGCGGGAAGCTGCCGGCAAGACCCTCGTCCTCGTGGCGCAGGTCACCATCGACGATTTCGGCCACCTTCCCGGCGGCGCCGACACCGAGACCTTCACGCGCGAAATGGATGCCTTGCCCGTCGATGTGATCGGCCTGAATTGCTCCGTCGGCCCCAAGGCCATGCTCGAAACCCTCGAGCGCATGATGCAGTTTTCCTCCAAGCCGATGAGCGCCATGCCCAATGCCGGTGTGCCGCAGAGGGTCGAAGGGCGCAACATCTATCTGTGCTCCCCCGAGTACATGGCGCAGTACGCGCGCCGCATGCTCTGGGCTGGAGTGAAAATCATCGGCGGCTGCTGCGGCACCACGCCCGAGCACATCAAGCTGATCCGTTCGGAAACGCGCTCCTTGCAGCCCGGGCATAAGGAACTGGCCGCCGCGGTCGAGGAGCCCAGGCTCAAAGCCGAGGCCATGAAGCCCGTGCCGATGGCCGAAAAATCCAAACTCGGCGCCAAGCTGGCTGCGGGAAAGTTCGTGTCGTTTGTCGAAATCCTGCCGCCGCGCGGCGTCGATGCCTCGCGCGAAATTGCCGGTGCGCGCCTGTGTGCCGGCCACGGAATCGACTGCATCAACGTCCCCGACGGCCCGCGTGCCAGCGCTCGCATGAGCGCTCAGGTCACCTGCCAGCTCATCCAACAGCAGGCCGGCATCGAGGCGGTGAACCACTTCTGCTGCCGCGACCGCAACATCCTCGGCATTCAGTCCGAGCTGCTCGGCGCGCAGGGGGTTGGCGTGCGCAACCTTCTGTGTATTACAGGCGATCCGCCCCGCATGGGCTCGTATCCGGACGCCACCGCCGTGTTCGATGTCGATGCCATCGGCCTTGTAAATATCGTCGCGAATTTGAATCGCGGCCTGGATATCGGCGGCAATCCCATTGGCTCGCAGACCGCGCTGCTGATTGGCGTGGGCGCCAATCCCGGTGCTTTGAACATGGACGAGGAGGTCCGCCGCTTCGAGTGGAAAGTCGAGGCCGGCGCGGAATACGTGATCACGCAGCCGGTCTTCGATCTGGCGCTCCTCGAAGCCTTCCTCAAGCGCATCGAGCGCGTGAAGATTCCGGTGATCTGCGGCATCTGGCCCCTCACCAGCTACCGCAACGCCGAGTTCATGGTGAACGAGCTCCGCGTCCCGGTGCCCGAGGAATTCATGGCGCGCATGCGCCGCGTGGACAATGCCGAAAAGGCGCGCGAGGAGGGCGTCGCCATCGCCCGGGAGATGGTCACGCGCGTCCGTAAGATGGTGCAGGGCGTGCAATTGAGCGCCCCATTCGGCCGCTACCAGATGGCCATCGACGTGGCAGAGGCGATCGGCCCGCGCTGAGATCCGCATGGCGACCGACTTATTGGAAATCAATCCGGACGATCCGCAGCCTGAAGCGTTGGAGCGGGCAGCCGCCGCGGTGCGCCGCGGCCTGGTGGTTGCTATCCCCACCGATGCCCTCTACACCCTGGTTGCCGATCCCTTCAACCTGCGCGCCGTCTCGCTGGTGTTTCAGGCCAAGGGACGCGAGCCGCACCGCTCGCTGCCCATCCTCGTGCGCGACATCATGATGGCCGAAGAGCTTGCCGGCGAGTTGAACAACCGCTTCTTCATCCTGGCACGCCGTTTCTGGCCAGGCCCCCTGACCGTCATCGTGCCGGCGTCCGCCAAAGTGCCGCTGAAAGTGACCGGTAACACCGGCCGCCTGGCGCTGCGCCAATCGCGCTCCAACGTAGCCAACCAGCTCATCGCCGTGCTCAACCAGCCGCTGATTTCGACCAGCGCCAATATCTCGGGAAGCCCAACCTGCCGCAGCGGCATCGAGGTCTTCGGCATGATGGACGGTCGCGTCGACCTGGTCCTCGATGGCGGCGTCTGCGCCGGCGGTGGCGCCACCACCGTGGATGTCACCGAGCCCGCGTGGCGCGTGATCAAAGCCGGCACGATCGAAGAAAGAGAAATCGCCGATTGCTTGCAGCCGGCCTAGCGCCAAGGTAAGGCGCGCGGCGCCTCGTGCGGCACAATCCAGCCAGCCCCGCGGCCGCGCGCTACAGTAGTAGACAGGTATGTGGAAGTGGTTGGCGGGGATTGTTCTGCTCGTCGTGACGGCTTCGGCGGCGAACATCAAGCTCTATCTGAAAGACGGCAGCTATCAGCTTGTCCGGGAATACAAGGTCGAGACCGACCGCGTACGCTTTTACAGCGTTGAGCGCGGCGATTGGGAGGAGATCCCACTTACCCTGATTGACCTGAAGCGCACCGAAACCGAGGCCGCCGAGCACAAGGACGAGATCGCAAAGGAGACCAAAGTAATTTCCCAGGAAGACGCCGCCCAGCGCGCGCTGCAAAAAGAGATCATGCGCATCCCGCAGGACCCCGGCGTCTACTGGATCGAAGGCAACCAGACGAAAATCCTCAAAAGGGCGGACACCATGGTCCACACCAACAAAGGCCGGTCCGTCCTCGGCGTGATTACGCCCATTCCGCTGGTGAAAGGCAAGGGCACGCTGGAGCTGATGCAACCGCATTCCCAAAACATCATCGCCAACCCGGAGCAGGAATTCTACATCCAGCTCGCCAACAGCGAAGAATTCGGCATCGCCCGGGTCACGTCCAAAGGAATGGTGCGGATTGTCGAGAACCTGACCTTCGTGCCCGTCACCAAGGAAGTAATCGAAGAGCCGGACATGGTGGACGTCCTCCATCAGCAGCTCACCGAGGACGGTCTGTACAAGATATGGCCCAAGGAGTCCCTTCCCCAAGGCGAGTACGCCGTGGTCGAGTACACTCCCGGCAGGATGAACATGCAAGTCTGGGATTTCGCCGTCAAACCCGCCGCCGCCAAACCCGCAAAATAGTAGCTCGCCCCAAAAGAAGATAGAATCTCGTTATGCGATTGGCCTGGATTCTCTGCCTCGCCGCGATTCCACTATTCGGCCAGCAGGATTTCTACCGTTTCAGCGTCGATCAGGACCGGCTCTCGGGCGCTCCTGATTTCAGTTCTCTGAACCATCCCATCGGTCCCGGCGACCGTATCGTCGTCCGCGACGGCCACTTTTATCGTGAGGGCGGCGACCGCGCTCGCGTCCGCTTCTTCGGCGTCAGCCTGGCGTTCGGCGCCAATTTCCCGGAGCAGCAGGATGCCGCCCGCATCGCCAAACGCCTGCGCCGCCTGGGCATCAACATTGTGCGCCTGCATCACATGGATTCCAACCCCGACGCCGACCCCGCGCGCGCCGACAGCACCCTCACCACCGGCCCCTATCCCACGCTCAACCCCGTCTCCATCGCGCGGCTGCGCAATTTCCTGGATGCGCTCAAAGCCGAAGGCATCTACGCCGACCTGAACGTCCACGTAGGCTACCTCTTCCGCCCCGCGGTGGACCAGGTCCCCGCGCTTCCTGGCATGGACATGCCCAAGCAGAGCAAGCCGCTACACATCTTCTATCCGCGGATGATCGAGCTTCAGCAGGAGTACGCGCGAAAGCTCATCGATGCGCTCAAGCTGAAGGGCGATCCCGTGCTGGCCATCGTCGAAATCGACAACGAAACGTCGATGGTGCAGGCCTGGATGCGCGGCTTGTTGGACCGCTACGCCGTGGGCGATTACAAGACCGAGCTTCAGAAACAATGGAACGCCTACACCGGCCAGGACATTCCGCTGGTGGGATTCAAGGACACGGCCAATCCGCACCTGGACCAGTGGCTGGAGTTCCTCGCCGACCGCGACCGCTATTACCTGGACCGGATGCGCCGCGCCATCCGCGCGAGCGCGGACAACTTCGTCCCGCTGACCGGAACCCAGATGGGCTACGGCGGCCTGCTCAATCTGGATTCCCAGGCGGACATGGATTTCCAGGACAACCACTTCTATATCGATCACTACAACTTCCCCCACCGGCAGTGGGATGCCCATGACTGGCGCATCCGCGATGCTTCCTCAGTGGGAACCGGGCTGAGCTCGTTCCTCAACATGGCCGCGGCCCGCGTCATGGGTATGCCGTACACCGTGAGCGAGTTCAACCAGCCCTGGCCCAACCGCCAGGGCGCCGAGATCGATCCCACGCTGGCCGCGTTCGCGGCCTTCCAGGATTGGGACGGCCTCATGCACTTCGCCTACGCGCATGCGCGGGATTGGGCCAACACCGTGCCCGACAACTTCAACGTGAACGGCGACTGGACCAAGTTCGTGAACTTCGGCCAGGCGGCGGCGCTGTTCCGGGAAGCGGCGATCGATCCGGCGAAATCGGCGCTGGCGATCCCGGTGGATCGCGCGATGGAACTGCGCTTTGGGCGCGTGAAGGATCCCGGTGGCGTCGCTACGTTTCTGGCGACTGCCGGGATCGATCCGGGGATGGCGTTGCTGCACCGGATTGGACTCCGGAAGGTCGAAGGTGCGGCCGCGCCTGTCGCTGCCACCCGCGATCTGGTGTACGAGTTGGCCTACGATCCCAAAGCCAGGCTTCTGGTTCTGCAAGGCGACAAAGCCGCCGGCGTATTCGGCTACGCCGGTACAAAGAAGATCTCCGCCGGCCCCATCGACGTCCAACTGGCCCCGTCCGCCCGCGGCTTCGCCACCATCCTGCTCACCGCCCTCGACCGCAAGCCGATCGCCGACTCCGCCCACCTCCTCCTCACCACGCCCGGCTACACGCTCGGCACCGTGCCCGGCACCGACCCGCCGCGCCGCCAGCAATTCATCCTCTATCCGGGCACGAAAGACTGGTGGACCCTGGAACCCGAGCCCCGCTATTCCGACCGCCCCTCCGGCGACCGCAGTGCCGGTGTACAGCCCGTCTGGATGGAGCGCGTCGAGAGCACCGTCACCCTGCACTCCTCCGCCAAACGAATGACCGTCTATCCGCTCGACGGCGCCGGCTCCCGCCTGGTCAGTTTTGCCGCCCAGCCCGTCGCCGGCGGTCTCGAAATCCACCTCCAGGCCGACGGCCAGCAGTTCGCGCCTTGGTACGAGCTCGTAAGATAAACTTTCTGCAATTTTCTATTGCGTTATTTCGCCGTTTCGACGGAAACTGAAAGTCTAGGGAGAATACTGCACGGTGGATCGCAACGGCCGCAAAGGCTCCATGGTAATGGAGCCCACCGAACGATGGACTCCCCAGCTCGCCAGCGACTTCTACGACGTTGCAAGCTGGGGCAAAGGCTACTTCTCTATCGGGGAGAACGGCCACATCCACGTCCACCCCGAAAAGGACCCGTCGCAGTCGATCGACCTCAAGGAACTGGTCGATACCCTCGTCCTGCGCGGCATCAATCTGCCCGTGCTGGTGCGCTTCGCCGACATCCTCAAGCACCGGCTCGGCGAATTGCACAGCGCCTTTGAAACCGCCATCGCCGAGCACCATTATCAGGGCGGCTACTGCTGCGTCTACCCGATCAAAGTCAACCAGCAGCGGCAGGTGGTGGAAGAGGTGCTGGAATTCGGCAAGCCCTACCGTTTCGGTCTCGAAGCCGGTTCCAAGCCCGAGCTGATGTCCGTCATGGCGCTGGCGGATAACGAAACGCCCATCATCTGCAACGGCTTCAAAGACGACGAATACATCGAGATGGCCATGCTGGCGCAGAAGGTCGGCCGGCAAATCATCCCCGTGGTCGAGAAGTACACCGAGCTGCACCTCATCCTGAAATACAGCCAGAAGGTCGGTGTCCGGCCGGCCATCGGGATTCGCGTCAAGCTGGCCAGCCGCGGCTCCGGGCGCTGGAAGTCTTCCGGCGGCTACCGCTCCAAATTCGGCCTCTCCGCCACGGAAGCCATGCGCGTGCTCCAGGAGCTGAAAGAGTTGGGCATGGCCGATTGCCTCAACCTGCTCCACTTCCACCTGGGCAGCCAGATCACCAACATTCGGCAGATCAAGGGCGCGGTGAACGAATCGGTGCGGGTCTACGTGGATCTGGCCCGCGCCGGCGCCGGCTTGCGCTATCTGGATGTCGGCGGCGGTCTCGGCGTGGATTACGACGGCTCCCAGACCGATTTCGAATCCAGCGTCAATTACACCTTGCAGGAGTATGCCAACGACGTCATCTACCACGTCCAGAACGTCTGCGACGAGGTCGGCGTGGCGCATCCCACCATCGTTACCGAGAGCGGCCGAGCCATCGCCGCCTATCACAGCGTGCTCGTATTCAACGTCCTCGGCGTCTCCGGCATGGGCGATGGCGACATTGCCCCCGAGCTGCCGCCGGAAGCCGAACAGCCCCTCATCGACTTGCAGGAGACCTTCCGCGGCTTGAGCACCAAGAACATCCTGGAAAGCTACCACGACGCCCAGCAGGCCCTCGACCAGGCGCTCAACCTCTTCAGCCTCGGCTATCTCTCGCTCGAGCAGCGCTGCATCGCCGAGAGCCTTTACTGGGCCATCACCCGCCGCATCCAGCGCCAGTCGCGCGAGCTGGATTATTTCCCCGAAGAGCTGGAAGGCCTGGACGCCATGCTCTCGGACACCTACTTCTGCAATTTCTCACTCTTCCAGAGCATGCCCGACAGTTGGGCCATCAAGCAGCTCTTTCCCATCATGCCCATTCACCGGTTGAAGGAGGAGCCGACGCGGCCGGCGGTTTTGGGCGACATCACCTGCGACTCGGACGGCAAGGTGGATGCATTTATCGACCGGCGCGACGTGAAGCGCACGCTGCGCCTGCACCCGTTCGACGGCGGCGATTACTACCTCGGCGCCTTCCTGCTGGGCGCTTACCAGGAGATCCTGGGCGACCTGCACAACCTCTTCGGCGACACCAACGCGGTGCACGTGCGTCTCGGCCCCACCGGCGAAGTGATTCTCGATTCCGTGATCAAGGGCGACACCGTCCGCGAGGTGCTGAACTACGTCCAGTTCCGCGCCGATTCCCTGGTGACCAAGCTCCGCCGCGATGTCGAAACCGCGCTGCGCGAAGGCCGCCTAAGCTACGAGGAAAGCGGCGCCCTGCTGAAGTTCTACGAAGAGGGCCTCAACGGCTACACCTATCTCGAGGACGTGCACGAGCAGTAGCTACCCACTCGGGCGCCCCCTGCCGCATAATTGAAGTGCATGTTCAAAGATTACGATCTGAGCCCCCGCCGTGTCCCCCGCGTCGAGACGCAATTCCGCAGGATAGTCACTGATTTTCCCGTCCCCGAGTCCGTGCCGGTTCTGGAGAAACTGCGCGCACTGGAACCCGTCGCCATGCGCGGCCAGCCGCCGGTCGTCTGGGACCGCGCCGAAGGCTTCCAGGTGTACGACCGCTGGGGCAACCAGTGGATCGATTGGTCGTCCGGCGTCCTCATCGCCAACGCGGGCCACGGCCGCCGCGAAATCGCCGAGGCCATCGCCGCCCAGGCCTCCGCCCGCCTCCTCACCACCTATTGCTTTCCCAGCGAGGTGCGCGAGCGGCTCCTCGAAAAACTGGCCGCCGTCCTGCCCGAGCCGCTCAAGAAGATCTTCCTCCTGACCACCGGCTCCGAAACCGTCGAGTGCGCCATCAAGCTCTGCCGCAGCCATGGCGTGAAAACCGGCGGCCGTGAGAAGCACGTCATCGTTTCTTACGACAATGCGTTCCACGGCCGCACCCTCGGCTCGCAGCAGGCCGGCGGCATTCCCGCGCTCAAGGAATGGATCGTCAATCTCGACCCCGGTTTCGTGCAGGTGCCGTTTCCGGATGGCTTCCGCTCCACCGAAAATTCCTTCGAGGGCTTCGAGCGCGCCCTGAGCGAGCGCAAGGTCGAGCCGCGCAACGTCGCCGGCGTCATTCTCGAAACCTATCAGGGCGGCAGCGCGGCTTTCGCTCCGGTGCACTACATGCAGGCGCTGCGCCAGTGGTGCGCCAGCCACAAGGCCCTGCTGGTGTGCGACGAGGTGCAGGCCGGCTTCGGCCGCACGGGAACGCTTTGGGGCTTCGAGCATTACGGAATCGTGCCGGACCTGGCCCTGTTCGGTAAAGGCATGTCCAGTTCGCTGCCCATCGCCGCCGTGGCGGGCCGCGCCGACGTGATGGATTTGTACGCGCCGGGCACCATGACGTCTACCCACACCGGCAACCCCGTCTGCTGCGCCGCCGCGCTGGCGTCGCTCGAACTGATCCTGCGCGAAAAGCTGGCGGAGAACTCCGCACGGCTGGGCGCGGTTCTTCACGACCGCCTTCACGCGCTCGATTGCCGTCACCCGCAAATCGGAAGAACGGATGGCAAAGGCCTCGTCGCCGGTGTGGCTTGCGTGCTGCCGGGCAGGAAGGAGCCGGATGGCGCGTTGGCCTGGGACGTGGTCGAGCGCTGCGTCCAAAAAGGGGTGCTGATGTTCAGCCCCGTGGGTCCGGGCGGCGGCACCGTCAAAATCTCTCCACCGCTGGTGATCGCCGAGGCCGCGCTTCTGGAAAGCATCGGCGTTCTGGAAGAGGCGTTTGCTGAAGCGACCGAAAAAAAGGCGGCCGTAGCGTAAAATCTCACCACAGAGCCACAGAGGAAGCACGGAGGCGGCCAAAATGGTTTTCTCTGCGCGACCTCCGTTTCTCTGTGGCTCTGCGGTGAGTCTTAATTTACCGCTCGTTCGTGAAGTTCAGGATGATCTGAGTCTGCGATTCGACCGGCTGGCCGTTGAGCAGCGTGGGTTTGTAAACCCACTGCCGGACGGCGTCGATGGCTGCCCGCTGGAGCAGCGGATGGCCTCTGACCACCTTCAGGTTCCTGATATGGCCGTCCGCCCCAATGGTCGCGATCAACTCCACGGCTCCCTTTATGCCCGAGTCCTGCGCCAGCCTCGGGTAGTCCGGATTCTTCCGGTAGATTAACTGCGCCTGCTGGATTTGTCCCCCGGGCGCCACCTTCTTCGGCGCAGTGGGATCCGCGGCCGGCGCCGGCTGATTCGCCGGTGCCGGGGCCGCTGGGCGCGGCGGTGCGGGCAGGGGTGCGACGGCGTTCAGGTTCAAGCCCGAAACCGTCACTTGGGGCGCCCCGTTGACCTCCGGGGCGGCCGGAATATCGGTCGGCCGCGTGGGGCGCAGCCGTTGCGCCAGCGACTCGGCGTTGAATGGCTTGAGCGGCTCGGCGAGATGCGTCGGAGCCGTGTTTTCAGAATCGGCGGCCGGCTCTCCATCCGGCGTCGCGGCGGTATTCTCGCTGTTGTGCCGTGCCGCGGCCGCTGGTGGCGCACCCGCCGCCGCGGTCTGCGGCTGGTCCGGCATGGGCGACGGCCGCGTCCGCAGTACGCGCACCGATTCGCTGGTCGTCTTGGTCCGGTCCCGCCCTGTCACTTCCATCCGGAAAGTCACGTCCGAGGTCACCGGCGAATAAACAATGCTGCCATTCCGAAGCTGCCCCAAATCCATTTGGACGTTCTCGTGCTGATCGCCGTCGGAAATCGAAAGAGTTGCTTGCGTCGCGGTCTTGATGGCCGCCGAATCACGGTTCCACGTGAGCAGCAGTTCACCTGCCGATCGCTCCACCCGCAGCGCCAGCGGCGAAGAATCCACCGCAGGCGTCGACCGCCCGCGGTGCAGCAGCCCGGGATACACGAACAGCACCACCGCCAGCAGCGCCGGCACCAGAGCGCCCAGCACCAGCCAGACCAGCTTCGAGTTTTTGGCTTTTTGCGGCTCGCTCGTGGCTTCGGCCGGCTCGGCTCTTTCGGCGACCTCGGGTTTTGCCGGCTCGGGCTCGGGTTTGGCAGCGGCGGCTTCGGGCGGTTGCGGCGGGGCCGCTTCCGGCTTGACTGTCTCCGGTTTGGCCGTTTCCGGCTTTGGCAACTCCGTCTGGGACAGCTCGGGCTGTGCGGCCGGCTCCGCCGTCGGCGGCGCCACGGGAGGCACAATCTCTCTCCGCGAGGCAATCGGCACAATCTGCGCGCGCGTCGCGGGCTTCGGCGCAATGGGGGGCGGCAGCGTGCGGGAAGGCGCCGGCACGCGGTCGCTTTCCGCCGCCGGATTGCCCGTTGTGCCCGAAAGCGCCGCCGACCGGAACGGAAATTCCAGGTAGCTTGCATCGCCCCGGATACCGCCGTCCTCGCGGATGAAAATTCCCGCCGTACTGGGTTTCGTGGCGAACGGCCGGATCAACAGCGCGACATGGTGCGGCTCGCGGAATTTCCCGTCCATCAGCGCCAAGTCGTCGCTGTCCAGCGACAGCCCTTTTCGCGTGTGGCTCCTGAAGAATCCCACTACGTGCCCGTTGCCCGCCATGGCTTCTGCGAAGCGCGCCAGATCGGCATCCGAAAGCCGGTATAGGGGGCCGCGGCTGTAATCGCACGGAATCGGCGCATAGTCTTCCACGGTCACCGCGGCGGGGCTGCCCGGCTGGGTGAATCCGAACAGCAGCCCGCCGATTTCGGACCCGCGCGAGCTCAGCGACCGGAAACTCTCCACCGCTTCGTGCTCCATCCGGTCGATCACGGCATAGGGGATCCGCACCGACACCGGTTTTCCGGCGACCTCCCAGAGATAGGCGGGCGAGGCGGTGTCCGCCACGTCGTAACGTGATGCGCGCGCGGTCGATTCGATCATTGTGCTGTCCTCGGCGGTCCCGGACGGGACATGTTCAGCCTGATTTTACGCCATAATTGCTTCCTTTTAACTATACTTTTGGGTAGCTATCCAAAATTAGCAGTGAATTTTTTCGACAGTGTAAACCGGCCCGGATGTGGACTTCGCGTGCGCTATTAACCTTCGGCATAAGTTCCATGTTGACGCTGAATATTCTGGTATTTTCCGAATATTCTTTCTATAATCGACGGCGATAATGAACGTCCGAACGTGCCTGCTCTGCGGCAAGCCGCTGAGCCGCATCAAGGTCGGCAGTGGGGAGGACTTTTGCTCCCGCGAGCACCGCAACCAGTACCGGCTGCGGCGCGGCATGGACCGTCTGCTCGAAGCCAACAAAATGGCCAGCCTGATGCGCCGGCGCGAAAAGCCCAAGCCGGTCAGCGCGCCTCTTCCCATGAGCGCGGCACCCGACGCACACCGCGGATTCGGCTTGGTTGGCCTCAAGATCGCGTCCCGGGCAGCATGCGCGCGCGCCTCTCTTTCGCTTGGCGCCGCGGCGCGGCTGCGCTTCTCGACGGGTTTCGCTTCGTTTCCCCCTTTGTCTCCGGCGCACTCGGATGGCGGCCGCCTGCCTGCCGGAGTGGCTCGCTTTTCGCCAGGCCCAGCGGGCGCCCGGTTGGTGGTGCCGGCGCCCGCCGGCGGCCTGAGCCTTCGGGCGGGCGTCGCGGCGGCCGGATTCGCCGCCCTGGACCGCACCCCCGCCGCCGGCCGCCGGGGAACCCTCTGGGCCCGGCGCGCATTCGGAATGCTGCGCCATCCCGTTCCTCCCGTGCAACTCGCCGGGGGTTGCGCCGCTCACACCCGATTCCAGTGGCTGGTTCCGGGAGGCCAGCCCAACAGGCTCGCACTGCCGCAGAAAACCGGCAAGGCGCTGCGCGTCTCCGCCAGTGCCGGATTCCGCATCCCCCCGCCCGAGGTGCGGCGGCTGTGCTTCGTCCTCCCGCCGGTGGCCGGTTTGCCCCGGCCCGATTATTCGCCGCCCTCGGTTCTACCCTTCACTCAATGCGCCGTCCGGCCGTTCAGCATTGCCCTGACCATTTCCATACCCGGCCTGTGGTTTCCGGCAGCGCCTCTCTTGCGGAAAGCTCCGGGAATGGCATGGCCGTCCCTCGTCATCCTTCGCTGGAGCCGCGTGGAATGGAACGGCGGCGGGCACCGGCGCCCCGGCGAGCAGCCGGTGTTGGGAACGTCGCTGCCGGTCGCGCATGACGCGCTGCAGGTACGCCTTCGCTGGACTGGCTTCGCCGGCGGATTCGCGCTCCGCTTCCTCTCCCCGCGGAAAACACCCGCCGGATCGCCGCCGGGCCATCAACTCGCGCTGGTGCCCTTCGCCCCGCGGGAAACCCCCTTCGGCTATCCCGCCACCGCGCGGGATTCCGAATCGGCCGCCGCTGCCGCGCCGGTCACCGAACCCGAGCCTTCGCTCTCCGCCGCCCCCGTGTCTCGGCCCCCCGCCGCTTCCATCGAAGAGCACTTCGATTCCGGGTGGGACGATTGGATCGGCGGCGTCGCCGATTGGAAGCTCGACGCCGCGGGCGTGCGTACCGGCTCGCTGGCGCTCTTCATCCCCTCGCTTGAAATGGCCGATTACGAGATGGAGTTTCTCGCGCGTATCGAAAACCGCAGCGTGGTCTGGGTTTTCCGCGCCGGCAACCTGCGCGACTATTACCTCGCCTCCATCTCCCGCTCCTCGAGCGGCTACGAATTTGCACGTTCCATTGTGAAGGACGGCGCCCCCGAGGCGCCCGTCACGGTTCCCCTGCACGCCAATCCCAACGCCAAGGCATTCACGGTCAAGCTGCGCGCGAGCGGCGATTCGTTCTCCGTCTCCGTGGATGGCCGGCCCATCGCCCGATGGACCGACAGCCGCCTGCCTGACGGCGGGATCGGCTTCACCGCCGCCCCGGGCGACGCGGCGCGCCTGTATTGGATCAGGCTCGCCCACTGTAAAGAGGATTCTACTATATGAGTACCGCCATCCGGTTCGCTAAAGTTCAAACGCTGCGTCCGCCCGATCCGCAGGTGCCCTCCGGGCCCGCCGCCGCCGGGGCGCCCTCCGGGCACTCCGCCCCCGCGCTTCTGGCCCGCGCCGTGGCACTGCACCTCGCGGGCAAACGCGACGAAGCGCTGCGCGAGTTGCAGCGCGCCGTCGCGGCCAACCAGGCTTCGCCCGAGATCTACCGCGCCCTGGCGCACATCCAGTTCGAGATAGGCGATCTCAAGGAATCTGCCCGCAGCTACCGCGCGCTCACCCAGTTGAAGCCGCTCTATTCCATGGGCTGGTTCAATCTGGCGGTGTGCCTGGAACGCCTCGGCGCATGGGAGGAAGCCGGGCAGGCTTTCCATAAAGCCTGCACCCTCGATCCCAAGCAGGCCGACGCTCACCTCGGCTTGGGCGTCTGCCAACTGCGTCTGGAGGATCCCAAATCCGCTCTGTCCGCCTTCGAGCGCTGCCTGGAACTCGTCCCCGAGCACGAAGACGCGCTTTTCGGCAAAGCCGCCGCCTTACAATCCATGGGCAGCGCCGCGGAGGCCTCCGAGCTTTACCAGCGCATCCTCAAGAAGAACCCCGAATCGGAAGAGTCGCTTTCGAATCTTGTCCTCATCGGCATGGCCAAAGAGGATTTCGACATGGTGCGCGAGTATTCCGAGCGGCTCCTGGAACTCCGCCCGGAATCGACCATCGCGCTGGAAGGCCTGGCTGCCTGGGCTTCCGCGGCCGGCGAGCAGGCGCTCACGGCCAAATTCTGCACCCTGCTGGTCAACGCCGTGCCGGGCCATTTCGAAGGCTGGTTCAACCTGGCGCTGTCGCACCAGAAATCCTCGCGCTGGCAGCAGGCTGTGGAGGCTTACGAGGAAGCCATCAAGCTGCGCCCGCAATCTTGCGAGGCTTATACCAATCTGGGCATCGTGCGCGAGCACCTGGGCGATCTGGCCGGCGCCCGTGCGGCCTATGACCGCGCCGCTCAGGCCAATCCCGAGGTGCTGGCGCCGTTGTGGAACATCGCTCTGCTGCTCGAACACAGTGGCAATCTCGAAGAGGCCGAGCGATGGTACAAGCAGGTGCTGGAGCGCGCTCCCAAGGAAGAGGAGGCGCGCTTCCGCCTGGGTTATCTGAGGCTCCGCCGCGAAGATTTCCGCGGCGCCGCCGAGGCCTTCGAAGGTTGCCTGAAGTACCGCCCGCAATGGCCCGAAGCGCAAGCCAACCTGGCCCAGGCCTACAGCGGTTTGGGCGACCGCGCCCACGCCGAGCGCCTCTACGAAAAAATGCTGGAGGCCGATCCCAAGAGCCCTGACGCGCTCCGCGGCCTCGCCGCCCTGGCCATCCAGGCATCCGATTTCGATGCGGCCCTGGAATTCCACGTCCGCCTGATCGATCTGGGCGAGCATTCGCCCGAGGTCCTTTATAATACCGGCCTGATGTACGAGAAGGCCGGCCAGAGCGACAAGGCCATCACGTTGTACCGCGATGCGCTTGCCCAGCAGGCCGACATGCCCGAGGCGCTCCTGAACCTGGGGCGCCTGCTGGAAGCCGCCGGCAAATCCGAAGAGGCCCGCGCCTGCTGGAGCAAAGCCCTGGAAGCCGAGCCGGCGCTGGCGCAAGGCTACTTCGGGCCGGCGATCGAGTAGCTGATAGCCTGGAACTGATGGCCGAAATCGTCGCCCATCGCGGCGCCGGGCAGGGGTTCGTGCAGCCGCAAACTCCGCCCGAAAACACCCTGCCGGCTTTCGACTGGGCCTGGCGCCACGCCGATGCCGCCGAGCTCGATGTGCGCCTCACGCGCGACCGCCGGCTGGTGGTGATCCATGACGCGACGACGCGCCGCACGGCGAATGCCGATTGGCAGGTGGCCGATCGCACGCTCGCGGAGTCACAGCAGCTCGATGCGGGCTCGTGGAAATCGCCGCACTTTGCCGGCGTGAGGCTCCCGTCGTTAGAATGGATGTTCACCCCTGAGGCGGGGCAGATTTTTCCTGCTAACCCACTGGTTCTTATCGGGGTTTTCGGCGCTCGGCCAGTTTCTTGCGCGTGACTAC
>JAJYLS010000405.1 GCA_021787555.1 Acidobacteriota bacterium | reverse complement strand
TTGCCGGCGGTTATGTCGCTGAACGAGGCGTTGGCATAATTCACCGTCTGCACGTACGGCGGATTGGCGAAGATATTGTTCTCGTACATGCCGAACAGCGTGGAATCGTAGTAGACTCCGTAGCCCGCGCGGATGGCCGTTCTACCGGTCCCGAACGGATCCCAGGCGACCCCCAGGCGCGGCGCGAAATTGCGGTACGAGTTGTTCGAGACATTGTCGCCGAACGGCGAGTTCTTGCCGCCGATAATAATACCGGTCACCGGCGGATTGGTCACGGGCATGGGAGTGAAATAGTTGCCATTGGCGGGATTGACCGCGGGCGCCTCGGCGGGGTTGTAGAGCGCCGGGTCGAAGTTGTCCAGCAGGTTGTGAACATCGCTCGGCTGGCCGAAATAACTCCAGCGGACGCCCATGTACAGCGTGAGCCGCGGCGTCACCTTGAAATCGTCCTGCACGTAGGCCTCGTGCTGCCACACCCAGATATTCGGGGTGATGTCGGTCGAGGGCTGCGAGAAAGTGGAAACGTTGCCCAGCAGAAAATTCGCCCACGATTGCTGGAAGTTTTCCGCCGCTCCGGTGCTGGGCGCGCCGATATTGGTGAACCCAAACGACCCCTGCGGCACGCCGGGATTGTTCTCGGTCTTGTTATAGCGGTTGGTGGTGAAGCCGAACTTGAAGGTATGGCGGCCCTTGATCCAGTTCAGATTGTCGAAGCCGTTCCAGTTCCGGTTGTACATGGTGTAAGGGCCGTAGCCCTTGAGCGTCGACCCGCCCGTGAAGGTGAGGCCGGGGACGACACCCTCCGGGTTGGCAAAGGGCTCCAGGGGATGGATGTCGGGATTATCCCCCTTGACGGTGACGCCCGCCGGCACGGAGAAGATGTCGCGCGAGGTGAAGTTGAACCCGGCGTCGTTCACCAGGGTCGGCCGCACGATATTCAGCGTGTGGAAGTTGTAAGCGCGGCCCGGAGCATTGGTGTGAGTAGTGCAGGAGAACGGGAAAGCCGTGTTGCAACTGAACAGGCCGACCGGCTCAACCGTGGGAATGGAGTCGTTTTCGAACTTCCCCCACACCGAGAACCGGTCGCTGAATTTCTGGTCGATTTTGACCAGCTCCTGCCGGAAATTGAGCAGCGTGCGGTCCGGGAAAAACTGCGCCGTCGTGGCCGCCACGGTTTCGCTTGTGGAAAGCGGCAGCTTGCTCCAGATGTCCTTGATGTACGCTACCGAGTTGGGATTGAACATGCTGGAGGGAATGCTGGTCACCGGCGCCGAGCCCGTCGGGCAACCGATGGTCGAGCCGGTGATGGCGGTGATACACACCGGCTGTAGAAAGTTGCCCTGGAGCATTCCGGCGGTGGGCCAGGTGGGATTGAAGGTGACGTACTGGATAATGCGCCGCGCTTCTTCGGAGTAGAAGAAGAAGGTCTTGTTTCTTTCCCGGTTGTACCTGCCGAGGGGCACCGGCCCGCCGAAGGTGCCGCCGAAATCGTTCCAGCGCATGGGCGTGCGCTTGGCGTAGCAGTCCTGGTAATTGGCCCCGGTACACTTGGCCATGGGATCTTTGGAATCCACCAGGTTCACGCTGTTGGCGTTGTTGATCCAGGTGTTGGCATTCAGGGCGTCGTTGCGGAAAAACTCGTAGAGGTCGCCGTGGAATCGGCTGGTGCCGCTGCGGGTGACCACGTTGATTTGCCCGCCCCCGGCGCGGCCGGTATCGGCGGTGTAGGAGCTGCGCTGCACCTTGAATTCGGCGATGGCGTCGATGCTGGGGAACGTGCCCAGGCCGGTGTTGCTGCCGCGATCGACGTTATCGGCGCCGTCCACCATCCAGTTGTTGGACGAGTTGCGCATGCCGTTCACCGAGTAAGGAATCGCCGTGTTCGTGCCGTTGGCGCCGCTGGTGCCGGCGAACAACTCGTCCACGCCGCTCTGATCGATCACGCCCGGCATGAGGACGACGAGTTGCGCGAAGTTGCGGGTGCCCAGCGCCAACTCGCGCACCTGCTCTCCCTCGATGGTGGTTTCGCTGGCCGGCGAGCCGAGCTCCACCGTCGTGCCAGCCTCATTAACCTCCACGGTTTCACTGACCGTTCCCACCTCCATCGTGATGTTGATCTTCAGGACGTCGTTCACGTTCAGGACGATATTCGTGCGCGTATTGGTTCTGAACCCGGCCGCTTCCGCCTTGATCGAATAGGTGCCGATCGGCAGGAAGGGCGCGGAATACACGCCAGTGGCGTCGGTGGTCACGGTGCGGACCACCTGGTTCCGGTCGGTGTTGGTGATGCTGATTTTAGCGTTTGGCACGGCGGCGCCGCTGGCGTCCAGAACAGTCCCACCGATCGTGCCGGAAACATCTTGCGCGAAAAGGCCCAGCCCACCCGTGAGCAACACGAGGGAGCCCAGGCGCAGAGCTCGTCTCATAAATTTCCCCCAGAGCAAAACTTCGGCGACTTACACCGCTTCAGACAAATCTACCACCAAACAGCCCAGAGGATACAAGAGGATACAGAGATAACACGAGTGCCGCAGAAGAGTTCCTCCGTGCGAGATGGAGTTATAATCCGGGAACCATGTTCGTCGTGAACAGTCTGCCGGTGGCGATCCTGTTCTGCGTGGTGACCATGCTCGGCTGGGGGTCGTGGGCTAATACGCAGAAGCTGGCGGGCAAAGAGAAATGGCCGTTCGAGCTGTTCTACTGGGACTACGCCATCGGCGTTTTCCTTTTCAGCCTGGTTTTCGCCTATGCCTTGGGCAGCTTCGGCACGGCGGGCATGCCGGCCCGGGAAAACCTGAACGCCGCCGGCGCCGAATTCGCCATCTCCGCCCTGGTGAGCGGCGCCATCTTCAACGCCTCCAACCTGCTGCTGGTGGTGGGCATCGACCTCGCCGGGATGACCGTTGCCTTTCCCGTGGGCGTGGGGCTGGCGCTGGTGATTGGGACGGTCAAGACCTATGTCCAAACGCCCAAAGGCCAACCGGCGCTGCTGTTCGGCGGCGTGGCGCTGATCGTCCTGGCCATGGTTCTCTCCGCGCTGGCGCAGCGGCGCCTGCCCCACACCGGCCGCAGCGGTCCGTTATCCGGCGTGCTCTGCTCGGCCGCGGCGGGCGTCGTTATGGGCTTCTTCTATCCGCTGCTGGCGCGCTCGATTTCATCCGATTTCAACTCCCGGCCTATCGTCCCCGGCATGCTGACGCCCTACGCCGCGCTGGTGATTTTCGGTGTGGGCGTGGTGGCCAGCAATTTCCTATGGAACACGATTCTCATGCTCGTGCGCCGCGTCCCCTTCGGCGGCTATTTCCGCGGCTCCGCGAAGCTGCATGCCATCGGCATTCTCGGCGGGGCCATCTGGATGGCCGCGCTCAGCTTCAACCTGCTGGCCTCGGGGGTGGCGGGACCGGCCGTCTCCTACGCCCTCGGCCAGGGCGCCACCCTGGTGGCGGCGCTGTGGGGCATCTTCATCTGGAAGGAATTCCGCGACGCCCCCGCGGGCACCGGAAAATATCTCGCGTTCATGCTGGCCGGCTACACCGCCGGCCTGGCGCTGATTGGAGCGGCAACGCAATGAAATCTACGGTAATTCTGCTAATATTCGCTTTTACGGCAATGGCGGCGGTGAAAATCGAAAAAGTCAATTTCGGCGGCTGGCCCAACTGCTACCGCATTTCCAACGGCGAGGTCGAAGCGATCGTGACCAGCGATGTCGGCCCACGCGTGATGCGCTATGCCTTCGTCGGCGGCCAGAACCTTTTCAAAGAATTCAAAGACCAGCTCGGCAAGTCGGCCGAGCCGGATTGGCAGATGCGCGGCGGGCACCGGTTGTGGATCGGCCCGGAAGACCGCATCAAGAGCTACGCACCCGATAACGGGCCGGTGCACGTCTCGATCGAAGGCGATACGCTCATCGCCACCGAGCCGGTCGAGCCGCTCACCGGGATCGAAAAGCAGATCACGGTGAAGATGGCGCCTGCCGGCACCGCGGTCGCCGTAATCCACCGCCTGCGGAATGCCGGCAAGGACCCGTACAACCTCGCTCCGTGGGCGCTCACCATGATGGCGCAGGGCGGCGTGGCGATCCACGGGTTTCCACCGCGCGGCACCCATCCCGAGGACCTGGCGCCCACCAATCCGCTGGTCATGTGGGCGTTCTCGAACCTGAGCGATCCGCGCTGGACCTTGCTGCGGAAATATCTCATCCTGCGCCAGGACCCGAATAATGCAGTTCCACCAAGCTGGGCAG
>JAJYLS010000404.1 GCA_021787555.1 Acidobacteriota bacterium | reverse complement strand
AGGTCAGAAACGCCGCGCGGCCGAACAGCGCGCGATAGGGTTGCCGCGCGCGTGTAGCGGCAAGGCGCGGGCGCGTGGCGCCGGACACGGAGGGCGCCTCGCGGCCGCGAAATTCCGGCCCGGCGACGAAGATCGCGGTAATATTGTCCGCTCCGCCGGCGGCGTTGGCGGCGTTCACCAGGTTGGCCGCCACCAGCGCGGCATCGCCTTCGTAGCACTCGACGATCTCGCGCACCTGGGTGGAGGTGAGGTGATCGGTGAGGCCGTCGCTGCACAAGAGGATGGCGGCATCCGGGCGGAAGCGGCAGCGGCGCATCTCGATGAAGTTGCGGTCGGATTCGCCGCGGCGCTGGGATCCGACCTCGCGAAAGACCTCGTTGCGCCGCGGGTGGTGCATGGCTTCCTCTTCGCTCAGATCGCCGGATTCTTCGATTTCGCCCACCGGAGAGTGGTCGGAGGTGATCTTGCGGATGGCGCCGTTCCAGATCAAGTACAGGCGCGAATCGCCCACGTGGCCGACGCTGACCTGGCCGTTTTCGACGACGGCCAGCGTCAGCACGCAGGCCATGCCTGTCAATTCGTCATCCGCGCGGCTCATCTCGAAGATGCGGTTGTTGGCGCGGGTGATCGCCTCGCAAATGCGCTCGGCGGGGCTGGTGGCTGCGAGCAGACATTCGCGGATGGTATCGACCGCGGTCTGGGCGGCATGCTCGCCCGCGGCCTGGCCGCCGACGCCGTCCACCACCAGGAAAAGGCCGCGCTCCGGGTCGGCCCAGTAGCGGTCTTCGTTGTGCTCGCGGATGAGGCCGGTATCGGTAGCCGTGCCGGTGTGGAGCGGGGTCATGAGCGCCTCACGTGCGCGATCACGAAGACGATCGCGAAGCCGAGGAATGCCGCCACGAACGCGGTGTGCAGGTTATAGAGCTGGTGCAGGTCCACGGCGTCACCTCCGCGCCTCGAAAGACAGCTTCAGCACTTCGGCCACGCCGATCTCGGCGCGGTCCGGCAGCGGCTGCTCGGCGCCGCGCACCAGGCGCTTGCCGTTGAGCCAGGTTCCGTTGCGGCTCTTGTCCAGGATGGTGAAGGTGCCGGTCGCCGGGTCGCGGCGCAGGCGCAGGTGTTCGCGCGAGATTTCGTCGTTGGAGTAGAGCGGCAGATCGACCCACAGGTCCTCGCCGCCGCGGCCGATGGTGAGCTCGTTGCGGGTGACGAAGTAAGTTTGGGGACCTGAATCGTCCTGGTAGCGGATTTCGGCGAAAACGCGGTCCGGCGCCGGGAGGGAGCCTCGGCGGGTGCTCTCGCGGTCGCGCGCCACGCGGGCGGCGGTGACGGAAGGCTCGCGGTCGATGAGCGTGGTCTTGGCGCCGCGATAGCCCGGTTGCGGCGCATCGTTCAGTTCGGAGTGGATCTCCACGTCACCGCGAGGGACGGAGCCTTCGCTATCGGGGAATAACTCGATCCACCAATCTTTTTGCGCGATGCGGCACTGCTTGCGCGGGCCGCTCCGGCGGAACACGGAATGCGCCTTGTTCCACTCCGCCATGCGCTCGGCAAGCATCCGGCGGGCATCTTCCCGAATCAAGTCCTGTACGCCCGCCAGTCGCGCGTAATCGTCGGGATGAAGATAGACGCTGAAGATGCACGGCAGGAGAATGCTATACGCCATCTCGAGCCGGCCGATTTCCATGTTGCGGATGAGTTCGTTAACGATGGTTTGGCCACTGATGCCGGCCTGCGGTTGTTTGGTCCCGGTCTGAGCCATGCCGACCTTCCTGAAAACCCGAAGCGAGCAGTTTTTCAGCAGAGTGACCGCAACCTGCCGCTCGCGATTGCCGTCACCCAGACGCGGAACTTAATTTTAGACGAAAACAGGCCGGTTGCGTTACAGGCAAAGGGCCGGGCGGTGGGCTGCGTCACATTAAATTTTGATAGGATTACAGCCGGGTGAGCAGTTTACGGGGGTTGATGGCGCTGTTGCTCTGCGGCGCTCGGGTGCTTGGGGCTCAGAACCGCTCCGCCATTTCAACCCGGAGGCCGTCCACGCGAACGTGGCCGATCCGGCGCATGGTTTGTTTTTCGGGTATCGCAGCCGATGGGCTACCGCGGACTTCCGACGTGATTTATTAGGGCGCAGTCAAGTTTTGAACTCACCGCCGAGTCGCCGAGATGCCGAGGTTTGAGAGAGCTCCGGCACGACGCCCTCGGCTGGCTCTGCGCGCAGCCTTGGGCCGCGCCTCCTCCGTGCCTCGGGGTCTCGGCGGTGAATTCCTCGTTTAGCTCGCGCTTTGATTCGCGGCGGTCAATTGGCTGTTGGTGGTCGACCAGATTCCCTTGATGCTGCCGCCAGCACCGATGAACAATGCGGCAGAGGCTAATGCGACGAAAGCCATCAGCAGCGTGTACTCGATCAGGTCCTGGCCCTGATCTTCTTTCCAGAGGTTCATGAACAATTTCGTCATTGGTTTCACCTTCGCAGAAGCGCTGTGTAGGGGATGCGCTCCTAACTTTCCGAATACCACGAAAGGCACCGGTTACCAACGACTTTATTGCTATATCCTTGGATATCGAAAGCTTACAAACCTATCCTTACCTTACTTCAGCGGAACGGCTACATAGAGCGTCTGGCCGTTGCGATCGATCACCAGTAGCGGGGGCCGGTTGCCGGATTTTGCCAGGGCGCTGCGCACATCGGCGGGCGTGTGCACCGGCTGGTGATTCACCTGCTGGATGACGTCGCCGGCCTGAATGCCCGCCTGCGCCGCCGGCCCGTCCGGACTGACGGATGCCACCACCACGCCTACGGTTCCGGCCGGCAGATTGAGCTGCGCGGCGATGTCCGGCGTGAGCGGCGCCACCGCGATGCCCAGCCGGCCCGCGCCCGCGCCAGTGCCGCCTTGAGCCTGTGCGGCCTGCGCCGTCTGGGGGGTCAGCTCGCCGAGTGTGGCATGCACCTGCTGCTGCTTGCCATCGCGCAGAATGGTCAGCGTTACAGTAACGCCGGGCGCGGTGGCGGCGACCTCATTGCGCAGCACGTTGGGGTCGTCCACGTCCTTGCCGTTGAGTTGCAGGATGACGTCGCCGCTCTTCAGCCCCGCGCGCGCGGCCGGGCCGCCGGGCGCGACAGAGCTGATCAGCACACCTTGCACCTGCTTCAAGCCCATGCTCGCCGCCAGGTCGCTGGTCATCCGCTGCACTTCCACGCCGAGCATTCCGCGCGTGACTTTTCCCTTGCTGATCAACTGCTGCATCACCTTGTTGGCCATGTTGGAGGGAATGGCGAAGCCGAGGCCCATGAAGCCGCCGCTGGAAGAAATGATCTGCGAGTTGATGCCGATCAGCTCGGCGCGCGTATTCACCAGCGCACCGCCCGAGTTGCCTCGGTTAATGGCCGCGTCGGTCTGGAGAAAGTCCTCAAAACTGCCGCTGCCCAGCCCGGTAGCGCGGTTCTTGGCGCTGATGATTCCCGACGTGACCGATTCGCCCACTCCCAGCGGATTGCCCACCGCCAGGACCACATCGCCCACGCGCACCTGGTCGGAGTCGCCGAGATGCAGAACAGGCAGGTTATTCGCGCTGATCTTCAGCACCGCCAGGTCGCTGGGGGCGTCGGCGCCGATCACCTTGGCCGAGTACGTCTGGTGCGTCGAAAGGTCCACCCTGATATCCTGCGAGCCGCTGATCACGTGATCGTTGGTGAGGATATAGCCGTCACTGCGCACGACCACGCCGGAACCGAGCGCGTGCTCCACTTCGGTGCTCGGCTGCTGCGGGGCCGCGCCGCCAAAAAACTGCTGGAAAAAAGGACTGTTAAAGAACGGAAACTGCTGGGGAGCCTTCACCTGCTTGGAGGAGCGGACGGTCACAACAGCCGGGGCGACTTGGTCCACCACGTCGGCATACGACTGCACCGGACCGGTAACTTTGACTTCGCCGGTGGGCATCACGCGCGATGCGGAACCCTCGCGCTCCGCGTGGCTCGATTGCGTATTGCACCCCACCAATCCCAAACAGGCGATAAGGCAAAACAAAATGCGCATCATGCCCTATGCATAGCACGCAGGCAAGAGAGGCCGATGTGATGAAGTTCTCAGTTGTCAGTTTTCAATTTTCAGTTGCTCAGTTGGCGAATCTGATAACTGACAACTGATAACCGACTACTTGTGCTCCTTGCTGGCTTCCTGAAGCAGGATGAACTGCGACAGGTTCTCGGAGGTGAGCATGCCGAGCAAGCGGTCGTCGTTGTCC
>JAJYLS010000403.1 GCA_021787555.1 Acidobacteriota bacterium | reverse complement strand
CACCCAACGCCAGGCTGAAATTGCCGCAAGAGTACAACCGGCGGCCGAGGGTGGCGGATCGGCAGCGTCGCACCCGGACGGCGCGGCAAACCGCGATGGCAGCGACGCCGCCGGCCCGGAGCGCCGCTTGGACCGAAACAAGGAGGTTCTGTGAAGAATATTTTCGTTGGTAACCTGAATTTGGAGACGACGGAGGAATCAATCCGCTCCTTCTTCGAACCGGTTGGAACCGTTCGCAAGGTCAAATTGATGCTGGACAGAAAGACGGGCCTGTCTCGCGGATTCGCTTTCATCGAAATGGCAGAATCGGAAGCTGACAAGGCCATTGCCGGGTTACACGGCAAGGTCCTTGATGGCCTGGCAATCGATGTCCGTGAAGGTCGACAGAAAGTGCACGGACTGGCATCGCCGGATCACGTCACTCGAAACGACGCGGCCCCGGATCATCCGTAGTGCGGGCACTCGTCGCGGTGCAGGTAGAAGCATGAAGACCAACATGCCGTTTGAGGATTCCGGACACGAACCTCTGCCGCCGGCCAATCTGATCGCACGACATCCAAAAGGGACAGGCGCGCGGGTTCTGCTCACATCCGTGTTTGGTCCCTACGCGCGTGACGACGACTTCGGCAGTCGCCGCATCAACCCGATGGAGCTGTATCACAACCAGGGCCGGGCATGTCGCGGCGCTTGCCGATATAGGGTTCACGGTCGATGCCGATCACTTCGTGCGCGGCGATGGCATCTCCTGGATGCGCCGTTATCTGGGCCAGGAGGGAAACGCTCCCGTCCCGGCGCGGTCAAGACCGGCGATGCAGGGGGTTCCGCGGGGCGCTGACATGCCTTTCCCCGCGACGGAGGTTCGATGAAAATACTTCTATACTGCCCGGACAACGGCGTAACCAGAAACTTCATGCCGCACCTATGGATGTTTCTCTTGCAGGCCCTGACGCCGCGGGAGCATGAGGTGCTGCTGATCGATGGCAACACTCAGCCGATGAGTGACGCCGACGTGGTGCGGTATGTGCTCGACCGCGAAATCGGACTGGTTGGGATCGGAGCCATGACCCGAATGGTAGCCAAGGCATATCGGGTTGCGGACGCCATCCGCGCGGCCGGCGTTCCCGTTGTAATGGGCGGACCCCATGTGACTGAGATTCCCGGTGAAGCGCTCGGCCGGGATGGCGGCCAGCGCCACGCCGACGCCGTAGCGTTGGGCGAAGCGGACGAGACGTGGCCTCAGATAGTCAGTGACGCCGCTGCCGGAGGGTTGAAGGAAATCTATGCGCCGGTGGACGCATTCGGGCAGGAGCGCAAACCCAACCTCCAGGACTACCCCGCGATACCCTGGGAATCCATCGATATCGCCCAGTTCAACCGGATTCCTGGCTTCTTCCGGTCGATCATGGCGCACTTTCATCAGCCCTGGGAGACGTTTCACATTATTCCAATTGAATCGGGGCGCGGCTGTCCATACGGCTGCGACTTTTGCACGGTAACGGGATTCTTCGGCGACTCGATCCGTTACCGGTCCAACCAGAGCATCGTGGACGAAATGCTACGCCTAAAGGCACGCGCACATCGCACACGCGGTAAGATCGCCGTCTTTTTTGTGGACGACAACCTCGCCATCAACGTGAAGCGCACGAAGTCATTGTTGCGCGACATTATCGCTGCCGGAGCGCAACTATCCTGGGTAGGCCAGATCAGCGCGAACCTTCTGCGCGACGAGGAACTGGTGGACCTCATCGCGGATTCGGGCGGCAAATGGATCTTTATCGGCATGGAGTCGCTGGATCCCGCCAATCTTGCCAGTGTCAACAAGAGTTTCAACAAGCCGGGCGAATATGCGGCCGTGCTCGCGCGGTTGGCGCGCAGAAACGTGTACGCGATTACCTCCTTCATCTTCGGCCTGGACCACGATTCGCCCGGCGTTGCAGGCCGTACGCTAGCCCAGATGCGCGACTGGCCGCCTGTCCTGCCGGTTTTCGGGCAGATCACTCCGTTCCCGGCGACTCCGCTCTACTCACGCCTGGAGAACGAAGGGAGGCTCACGCGCCCGAAACACTGGCTTGAGTTCGCGCCATTCCAGATGGCTCATACGCCGCTGAAGATGTCCGTCCCGGAAGTGCAAACCGAAGTCCGCTACGCCTGGGCAAGTGCTTACAGCCCGGCCGCTACAGCGAGGGCGATCGAGTCACTCGCGGATGAGCCCGTCCCGTACAAAATCAGCCACCTGATTGCACGTATGTTCTTCCGGGGCATCTACTTTCCACCGAAAGGGGTGTGGGGCTGGATGAAAGTGATTGTGCAGAGCCGGGCGTCGCTCTTCCGTGTTGTAAGGGAATCATTCACGCAGTGGCATGGAGCAAACAGGAGCCGGGCGCGGCTGGAATTCGAAATCGGCACGCCGCGACGGGAGGACTGTGGAGACGCGTAGGGCGGCTGTCGTGCGCAAAATCTGGTTCCATCTCTTACTCGCGGTCGGCTCGCTGCTTGGGTTGGTGCTGCTCGTTCAGTCCATTGCCACCTACTACCAGGTTTCCAGAATTCTGGTCACCGCGGAGTTGCGAAGACAGGCCCTGCAGCAGACAGCCATGATCGAGAGAGATTCTCAGCGCCTTGGCATTCGAGAACCCGATGAACTCGGCCCGGTCCTCAAAGACATCCGGGAAGAGGAGCCGCTAAAGATCGCGTGGATCCGGGTCATCGACATCGCCGGCAACACGCTGATCCAGGATGGAAGCCCGGTCGGATTGCCCATAAAGCCTGAGAGACTGCCGCGGCCAACCGACGGAACCTCTTCAACCTCTCAGATTCGAAACACCGAGCACGGCAAAGTACAAGTAACCCTCCTGCAACTGCGACTCGCCCGCCGGCGGCCGCCGGACTCCGGAGTGCGAGAGCCGGGACGCAGATCTCCTGTCCGCCCAGTCCCTTGGTTCATCGAAATTGCGCAGTACCGGGATAGCGCCGCCACCGCGTTCGGCCGTTTGCGAAGCGATCTGTTCGTCAGTTCCCTGGCAGCTCTCGGACTTGTCGGATCGATGCTTGTCTTGTGGCTTCGATTTCCCCATTACGTTCGGGGAAAACAGTTGGAAAGACAGACGGAACTTGCGCGCCAAGTCCAGAAAGACCTGCTGCCCCCGGCGGACGTGGCGCTGGAGAGCCTGGACTTCGCCGCCGAGTGCGACCCGGCGCAGCAAGTCGGCGGTGACTTCTACGATGCCTTCTCAGACGACGAAGGCCGGACCGCGCTCGTGCTGGGGGATGTCTCCGGGAAGGGACTGCCAGCGGCGGTAGTCGTCGGCCTGCTCCTTGGGGCAGTGCGCGCCAGTGGATGGATGTGCGGCAGCGCCGAACACGAATCGGCTTCGCGGCGGCTCAATCAGCTTCTGCGCACGAGAACATCGATCGAGCGGTTTGCGAGCCTGTTCTGGGGCTACTACGACCGCACCGCTCAGGCGCTCCATTACGTCAATGCCGGGCATTTGCCTCCGATGCTCGTCAGGCGAAATGGCGGGGAACTCAAGATTGAACGCCTGACGGAGGGTGGGCCGGTATTGGGCTTGCTCAAGGATGCCGATTACCGGCAAGGTCATGCCGCAGTCCGCCCCGGAGACCTTTTCCTTTTGTATTCGGATGGAGTTGTGGAAGCGGAGAGCGCTTCTGGCGAGCAGTTCGACGAGGCTCGCCTCCTTGGGGTTCTGCGAGGCCACTGGGACAGACCGGCAGCGGCAATTCGCGATGAAATAGTCAGGCAAGTTCGCGAGTTTCTCGATAAGAATCAGGCCCAGGATGATCTCACCTTGGTTGTCGTGCGAATCGCCTCTCCGCACGTGAACGACCACGCCCAAATACCCGAACGCGCCGGCCTGATGGAGGTGCTTTAACGTATGCTTTCCGCACGCTGTCCGCATTGCCGATCTGTCGATTTCAGACCGGTGGGCGACCGCAATGCTCTTGAGGCGGCTCTCCACTGGCTTCTTCTGCCTGTCCGGTGCACGCTCTGCGGTCGCCACTTCCTCATCCTGAGATGGCTTGCTCCGGCTGACGGAACGGCATGAGAGGCGTATCTTCATCTCTGTGTGGAACCAGCCGACAGTGCGGCGCCTCACTGGGGCAGAAAGATAGACCGTATCCGTCAAGCCAACCCCATTCTTGACAGGCGGCCCGCGCTGGATTACGCGCGCCTGGCCGCCCAGGCCAGCGGCGTGAACTCCGCGATCTTTTGAATTGAAACCGCGCCCAGCCCCGG
>JAJYLS010000402.1 GCA_021787555.1 Acidobacteriota bacterium | reverse complement strand
TCTCTCGCGCCACAACAACGTCATTCGCGCCGGCTTCGGCATGTTCTACGACCGTTTTGCGCTGGCCAACCTGCTGACGGCGCTGCGCTACAACGGCATCACGCAGCAGCAGTACGTGATCGATAATCCGAATTTTTTTCCGGGCACAGGGGGCGCCCTGCCGGCGATCACCTCTCTGACCGGCACGGCGGCTCCCAGTTCCATCGAGCAGATCAGCTCGCAAATGCGTGCGCCGTACCTGATGCAGTCGGCCCTCGGATACGAGCGCCAATTGCCGTACAACACCACCCTGGCGGTCACCTACGCGAATTCGCATGGGCTGCACCAGTTGCGCTCGGAGGACATCAACGCCCCGCTTCCCGGCACCGGGGTGTTTCCGCTGGGCAGGCCCGGCTTTGTGGGGCTGATGGAATCGTCGGGCCTATACAACCAGAACCAGATTATCGTCAACGTCAATTCGCGCATCAATCGCGATATTTCGCTCACCGGCTCGTACACGTACAACCGCGCCATGAGCAACACCGACGGGCTGGGAACGTTCCCCTCGACGCCGTACAGCATGGTGGGAGAATACGGCCCAGCCGCGACCGACATGCATCATCGCGTCCTGCTGGGAGGGACCATCATCGCCAAGTGGGGCATCCGCTTCAATCCTCTACTCACCATGAATTCCGGGCCGCCGTTCGACATCACCGCCGGCCGCGACCTGTATGGGGATACGCTCTTCAACGCGCGGCCGGGCATTGCCACCGATCCGAATAAACCGGGCGTGATTGCCACGCCGTACGGCCTGCTCGATCCGAACCCGGTGCCGGGCGAGCCGCTGCTGCCGCGGAATTTCGGCCGCGGGCCGGGCCAGATCATGCTCAACATGCGAGTCGGCAGGACGTTTGGATTCGGCAGGGTGCGCGAGGGCGGCGGCGCAACCGCCAGCCTGGGCGGCTCTCCGGCCACTCCTGGCGGCGGCTCCGGCGGAAATCGCAACGCGCCGTCAAGCCCGTTCGGCATGGGCGGTGGAGGTTCCAGTGCAGCAGGCCCATCGGGCCACCGCTTCACCCTCACCATCTCGATGCAGATCCGCAACCTCTTGAACCACAACAATCCCGGGCCGATCATCGGCAACATCACCTCACCGCTGTTCGGTCAGGCCAACCAGCCTGCCGGCGTTGGCAACGCGATTTTTTCGGAAAGCGCCAACAACCGCCGGCTGGAATTGCAGACCCGCTTAACTTTCTAGAACCAGTGGCGCGGATGGCCATCTACGAACCCGTGATTCCGTCTGGCAAGAGAATAAAACAATTCAGTACAGAAGATCCCTACGCGCTACCCGTGTTGGCGGCCCTCAAGGGTAAGGGCATGGCAGGTGGCGTTTTATGCCATTGACCCGCCAAACCCCAGCGGCCGGCTATCCGGCGAGCTTTCGGGACTTGACGCCTTCGAGGGCCGGGGAGTGGACGCGAGCCAACCATTCGACGAGGCGGTCTTTCATCTCGCGGGCCTGGGCGGCGTAGCGGGGGCGATCGGCGGGGTCGCCGAGGAGGTTGCGCATCTCGTAGGGATCGTTGCGGAGGTCGTAGAGCGCGTCGATTCCCTTGGACTGCGGCGAGTCCGGCATCATGAGCTTCCAATCTACGGTGCGCACCATGTAGTTGGGGACGTTGCGGGTGGCCCATTCGGCGACACGGTAATCGGGGCCGGCGTGGCCGCGGCCCTCGATGAGCGGGCGGAGCGAATCGCCGTCGCGGGCGGGCGCGGGGACGCCGAGGTAGTCGAGGACGGTGGCGAAAAGATCAAGGCCGGAAACGGGCGGCTGGACGACAGTGCCAGGCTGGATGACACCAGGGAGGCGCATGAGCATCGGGACGTGGACGGCTTCCTCGTAGAACACCATTTTGGAAACGAGGCCGTGCGAGCCGCCCATTTCGCCATGATCGGCGGTAAAGACAACGAGGGTGTTGCGCGCGAGGCCGAGATCATCGAGGCGAGTGAGCAGGCGGCCGAGGTGCTCGTCGATTTCCGCGATCATGGCGAAGTAGACAGCGTTTTGCTGCTGCACGTATTCCGCCTTGTGGAAGTGGGCCATGGTTTGAGCGCGCAGGCGGTAGGGGGACCAGCGGAGGTCGTCGGAGAAGTTGCGGGGGACGGGCATCTTCTGCCAGGGGAAGCGATCGGTGTAGCGCGCCACGGTGAGAAACGGCGGATGCGGCGGGCTGATGGAGCAGGTGAGGCTGAAGGGGCCGCCTTTCAGTTCGTCGAGGGCGCGGAGCGAGCGCTCGACGGTGAAGGCGGTGTCGGTGCAGCGGTCGGGGACGTCAACGACGCCGACGGTTTCCTGCTGGTTCGCGTGCTTGTCGTTGAGCGCGCCGGTTCCGGCCTGGGCGTCGGCGTATTGGGTGTCGACGGGATAGGGACGGTAGGCGCGCTGGTAGAACTTGTCGAGCAGTTCGCCGCGGTGGGGCGGGCGCTGGGGCGCGTGCTGGTCGAGAAAGGCGAGGAAGCTGCGGTGCTCGTTGGGGACGTCGAGGACGTGGTTGTCGTAAGTACGCGCCATTTTGTAGGGCGCGTGCCACTTGCCCCAATACTGCCCGCGGTAGCCGCGGTCGTGGAGGAGATTGTCGAAGCTGGGGCCGGGATCGAGGACGGGATCCTGGGCGGCGAGGTTACCGTGCACGCCGGTATTGGCGCTGCTCTTGCCGGTGAGCATACCGGTGCGCGAGGGGACGCAGACCGGGAAGGGGCACATATCGGTGGCGAAGCGGACGCCTTCGCGGGCGAGGCGGTCGAGATTCGGCGTGGGCAGGACGGAATTGCCGTAGCAGCGCAGCGCGTCGGCGCGGAGTTGGTCGGCGATCAGGAAGAGGAGGTTGGGCGGTCGTCCGGCGGCGGAAAGGAGGCCGGCGGATGCGGCGGCGGTGAGGAAATCGCGGCGGTTCATAGCGGGCTCCTCTCAGGTGTAGCATGGTGCGGAATGGCGGGGGTATGCCGGCTCCAAGCCGGCATGGCGGACTGAAAGTCCGCGCTACCGGTTTGCATGGAGGGATAAGCCGGGAGTTTCGGATAGAGGTATCCTATTTTGCGGGAGCATCCTATGCGGCGCAGAGAATTCTTGCGCGGCGCGGCGCTGCCAGCGCTGACGGCCGCGGCTGGCCGGCCCCGGAGGGCGGCAGCCCAATCCCAGGAACCAGCGGGCATGGAATTGCCCAAACCCGAAACGCAGGGCGGACGGCCGCTGATGGCGGCGCTGGCCGACCGCAAGACCAACCGCAGCATCAGCGAGGAGAAACTGTCCGCGCAGATGCTTTCCAATCTTCTGTGGGCGGCGTGGGGAGTGAACCGGCCGGCGAACGGCCACCGGACAGCGCCTTCGGCGATGAACGTTCAGGAGATGAATCTGTACGTCTTTCTGGCGGAGGGAGTGTACCTGTACGATGGGCCGTCGCACAGACTGAAGCCGATCATCACGGGCGATCACCGGGCCAAGACGGGACGGCAGGCGGATGTGGGCAAGGCGCCGGTGAGCCTGGTGTACGTGGCGGACTTCGAGAAATACACGGCCGGAGGGGCGGGCCGGGGCGTCTCCGACCCGAGCACGCAGACGGCCTATTCCAACGCGCATGCGGGGTTCATCGGGCAGAACGTGTACCTGTTCGCGGCGTCGGAGGGGTTGGCGTGCTGGTTCCGCGCCATGGTGGACGCGCCGGCGCTGAGCAAGTTGTTGAATCTGCGGGGATCGGAAAAGGTTCTTTACGGCCAGGGCGTGTGGTACCCGGCAAAAGTGTAGCCGGGGTTACGCGGGCCATTGCATTTCGGACAGGGTTGGCCTATATTTGAGTCGGGCCGCGTGCACCGGGCGCGTGACCAGAAGAGGCAGGTGAGCCATGCCGATTCTGGAATCAGGAACGGATCGATCCGTCATCCGGAGGATCCTGCGCACCATAGCCAAGGCGCTTTTCCACCGCGGGGGGAATTCGGGCGAGCCATTTCACTCACGTGTAAAACGGGCCGGGAGCCGCGGCTGCGCGCGGACGGAGCCGCGAGGCACGAAGGCGGTCCGGCAGCGGATGGCGGAAGAAGTGGCGCGTTTGGAACGTCTGGATGCCGAGCGGGAGCGCCGCGGCGATTCACGATTCGGGATGACCACGGAGGACCGAATCATCTGGCGCGAACTGATCGATCTGGAGTTGCAGGAGATCGACGATAGAGTGCGCGGTATGGGCGGCGCGGCAGGGGGGAGCGAAGGAGGAACTCATGAGCGCGACGACACATGAGCCTTTGA
>JAJYLS010000069.1 GCA_021787555.1 Acidobacteriota bacterium | reverse complement strand
CCCGGACGTCTTCCCGACCTCCTGCCGCACGTTTCCGTGAAGCGCATCGTCGAGTGGGGCGCGGACGCCGTCAAGATCCTCATTTACTACAACCACCACGAAGACCCCGCCATCAACGACGTGAAGCACGCCTTCATCGAGCGCATCGGGGCCGAGTGCGAAACCTACGACATTCCGTTCTTCCTCGAATTCGTGGGCTACGATCCGAAGGGCGGCGACGAAAAAAGTTTCGAATTCGCCAGGATCAAGCCCGAGATCGTGAAGCGCAGCATGGAGGAATTCTCGAAACCGCAATATAAGGTGGACGTGCTCAAAGTGGAAGTCCCGGTGAACGCGGACTACGTGGAGGGCTCGCTGGTCTACAAGGGCCAGAAGGCTTACAGCCACGAGGAAGCCCTGAAGCATTTCCGCGATGCCGCCGCCGTTGCCACCAAGCCGTTCATCTACCTGAGCGCGGGAGTCAGCAACCAGCAATTCACCGAATCGCTGAAGATGGCCGCCGAAGCCGGCACGGATTTTTCCGGCGTGCTGTGCGGACGCGCCACCTGGAAGGACGGCATCCCGGTCTACGCCAAGCAGGGGGTGAAGGCGCTCGAAGAATGGCTGCAGCGCGAGGGCGTGAGGAACATCAACGCTGTGAACGACGCCATCCGCTCCGCCACCCCGTGGTACGAAAAGGCCGGCGTACCCGTTCCGGCGTGAAGCCAGGCCTCGGCGAAACGGAGATTATGCTCGATGGCGACGTGCGCGAACTTCGCCGTCTGGCAGCGTCAATCGAAAGCTTCTGCCGCGAGCGGGGGCTGGGTGACGACGTGGCGTTCGATCTCAACCTCGCGCTGGAAGAGTTGTTCGTCAACGCCGTGAAGCATGGAGGATGCCGGGGAATGGAGAGCGCCGCGAGGGTCCGGCTGGAACTTGTGGAGGGCGGCGTCGCCGTGGAGATTGCCGACCGCGGCGCGCCGTTCGATCCCACCGCCGCGCCGGCGCCGGATCTCGGGACCCCTTTGGCCGCGCGGGCTGCCGGCGGCCTCGGCATCCACCTCGTCCGCCAGGTCATGCGCGATGTCCGCTATGCCCGCACGGGTGGATGGAACCGCGTGACCATGCGGCGCCATCTTTGAGAAACTGAGCCTATGATTCAAGTGACGCAGGAAGAACGCTCCGGCTGGTGCGTGGTCGGTGTGCGGGGGCGGGCCGATTCGGAAGCCGCCGACGATCTGGAACATGCGCTCCGCGGCGCCATCGAGATGCATGGCAAAGTCGCCGCCGATTTTGGAGCGCTCGATTATATTTCGAGCGCCGGCCTGCGCGCGGTCCTCCAGGCGGCCCGCGCCGCCGAGGAGCGCGCGGCCGAATTCGCCGTCTGCCACCTCACCGGCGGCGTGAAGAAGGTTTTCGAGATCAGCGGAATGCACCACCTCCTCCGCATCCAGGGAGAACTGCCGTGCTGAGCATGCTGGAAGAAGTCGTCTTACTGGCGGTGGATGAAAAGACCGGCCGGCTGCGCGCCGCACGCGAGTTCGGGACGGCTTATGCCCTGGTGGGCGCAGTCTTCTTCGATCTCGCCCTGGCGCGCCGCATCGACACCGATACGGAAGAGATCCGGGTGGTGGATCCCTCGCCGACGGGCAATCCCGTGCTCGACCGCGTTCTGGCGGAGATGACCGCGCGCCCCGGCCGCAAGACCGTCCGGGACTGGATCGAAGCCATGTTCCACCGCAAAGAGGACCTGGAGGGCCAGGCCCTCCAGGCTCTCATCGGTCAAGGCATCCTCCGTCATGAGCAGTCCAAGCGGCTGTGGATCATCGATGTCGAGCGGTTCCCGCTGGTCAACAACCGCCCGCAGCAGCACGTGAAACTGCGGCTCGCCCGCGCCATTCTCTCGGACGAGATTCCCGAAACGCGCGACATCATGCTGGTGAGCATCGCCGAAGCCTGCGGGCTGCTCGGCTACGTTCTGAGCGAAGCCGAAATAGAGAACCGGCGGCAGCGCATCCAACTGCTCGCCGGTCTCGAAACCATCAGCCGCAAAGTACGCGAGGCAATCTCCGGTCTGGACCAGGTTCTGCGCCAGGCCTCGGCCAAAGTCGTCTGAGACTACGCCACTTCGGCCGCCGGCGTTTCTTCCGCGTCGTCTGCGAATTCGAATTCGAACTCTTCTTCCACCTCGAAGGCTTTCAGTACCTCATCCCGGAACCACTGCCGCACGCGCAGCGTGGCACCGTGGATGTCGTCTTCATGTTCACCGAAGCAGACCTTGCAATACATGGTGATCTCCGCTGAATCGAGAATAGGCCGCCCGGCCATTCGCTGCAAGGCCCGCAGTGGTTAACGGTGTCCTCTTGTCTTCGGTTATGGACCGCGCCGGGGGCGGCGCTCAGGCCTGCTTCTCGCTCCGCCGGATGAATTCTCCAATGGCGCTCACTAATTTGTCAATGCGCTCCTCGGTCTGGCGGAACCGTTGGTCGGTCTCGCGGAACCGCTCCTCGGTTTTCATCTGGGAGCCCAGAAGGACCTTCACCAGATTTTGAAGTTCCACCATGGTTTCCAGCCTGGTGACTCGCGTGTTCAGCGTTTCGCGTGGTATCTCTAACTCAAGCTTGCCAAGGCGGTGCCGCGTTGTCAGACCTCAGAAGGCGACGCGCGCGCCCACTTCGATTTGCCGCGCCGGGCCGGCCGCGCCGATCACGCCGAAGCCGGGTGAGCCGAACGTTGTGTTTGGCATGCCGAGATTCGTGTGGTTCAGCGCGTTGAAGAAATCGCCGCGAATCTCCAGGTGGGCCCGCTCCGTCAATGGGAAACTGCGGATGACCGAAATATCCGTGTCGATCAATCCCGGCCCGCGGATCACGCCGATGCCTTCGTTGCCGAAGGTGAATACGGCCGGCTGCGCGAACGCCGCCGTGTTGAACCATTGCACCACCGAGGGCGAGGCCACTCCGGAATTCCCCACCACGTTGGGCCGCTGCGCTCCCGCGGAGAAGCAGTTGCAGTTGTTGGTTTGCGTGGATACCGTTCCCGGGGCTCCGGATTGAATCGTCGTGAAATCGCCCAGCGACCAGCCGCCCACCACGTACCGGAGCGGGTTCTTCGCCAGAAACCGCTTTCCCGTTCCGAACGGCAGTTCGTAGACAAAGTTCAGCACTAGGTGATGCGTGATGTCATCGACATACGGGCCGTAGTCCGCCCGGCGGTTATAGTAATTCGAGTAGATATTCGGAATGCTCCCCTCGGAACTGCCCGGATCGTTGAGATCTCTTGCCAGAAACTTAGAGAACGTGTAAGTCGCGCCGAAATTCAGCCCGTGCGAGTAGCGCTTTTGGATGCTCAACATCCCGGCGTAGTAATTCGAGGTGCCCAGCATAGGTCGGGTCATGGATACGTTGTTGAACTGCGGATAAGGCCGGCAGACCTGCGTATCGCACGCCGGTCCCAGCAGCGAGGGCATGATCTGGTTGAGCGAGAGATCGTTGGTGGCCAGCTTGCGCGAGAGGTTCCCGAGCACCGTGGCCTCGACCACCATGGAGCCCGATAGCTGATGCTGGATGCCCAGATTGAACTGCTGCGCATACCCGGTGTCGCGGTTGGGATCGAAGAACGAGACCGCCGTATTGGTGGATTTCCCCACCGGCACCGCGCCGAACGCGGGTGTGAGCTGTGACGTGCTCAACTGTGCCTGGACGCCGTTGCGCAGGTAGAAAGGCGCGGTGATGCCGTTATCCGGCGTGCTGAGATTGGCGGATTCGCTGAAGCCGAGGGCGTTGGCGTTCGGCACGCCGGCATCGAACGGCGACGCGTAGAAGATGCCGTAGCCGCCGCGCACCACGGTGGTGTCCGATTTGAACGGCTTCCAGGCAAATCCGAAACGCGGGCCGAGATTGTTCCAGTCCGTGCTGTAGGGCGAGGTCGGGGCTCCGTTCAACCCCATGAACGTCACCACTCCCGGCGTGCCCGAAATCGGGTTGATCTGGGAGCCGTTGAACCCGTTCATGCGATTGTTGGAATCCACCATCGGCGTGTCGGTTTCCCAGCGCAGCCCGATATTCAGCGTCAGGTTGGAAGTCACCGTCCAATCGTCCTGGGCGAACGCGCCGAGGTAGTAGCTGTGGCGGTCGAGAGTCTGCGTGTCCAGTTCCTGGAAGCTGGTGGGGAAGCCTACCAGCAGCGACGCCAGCCCGTTGCCGGTGGCGGCGTCGCCCGGCTGACCGGTCGCCAGCGTGGAGAAGCCGAACTGGCCGGAAACGTAGCTGCGCAGAATGTCCTGGTTGAAGGAGCGCCGCCATTCGAATCCGAATTTCAAGGCGTGCCGGCCCTTGTTCCAGGAGAAATTGTCCAGCGCCTGCTCCTGTTGGATCGGATATTGCCGCCGCTCCTGCTGCGTCGAGCCGAGCGAGCTGAATCCGGCCGGGTCCCACGTTGGAAACGCGTCGTTGGGAACTCCCGTCAGCCCCAGCTTCGAGGGATAATTGCCGCCCAGCCCTTCGCTCTCGTTGTGGAAAAGGCGGTCGTTGAAGGTGAACCGCAAATCGTTCACCTGCGAGGGGCTCACGATATGCGTCCAGGTTCCGTACACGTACTGGCTGCGGTTCACCGCGAAGTTGTTCGGATCGCCCGCGCCATTGTTGGGATAGATGCTGCCAATGGAGCTCGTTCCACCCACGCGCAGGTAGTAGCCCGAGAGCCGGTCCTTGTCGCTGATGGTGTGATCGATCTTGATCATGTAAAAGTTGGAGGGGGATCCGGTCACCTCGTTCCCGCTGAAATTATTCGCTCCGGCCAGATTGCTGGCCAGCCGGTTCGCCAGCGGATAGTAGTTCATCACTTTCAGCCCCACCGGATCCAGTTGCGAGGCCGGAATAATGTTGTTCGGAAACTGCGTCCGCACGTAGGCGCCGTTGACGAGCTGCGTCGAATTGGGATCGTAAATTGGAATCAGCTTCCCCGCCGCCGTGAGGGTTTGCGAAAAATTGCCCGCCGCCTGGAGCGCGCTGGGGACCGTCAGCGTGTTGGTGGAAGCGGTCACCAGCCGCTGGCCCTCGTAATCGAAGAAGAAGAACGTTTTGTTCTTGCGGATCGGCCCGCCCAGTGTGGCGCCGAACACGTTGTAGCGCAGCTCGGGACTGACCTTGGCACCGTCGCGGATGGGCGCGAAGAAACCAGGCGCATCCATGAAATTGTTGCGCAGGAACTCGTAGCCGCTCCCATGAAAGCTGTTGGTGCCGGATTTGGTGGTTTCGATGATGATCCCGCCCGCCGAGGCGCCGTACTCCGCCGAATTGTTGTTGGTCAGCACTTTGACCTCGGCCACCGCGTCGATGGGCGGATCCACGTTGATCTGCGCCGCGCCGATGCGCATGTTCTGCGCGTTGCCGCCGTCGATCCACGCCATCTGGCTTTGTGTGCGCCCGCCGGCCAGGCTGAAGTTCGGATTCACATTGGCGGGGGTATTAGGGTAGCCTACGAACACCGATGCCCCCGTCAGTTCCACCACGTTCAGCGTCCGCCGGTTGCCCAGCGGCAGCGCATCGATGCTTTTCGATTCGACCAGGTTGCTCACGTCCGACGTGCGGCTCTCCACGAGCGGCGCTTGCGATGAGACGGTCACCTCCTGGCCGGTCGCGCCCAACTCCAGCCGGATGTCCAAGCCGAGTTGCTGGCCCGTGGTCAGCGTGATCCCTTCCCGCACGTACTTGCGGAACCCCGGACGCTCGACCGACAGGGTGTAACTGCCGATCGCCAAATTCTGCAGGTTGTAAAACCCGGCTGCATTGGTGGTAGCACGCGTCTCGACGCCGGTGCCCGTGTTGACCGCCACCACGTTTGCCTGCGGAATTACCGCGTTCTGCGGATCGGTAACGATCCCGCTGATGGCCGCCAGGTTGGATTGTGCGAGGCAAGCGCCCGCGGTCAAAGCGCAGACGCAGAAAACGGAAGCGAGAGTTTGCGGTCGGAACATATTCAGACCCCCCCTATCCGGGGTAGCATATCAAATCCGGGGCGGCGAGGAGATAAATTTCCTGCCTGCGGAGCAGGCGTGTCTCTCCCCCGGTTTTAGAACACGGCGCGCATCGGTGTGCTCGGTGCCGGCGCCGGGGGTGCAGTTTGGCCTTCAGGTTGCTGAAAAGCGCAACAGTTTTCCGGGCTTTTCGCGATTTTGACGTCACCGACTGTAGAAACCTGCATCCAGTCCTAAGAGTTCTGGAGGTACTGAATCTAAAGTTTAGATAATTAAGGCTCTAATTATCTTCAATTCAAGAAGCGCTTAGGTACGCCGCGCTCGCCCGACCGCGGCTCCTGGAGGTGCCGGCAGCGCACTTCTACAAGCACAATGTAAATCCGGGTTCCGGCCGCGGGAAAAGATTTCCCGGCGAGCCTGCGGGTGACGGGATATCAAGGTCTATTGCACTGGACGGGAGAAGTGTGTCCGAGGCGTGGACCAACCGCGGCCGGCCCTCAACCACAGGAGGATGCATGATCACAAGAGCAAGACTTTGGGGTGCGCGGATGGCAATCCTGAACGCGATTGCGTTGGCGGCGATCGTGGCGCCGAACGGCAGCGCGGACACGAAGACGGGACTGTCTGCCAGCCCCGCGAACCTCTCGTTCGCGTACAACAGCGGCGGCGCGGCGCCCGGGATGCAGACCCTCAGCGTCACCACGGCCTCCCAAAATACCAGCTTCGCAGCCACGGCTTCGGGCACCAGCGGCGGGCACACGTGGCTGCACATCTCGCCATCCGGCACCATGACCGGCAGCCGAAACATTTCCGTTTCGGTAGACCCGACCGGGATGGCGGCCGGGACCTATACCGGCTCGATCACCCTCACGATCGCCACCAGTTCCTACACGACGGACCGGCGCACGGATCGAGCTCTGGCGGATGGAACATTCAGGCTCAGACCGCGCGACGGGTCCGGGTCCACGACGACTACCACAACCGTGACCGTGACGCTGAGCATCAGCGGAAACGAATCGTCCGGTTTGACCGTAACACCCAGCTCGCTGAGTTTCAGCGGGACTCTGAACGGCTCCACGCCATCTCCCCAGACGCTCTCGGTGACGGCCTCGATGTCCACCAGTTTCACAGTCACGGCAGCGGTCCAGGGCGGCAGCGTGAATTGGCTGAGCGTAACGCCATCCGGGACTCTGACCACAAACCGGAGCCTGACGGTCTCAGTCAGCATGTCCGGTCTGGTTGCGGGCACCTATAGCGGGAACATTTCCATCGTCTCCGGCGGCACCGCCCACAACGTTCCGGTGCGCTTCCTGGTGAATCCACCCAGCAGCGGCGGAGGCGGTACGGCCACGGGCTACAAGGTGATCGGCTGGAACGACCTGGGAATGCACTGCTTCGACGGAGCGGATTACAGCATCTTCGGCGTCCTGCCGCCGTACAATACGATTCACGCGCATGTCATCGACGCCACGGGCGCGCTGGTGAAACTGCCATCCGGATATACCGTGACGTATCAAGCGGTGACGGACCCGCTCACGAATACGATCAACACCTCCTCGATCGGCAAGACCAACTTCTGGGAGTACGCCGCGGCGCTGGGCTTCGGCGCGCTGACTCCCGACGTGGGGCTGGCGGGTTATGCCATGCCGGGCGCGGGCAACGTGCCGCAGGCGATGACGTTCAGCACCACGGACAACACCTGGGTGGCGCTCGGCATCCCCACCACGCCATTCGCGGATTCGTCCACCGGCACGTATTCCAGGAACTACTTCCCGATGATGCGCATTTCGGTGAAGAACTCCTCGGGCACGGTGGTTGCTATGACGGACGTTGTGACTCCGACCTCGGATGAATTGAGCTGCGGGATCTGCCACTCGTCGACCGCCGGATACGCGGCCACAATGCCCGCCTCCGGGTGGGCGAATGACCCCAACCCGGCCAGGGACGTGAAACTCAACATCCTGCGCAAGCACGACGACCGCTTCAAGACGCTTCCGATCTTCCTGACGGCCGCGGCGGCGAACGGATACAGCGCCTCCGGGCTGGAAGCGACGGTTGCCACGAAGCCGATCTTCTGCGACAACTGCCACGCCTCCAATGCGCTCGGCAAGACCGGGATCACCGGCATTCCGCCGCTCACCACGTCGATGCACTCGCTGCACGCGACGGCGGTCGAACCGTCCACGGGCCAGACCATGGATAGCGGGACCACCCGCAACACCTGCTACTCCTGCCATCCGGGTCCCAACACGCAGTGCCTGCGGGGCATCATGGCGAATCAGAAGACGGCCGCGGGGACCGACGCCATCGAGTGCCAGAGTTGCCACGGGAACCTGAGCAGCGTCGCGAATCCGGCTCGCAAGGGATGGCTCGACGAGCCGAACTGCCAGAGCTGCCACACGGGCACGGCCACCAACAACGCGGGCCAAATCGTCTACACGTCCGTATTTTCCAGTGGGACGACGGTTCGGACGGCGCCCGACGCGACCTTCGCCACGAATGTGAACATGCCCGCTATGGGTCTCTCGCTGTATCGCTATTCGAGTGGGCACGGGGGACTGCAATGCGAGGCGTGCCACGGGTCGACGCACGCCGAGTACGAGACCTCGGTAGTGAACGACAACGTCCAGAGCACCAATCTTCAGGGGCACGCAGGCGCGCTGGCCGAGTGCACGGCCTGCCACGCCTCGACTCCCAATACGGTCACCGGCGGACCGCACGGACTGCATCCCATCGGCAATTCCTGGGTGAGCACGCATCAGGACGTTGCCCAGGGCAATCAGGCCACCTGCCAGCCTTGCCACGGCACGGACTATAGAGGCACCATTCTCTCCCAGACCCAAGCCGACCGCAGCATGGCGGGCAAGACGTTTCCGCGCGGCACCATCATCGGCTGCTATAGCTGTCACAACGGGCCGAACGGGGACTAGCCAAGCGCCTCCCTTACGGTCGCGGCTCCGATATCCGAGCCGCGACCGTGAGGGAACCCGCGGCGCTCAGGGAGTGGCGTTGGGCGTGGCTTTGCCGAAGAAGCGGATGCGAAGCTCGGCGTGGCGGCCTTCATAGCCGAAGAACTGGAGGAATTGCGGGGCGCCCACGACGTTGTTCACCGCCGTCGGGTTGAGGTGATCGGTGATGTTGTTCAAGCCGACGCGCACGGCGAAACGGTAGCCGCGGAACTCGAAACGGCGTTCGATGGCGATGTCCAGATCGAACGTGGAAGGGTAGCGGTGAGAATCGAAGAGACCAACGACTGCACCGGCATCGGTGATGGCCGGAAACGGGAAGCCGGTGCGGTAATCCACAAGGGTGGAGACCGCCCAGTTCTTCCATGGAGTCGGGAGGTAGGCCCAACCCATGATGCGATTGGGCGAATCCCAGGGCACCGGGGCGAAATAGTTGAGGACCTGGAGCGGCTGATCGACGTTGAAGTCGAGCACGCTGTTGGAAACGGCGCGGGAGCGCGTGTAGCTCATCAGCCATTCGTACTCCTCGCCGAAAGACTGGTGAACGGTTAAGGTGACTTCGTCGTACTTGTCCTGGCGGTCGTTGCTGAGCTGGTAGGTGCCGCCGAAACCGTAGCCGAGCAACTGGGGCTGGACGTTGAACACGACGGGAGGAACGAGCGGGGCATACACGAAGCCGTCGGTGCCGCGCTTGCGCAGCCATTCGAGGTCGCCGGAGACGCGGCGGCCGAAATCGTGCTGGACGCCGGCGCTCCAGTTGGTATAGCGCGGCATGGCGAGATCGTGGCCGGGGAGGAAGGTGGTCAGCAATGGGGCTTCGGCGACACCCGCGGCAGTGTAGGGCGTTGTGATGGCCTGCTGATCCAGCGGGCGGCTGAAGATCGCGAGGTTGGTGGCGTCGTCGGTAATGGCGTACCCGCCGGTGACTTTGGTGCGCGCGTCATTGAAGGGCGCCCAGGCGAAGGAAATGCGCGGAGCGAAGGCGACCTGGCGGACGAGTTCGTCCCAGACCTGGCGCACGCCGAGATCGAGGAAGAAACGGCCGGAGAGCTGCCAGTGATCGTTGAGATAAGACGAGACGACGGCGCCGGGGCGCTGGAAATCGCCACTGCCGGTGAAGGAAGTCTGGTACAGCGGCAGGCCGGAGAGGCCGATGATATCGAAGCTGGTGCGATGGAACTGGGCGATGTAATCGAGGCGTTGGGCGTCGGCGCCGGTCTGGATCTGGTGGCGGCCGAGGAAGTGAAAAACGTGGGGGTAATAGTTGACGAACAACTGAGAGCGGCGGCCGTCCTCCTGTGACTGGGCGAAATAATTGCCGCTGCGGCCTTCCGGGGTAATGAGGTAGGGCGCATTGCCGAAGGGCGTGCGGAGGTGATAGACGCGCTGGAAGGCGAAGCCGCCTTCGAGGACCGAACCGCTCTCCCAGGAATACTGGTCTTTGAAGGCGGCGAGCCATTCGTTATCGCTGAGGGCGGTGGTGGTGGAATCGGGATCGAGGACGCCGAGGCCGTAGTGGGACTGGTGATCGTAGCTGGTGAGGAAGTCGGCGTAGAGAATGTTGGCCTGGGTGACATTGACCTGAATGTGGGCCAGGTTGCTGAGGGCCCACAGGGCGTTGGTGTTCTGGCCGTTGGGGAGGCCGTTGATGAAGCCGGTGTTATATTCGGCGTCGAGGCTGTCGGAGAACCAGGCATGGCCTTTGACGATGGGGCCGGAGATGACGGCGCGCGGCGTCCAATCGCCGATGGTGAAGCCGTTCTGGGTATTGAGGCCGGGGATGAAATCGGTCGAGGTGTAGTGGAGGCGGTCGGTGCCATTTTCGGTTTGGATGTTGAGCATTCCGGCGGAGCCGTAGCCATACTGCGGCGATTCCCGGGAAGAGACGAGACTCATGGATTGGACACCTTCGACGGCGAGGCGGGTGGTGAAGCGGCCGTCGATGGGATCGCTGATATCGAAGCCGTCCAGGCGGTACTCGGTCTGGTATTCGGAACCGCCGTGGAAGTGGACCGCGCCGGTGGGATCCTGGATGACCCCGGGCATGAGCTTCATGGTGTTGATCAGGGAATGGCTTTCGGGGTAGGGGACGTTGTTGATGGTGGTGCCGCTGAGGTGCTGTTCGCGCTGGGTCTGCTGGGGATCGACGGGCGAGGGCATGGCGCCGACGGTGACGCTCTGAAAGACTTCCTTCTGGACGTTGAGGACGAGGGTGATTTGCGTGCCGGCAGCGGGGACGTCGACGGGGCGGTCCCGGAGTTGGTAATAGCCGGTCCGGTTGACGGTCACGAGCCAGGTGCCGGGCGCGGGGAGCTTGAGATGAAAATCTCCGGCCGGCGTGGTAGCCATGGTGACAGGCGGGGCCTGGCCCTGACGGGCGGAAACCAGCGCGCCGGCGACGGGAGCTTCGTTCTGATCCACGACGTGGCCGCTGAGAGGAACCTGAGCAGAGAGAGGGCACCCCAATAGCGCAAGAATCAATCCAGCGCCGAGCCGTAGGGACGCAGAGGACATTATTCCTATTCTCCACGCCTCAGCGCCTCGGCGGTGTAAAAAATGCTACCCCAGCCTGCTGATCAGTTGTTGGATTTCCTGGCGCTCTTGCTGATCGGGATTGTCCTTCAGGGCCTGGTTGAGCTCCTTCAGCGCGTTCGGCTTATCGCCTTTCTGCGAAAGCGCCATGCCGAGATGGTAATGGTAGGTCGATTTGCTGGGCGCCTTGGCCACGAGGTCGCGGAAGATCTCGACGGCGTTGTCGCTGAGGTTCTTCTTCAGGTAGATCACACCGAGGGTATCGGAGACCTCGTTGAGATCGGGGAGCAACTGCTTGGCGCGCTGCGCTTTGGTGAGCGCGTCGTCGAGGTCGCCGCCGTGCACGGCGATGAGGAACGCGTAATTGTTAAGAGCCACGCCGTTATTGGGATCGAGGCGGATGGTGGCGTCATAAACCTGGCGCGCTTCGGACCAGCGGCCGGCCTGGTCGAGAACCAGGGCGAGCGTGCTGAGCACGACGACGTTTTCGGGCAGGATCTCGCGGGCTTTCTGGAGCGCGGCGACGGCATTGGCGAGATCGCCCTTACGGCGGTAAGTCTCACCGATGCGCAGGAGCAGATCGCCGCGCTGCTGGCTGTTCTTGTCGAGCGCATTCAGAACCTGCTGGAATTCCTGGATGCCCATGTCGTACTTCCCGGCGCGCACGGCGGTGTTGCCAAGAGCAAGGCGGAAATCGAGGCGGTTGGGCGCCTTGGCGCTTTCCTGCTGAAGCAGTTGGATGGCCTCGTCAGCTTTATTCTGGGCCATATTGGTTTCCACCATGCCCATGAGACCGCGGGAATTGGCGGGGTTCAACTGGTAGGCGCGGCGGAAGGCGTCTTCGGCTTCTTTATACTTGTTCTCCGCAAGATTCACGACGCCCATCTGGAAGTAAACGTCGGGCGAATTGGGATTCGCCTTGAGCATGTTGTCCAGGAGGTTGCGGGAATCGCCGTACTTCTTCTGGCCCATCAGCGAAGCCGATTCGATAAGACGCGCGTTCACGTTGCTCGGGTCGAGGGCGAGAATCTGCTGGGCGGTCTTGAGGGCGGCGTCGAAATCGCCGCGGGAAACCTCAAGCTGGGCGAGGGAAAGGCGAGCGAGTACGTAGTCGGGGCGGAGTTGAATGGCCTTCTCGAACTGCTGGCGGGCCTGCTCCCATTCGCCGCGGGCGGCGTGCGCGCGGCCCAGGTTGTAGCGGGCCACGGGATTGTCGGGCGCGTTGGTGACCACGGCCTGCAATTCGGCCAGCGCGCGATTGATGTCGCCCTTATCGAGGAGAAACGTGGCGGCCAGCCCGCGGGCATCGTTATCGTTGGGATTGTCCTTGAGAATCTGGTTGTTCAGTTCGGCGGCCTCGGGCCGCTTCCCTTCGCGCATGAGGACTTCGATGATGCGCTTCTGATAGGCCAGCTTCTGTTTCGGATCGTTCGCCATGCCATCGCGATACTCCTTAATGGCGGAGTCGCCGTCGCCCAGGCGCAGGTAGAAATCGCCCACCACGAGGTACGCCTGCGGGAAGTCGCGCGCGTGGGACTTGATCTGCTGGAGCACGGCGATCATGTTGTCGCGGCGCTTCTGGATGAAGTAGTGCATGGCCAGCATGGTGAGGTAGCCATACTGCTTGGGATTGTTCTGAAACGCCAGCTTGAGCACCTGCTCGGCATCGTTCGGCTTGTTCTGGAAGGCGAAGAGTTTGTAGAGCTCGGTGTAGGCCGCCTGGGAGGACTTGTCGAGACTGATGACTTTACGATAGTACTGCTCCGCGCCGGCAAAATCGCCTTTGCCGGAGAGGGCGCGGGCCAATTGCAACTGCACTCCGAGCTGATTGGGCTTGAGGGCGTCGGCCTTGCGGTACTCGTCGATGGCGAGGTCCAGGAGCTTGGCTCCGTCGCCGGGATTGGCGACCTTATAGGCTTGGATGGAGCGGTCGAAATCGAGATCGCCCGTGAGGCGATGGCCGTCGTAGGAATTGGGGTCGCGTTTGAGGAGTTGCGAGCAATAGCCTTCGACTTCGTCGAGGTATTGCTTCTGATCGCGGGCGACGGTCAAATAAATGTCGGAGAGGTGGACCACGGCGTCCCAGTGGTCGGGCTGGCTGGCGGGGAGCAGTTCGACGGCGCGGCGGAATGCGTTCACGGCTTCGGGGAGGGAACCGAGTTTTTCAGCGGTGAGGCCGAGCTTGTAATAGGCGGGGCCGTAGCGCAGGTCCTTCTGAAGGGCGTCCTTGTACATGATGCGGGCTTCTTTGTACTTGCCGCGATCGAAGTAGCGGTTGCCGCTCTCCAGGTATCGCACTTTGGCGACATTGGGGTCGCGATTGCACGCCACGAACAAAGCGGCCGCCGCCGCCACCAACGCAACACTCTTCAGGGAACGCATGTGATACCTCAACGGAACTCCACCTACTCAATGTATGACAGCGCGCTCCCGCGCGCTATAGACCGGCCGTTGCAATGGCCACAGCCCGCATAGTATAGCAGTACTAGAACCTACGAATAGCAGCAGCGTGGGCTTCCATGCAGCATACTGCTCACACGACGAGTATCCTGTGGTCCGCGCAATCGAGCTGAATCGAGCCGTAGATCTGCGGGATAAGTCCGGGGCCGTGTTTTGCCAGGAAGGGCAGGAAGGAATAGAGGCGCTCTTGCAGGTGGCGCTCGGGATAGATCAGGCCGCAGAGCCGGGCAGCCGTCTCGGCGGCGCGCCGGTCTCGGCGGAGGGCCTCGCGGCCGGCTTTGTGCTCGATCTTGCCGAACTGATAGCGGATCTTGCGCGCGCTGCGGTCGAGCGCGAGGGCCAGGGTGGGGTCGAAGGCGTCGAGGTCGGCACGCAGGCGGCCGATGGATTCGTCCACCGCGGCGGCGGCAGCCCGCATCGAACCGGCCAGCGCGGGCGGCACCAGCCGGGCGGCGATGCGCTCGCGGATGGCTTCCTCCCCGTGAAAGAAATCCGGGAGCGCGATGCCGTAACGGGCCATGAGCTTGTCGCTGCGCTCATCGAGGATGGTGAAGCCGGCGCGCGGCACGGCAACCGGCATGCGGCCAAGGATCGCGCGGTAGAGCGCCTCGGATTGCGCGAAGTATGAGACTTCGGCGAGGCCGCCGATGGTGGCGACGGTGGGCAGCATGAAATCCTGGACCACCGGGCGGAGGAGCGCATTTGGGGAAAGCCCTGAGGCGCGCGCGGCAAGCTCGGCCGCGCTGAAACGGCGGCCGTTCAGGACGTATTCATCGCCGTGGCGGCGGAGGCCGCGGCGCTGCCCGTCTTCGAGGAGGAAGACCAGCGAGGTCTGCTCCTCGACGTGCACCTGGGCGTGGTAGCCGGCGGATTCGAGCTCGCGATTGCGGCCGAGCAGGGCGCGGGTGAGATCCGGGGCACGCTCGACGGCGGCGCGCAGGGCCGGCGCGGCGAGATCCCGGAACGCCGGCAGCATGGGATCGACCTGAAGGATATCGAAACGCTCGATCAGGCCGCGGAGCAGGCCGGCGAAGGCCGCGCCGAGAGTTTGGCCGGGACGATAGTGCTCTTCGACCAGCGCAGCGGCCTCATCCGCGAACGGCAGGCCGGCGAGCGCATCGCGCAGCTCACGGACGGGCGGAGCGGAGAGCCCCACCTGGCCGACCGGCTGGGCCCCGGCGGTGCGGCGCATTTCCAGCTTCACCGGCTGGTGGCCGGAGCCGAAAACCCAGGCGTGATTGACTTCGGCGAAATCGTGGTCTTCGGTGGCCAGCCAGAAAACCGGAACGGTGGCGATGCCGTTGGCGCTGAGCCATTCGGCGAGCTTTGCCGCATGGAGTACTTTGTAAATCGAGTAAGCGGGGCCGGAGAACAGGCCGACCTGCTGCCCGGTCATGACCGCGAGCGTACCGGGCTGCGCCAGGCGATCGAGCGAAGGACTGGCCGGATTTCCGGCCCGCAGCGCCGAGATCAGCGCGGCACGGCGCTCCGCGGGGAAATTCACTTCCGCGGCAGAAGCCCGGAAGGCCGCCAGATCGCGCAACGGGTGACGGTAAAACGCCGCCGTGCGGTCGGGACGATAGAGCACATCCGCCGCCAGAGCGGAGGTGTGCGGGAGTTCGGTTTGCCGGACACAGCTACAGTGCATCGCCTGGATCAGCTTACCAGATGATCGCGGAAGGCCGGGGGATTCAAGTTACACGGGCTTCCGGGTTGCCGCAGGGGGCGCGGATTCAATATCGTAAAGGGCGGACGTTCCGTTCCTGGGTAGGCGAGTCGCGGATCGTCCAGGGGTACGCGTCTTACAACACACGCCGATCTCAATTTACTACCGAACGCGGGAGTCTCAGCGCGCCTGTGATTTCCATACAAAATACACCGGCACCCCGAGCAGCACGATGATCAGGCCGGGCCAGGTGTAGTTGGGCTTGTAGATGAGCAGCAGGATTTCAATGGCCGCGGCGGAGAGAATATAGATCGCCGGCAGTACGGGATATCCGAAAGCGCGGTAGGGGCGTTCGAGACCGGGGCGCGTGCGGCGCAGCACGAAGAGGCCGCCGATGGTGAGGATATAAAAAAGGAGGACGGCGAAGATCACGTAGTCGAGAAGATCGCTGTACCGGCCGCTGAGCGTGAGAATCGCGGCCCAGACGCACTGCGTCGCCAGGGAAAAGCGCGGGGCGTGGTGCACGGGATCGAGCGTGGCGGCGCGGCGGAAGAAGAGCTTGTCCTGCGCCATGGCATAGTACACGCGGGCGCCGGCGAGGATCAGGCCGTTGGCGCAGCCGAAGGTGGAAATCATGATGGCGGCGGCCATCCATTGCACCGCGCCGGGGCCGAGGGCGCGCGCCGCGGCGGCGGCGGCCACACGGTCTTCGGCGGCATTCTTGATCTGGTCGAAAGTGAGGACGTTGAGGTAGCTGAAGTTGGCCAGGATATAGAGCACGCAAACGACGGTGACGCCCAGGCCGAGCGAGAGCGGCAGATTGCGCCGCGGATTCTTCACCTCGCCGGCGGTGAAGGTGATGTTGTTCCAGGCATCCGCGGAGAAGAGCGCGCCGACCATGGCCACGCCCACGAGGCGCACGCAGTCGAAGTTCCAGCCGGCGTTGCGCCAGAAGCCGGTGAAGTTGCTGGCGAGCGCCTGGGGATTGCGGCCGGCGATGAAGCCGAGCAGCACGAGGAGCGCCAGCGCGGAGGCCTTGGCGACGGTGAACGTGGTCTGCACCACCGCGCCGGTGCGGATACCGCGCGTGTTGAGCAGGGTGAGAAAGACGATCACCGAGATGGCCACGAGCTGCTGCGTGGTCAGCCCGATCTTGCCGCTGCCGGCCAGGTAATGGCTGGCCGAGATCCAGGGAAAAAAGATGCCGCTGAACTTGGCAAAGGCCACGGCGACGGCGGCGATGGTGCCGGTCTGGATCACCAGAAAGAGCGTCCAACCGTAGAGGAAGCCCCAAATGGGGCCGAGCGCTTCGCGCAGGTAGACGTACTGGCCGCCGGCGCGCGGCATGGCGGCGGCGAGCTCGCCGTAGCTGAGCGCGGCGATGAGCGTGAGGATGGCGGTCATGAACCACGTCATCATCAACAGGCCGGGCGATTGCACCTGGCGCGAGATGTCAGCCGCGACAATGAACACGCCGGAGCCGATCATGGAGCCGATGACCAGCGCCGTGGAATCGATCAGGCCGAGGCCTTTGACAAAACCGCTGCCGGCTACGCTGCTTTGAGTAGTTGTTGCCATTCTTCCATCCGGTGCCGCAGGAAGGCGGTGCAGGCCGGTTCTTGAGGGCCGGGAAGCAGGTCGGCGATGACCGCTACCGAATCGGCTCCGGCGTCCCAAACTGCGCGGGCATTGGCCCGGGCGATGCCGCCGATGGCCACCAGCGGCTGCTCGACCAGCGGACGGCAGCGGCGAATCTCTCCGACGCCGATGACCGGATCGGGATTGCGCTTGCTGGCGGTGCCGAAGACCGGGCCGAGGGCCACGTAATCGACCGGCTCGCCACCCGCGGCGGCAAGCTGCTGCGCCGAGTGGCTGGAGAACCCGATGGTGCGGCCGCTACCGAGAAGCTTGCGGGCGTCGCGGGGCGCGAGGTCATCCTGGCCGACGTGCAGGCCGGCATCCAGCAGCAGCGCGAAATCGGCGCGGTCGTCCACGATGAACGGCACGCCGGCTTCAGCGCACAGGCGGGCGATGGTGCGTGCGGAGTCGAAGATCGCGCGGCTCCAGTGGCCTTTGTGGCGGATCTGGAGGATGCTCGCGCCGCCTTCCAGAAACGCCTCGGCGGCGCGTTCCAGAGCGATCCCACGGCGTTCGAGCGATTCGCTATCGAGGATGGGATACAGGCGCGGCAGGGTCATAGACGGACCGATTGCCCATCATAGCAGGAGCCTGCCCGCTCAAGCGCACTACTTCTTCAGCGTCACCCAGATCGGGCTGGACCACGCAAGCTGGCCGCGGTGCTGCTCCACGCGGATGTAGTAATAGCTTTCGCCCGGCTTGGCGTTCTGGTCGCGGAATTCGAAATCCGCGGTCGAGCCCTCGGGATGGGCGGTATAGGCGAAGGTGTTGTTCTTGATCACCTCGATGCGGTCGATGGACCCGGTACCGCGCACGTGGACCCGCAATACCGGCACCTCGGAAGTTTCGAAAATATCGCCCATGATGTGATTACCGATGCGCGTATCCACGATGATGTTATCGGTAGCGGCATAGGCGTGGCGGGCGCGCATGGCATCGAGCAGGTCTTCGCGCGTCACCGGGCGCGTCCCCTGCACCAGCAGGCAGGCGTAGGAATCGTGCGTGGCGATGTGGTCGGAGCTGGCCTCGACGCCGAGTTTCAGGCCCTTGGCCCACGCGTTCCAGACGAAGCCGGCCGGCCGCCAGCCTTCGCCGTGGTGGTAATAGCGGCGGTCGGGCGTGTCGGCGCGCGGCGCGTTCTCGTATTCATACGAGGAGTTGAGGCCCTGGTAGATTTCGACCAGCGGCTCGAGCAAGGGGTCGTTGTCGCGCCAGTCGGTGCCCTGGTCGGTGGCGCTGCTATGCGATGCGGTCAGGCCGTGGTGCTCGCGCAGGTAAGGATAGATGATCGGGCCGCTGTTGGCGCGGCCCCGGGCTTCATCCCGCGAGATGGGCAGCTCGCGGTTGCCGCGCGTGGCGAAGAACGTGTTGCGGTGGCCGTTGGGATAGCCCACGCTGCGCTCGGTGCCGAACAGGGGAACGAAGCGGCCATTCACGAAGAATGCATCTTCGGATTTTTCCGTGCGCCACCAGTTGTACTCCACGTCGCCGGAGCCGCCGTACTGGTGATCGGTCACCTCCATGTAGTCGTACTCGCCGGCGGTGAAAGCGTAGCGGTAGAAATCGAGCAGCGAGCCGTCGCCGATGCCGTCACCCGAGATGTCGGTGTGGCGGTGCAGGTCGCCGCGGAAGATGCGGTAGGTCTGGCCGGCATTGCGATAGCGGTAGCCACGAATGGCCGCCACGTCGCCGGGCTCGTCGGGATGCACGGGCTTCGCGGTGAGGACGGGCTCGCGAAAATCGGCGAGCTGAAGCTGCGGCGCGTTGGGGGCCGGGCCGGGATCGATCCGCGTATAGCTGACGTTGGTGCCCTTCGGATCGCGGCGGGTGAAATTGCGGCCGTCGCCCGCCCAGGCGAACCACAGATGGCCCTCGGGATCGGCCACCGCTTCGGCGCGCACGTCGTTGGGTCCTTCGCTATCGGCGAGCTTGACGGCGGGCATCCAATGGTCGCCATCGAGCCGGGTGACGAGTACCTCCCACAGGCCGCCGCCGCCCCAGTTGTTCTGCACTCGCACGCGGAAGGTGGTGAGTGAGCGCCCGATGGCCCACATGCGCCCCCGCGAATCCTGGACCAGCCGCACCATCTGGAAATAGTCGTGGTACTCGGGCGGAAGGGCGCCCATGATGTCCGGCGGCGCAAGCAGACGCTCGCCGTCGAGGACCGCCACCCGCGCCGTGCGCGTGCGGTAAAGGCCGTTGCCGCCGCCCGGGCGGAAGTGCTGGCTGGTCCAATCCTTCCCCCAGTTCACCTGGCCCACACCCCACGCCAGCCAGACGCGGTCGTTGCGGTCGCAGGCGACCGAGACGTTGCCGTCGAAGCCGAGAGAATGCGTGATCTGGCGGATCGGCCCAAGCTGCCCATCGGCGCTCACGCGGCGCAGGTAGATATCGAAGTTGCCGGCGTCGTAGGCGTCCCAGGCGACCCATAGGTTGCCCTTGGAATCGGCTGCGGCAGAAGGCACCCAGGAATCGCTGATGCCCGCGCTGATGCGCCGCTCGGCGGACCAGGCGTTGCCGTCGAAAGTCTTCATGAGGATTTCCGACCGGCGCGCGCGAAAGCCCTGCCATACCACGTGCAGCCGCCCACGGGCGTCGCGCGCGGCTGCCAGGAACAGGTTCGGTCCTTCGGTTCCGGTGAGGGGCTGGATTTCCGACCAGCGCCCGTTCGACTGGTAGCGGCCGTAGAGGCCCCATCCATTCTTGCCGTTGCCCGACCATATTACCCACACCCGGTTCTGGCCATCCTCCGCCAGGACCGTGCGGAAATTATCCTTGAGATCGGGGCCGCTGATCGATTCGGGCGGCTGCCACCCGGCGCTGGTGCGGCGCGACACCCAAACCGAATCGGCGCGGTTGGCGTAGTTGATCCACGAGGCCCACAGGTCACCGCGCGAATCCACGTGCAGCGCCACGTAATCGTTTTCGCCGGGCTGCGAGGTGAGCGGGATGGTGGGCGGCAGCCGCTCGACTGACACTTCGCCATCCAGCAGCGACAGCGGTTTGCCCAGCGAGGCCTGGTCCAGGCGGAAATCGAAGTTGCCCGAAGCGGTGCGCACGGTAATCTTTGCGTCCGTGGGCGCTTCGACGGTGGCCACGATGCCGTTGGGAATCAGCTCCCACGGCTTGGTGTGCACCGGGTCGTAGCCGCGCGGCGAGGTGGAATCCATGTAGACCGTGGCGCGGCTCGTCATTTTCCAGGAATTGTTGGCCAGGATGGCATCGTCGTGCTCGAAATAGACACCCGACAGGCGGACGATGGTGCCGCGGTCGAGTTGCATCGAGCCATCCCAGGTTTTCGGATGAATGCGCTGGACGCCGAACATAATGCGCAGATTGACTGCCTGCTCGGCGTGGGTATCGGCGGGCGGCACTGGGCCGCTCCGCGCGTTCTTCAGAAAAAGCGGCAGGGCGAGGAGCGCCATCGCCGCCGCAGACCAAAGGACCAAGCGTTTTCGCATGATTGTCACCCAGTATAATCCTAGCCGCGGCGAGAATCACCACAGTGCCGGGGAGCGGGACACGGCTGAAGCCGCACGCCGCGTGGTAATTGCCCACAACTGACTAACAGCAATTTAATACCAAACTTGATACTGAACTTAATACTGAACTAAGCCTTGACTTAGACAAATGGTGTGGAACGTGGCTCACAGCGAGCTTGGCGCGCCACGAGGCCGCTTTCGGAGCGCCTGCCACCGCGCGCCACTGCGGAGGAGTTCCCGTGACGAAAAGCGCCCCGGGAGGCATCCAACGCGCCCCGGGAACCGAGGTGCCCACGAGGGCACGCCGGCGGGCACGAACCTGCAATTGCAACTCAGCGTGGCCGGCATCAGCGCTACCACCGCGATCGCCATCCGGTAAGCCGCTCGCGGGTGGCTCCACGCAGCCACCCGCCCTGCTGTTAGAATCGTTTTCACATCTCATGAATTCCAAGAAGGGCCTTTTCGTCACCGAGGACGGCACGAACCTCGCGTTCACCTTTGCGCTGCTCTGCTCTCTTTTCTTCCTTTGGGCCGTGTGCAACGGCATGATCGACGTCATGGACCGGCATTTCCAGGAGGAGCTCAATCTCAATAAGGCGCAGTCCGCCTG
>JAJYLS010000068.1 GCA_021787555.1 Acidobacteriota bacterium | reverse complement strand
CGGAACTTGTCCCGCCGTCTTTGAACAAACCACGGTTTTGATATCGTCTGACTCTTTTCGACATGAGAAACGGTGATTCACTTTCGTTCTTCTTCTCGGATGTCACCTGACCCGGTCTGGCCGGGCCTTTTCCTTCCCTGCTCACTACCACAGCTTTTGCCCGCAGCAGCGGGAGGTGGTTTGGAACCTTCTGCTGCAAGACGGTTCCAAGGGGCCTTCCCTCATCGACTACTCAGTTACGCAAAAGAGTCGTCTGTCGCCGCCTCTTTTGCTCTTGGCACACTTAAAAATACAGCTTGAGCGCCAACTGGTTTTCACGGCCGGGATTGGCCGTATCCGTGATGGTGCCGACCCGGGGATTGCCGATGGCCGTCACCGGCAGGCCCAGATTGGGATGGTTCATCAGGTTGAACGACTCGGCCCGAAACTGGACCATGAAGCGGTCACCGATATGGAAGTTGCGGATGAGGCCCAGATCCAGGTCGATAAACGAGGGCGCCTCCAGGATGCTGCGGCCGGAATTGCCGAAGCAGATGCAGGTGGGCGCGGCAAATGCCGAGGTATCGAACCAGTCGTTGACGCTGCGCTGGTTGGCCGGCAGATTGCCGTTGCCGAGGCGCATGGGAAACGCGGTGGTGCCGGTGTTGGATGGGTCGGTGCTGAGCGTGGGCGTGAACGGCTGCCCGGTCTGCGCGGAGAAGATGGCGGTAAGTTCCCATCCGCGGACGAGGTGCGAAACGAAGCCGGGCGATTTGCCGAACGGGAGCAGATAGAAGCCGCTGAAGACGAAGCGCTGGCGGACGTCGAAATCCGACGATCCATACATGGCGGCGAGGTCGTGGGCATTCTGCGGGCCGGGATCGGCAGTCTGGTTCTGGCCGCTGCTCAGATCAAAGGAATGGCCGTAGGTGTACGACGCCAGCAGGCTGAGCCCGGAAGCGAAGCGCCGTTCCAGCTTGGCGATCAGCGCATTGTAGTTGGAGTTGTCAATGGGAGCGTAATAGGTGATCACGCCAACGCCTTGGAAGGGCCGCCGCGAGTTCACGCTGCCGGTCCCTGGAAAGGCCTGGTTGACATCGTAGGCCCACGGCAGATGATGCCCCTGCGATCCGGTATAGCCGATCTGGGCGACGAGGTTCCCGGCAAACTGCCGCTCGATGTTGATGTTCCATTGCTCGACATACGGCATCGGCCAGTTGAAGGGATAGGCGAGCGCCTTGGTGCCGCCGCTGGCCAGGCTCAGGGCATCGGCCGGGATGCCGTTCTGCAAGGACATGATGGGCGTGGTCTTGGTGCCGACCAGGACGGCCTGGGTGATGAACGGCGGGTTCCGGGCCAGCCGGTTGTTGACGCCGGTGGTCTCGTCGCGGCCATAGAAGATGCCGGTGCCGCCGCGGATCACCGTTTTGGAATCGGCCTGGTAGGCGAAGCCCAACCGGGGCGCGAAGTTGTGGTAGTCCGTTTGAATTTCTCCCCTGCCCAGGTTGCCGGCGCCGCACTGGCTTTCCTGTGAAACCAACATGAATGTCTGAAAGCAGGGCCCTTGCTGGAGAACATAATTCGCCTGCCGGTTGTATTCCTCGAAGAACGGCGTGCTGAGCTCATAGCGCAGGCCGATATTGAGCGTGAGCTTGCTCGAGACCTTCCAGTCGTCCTGCGCGTAACCGTTATAGATGTACTGCTGGATGGTATCGATCTGCTGCTGGGATGTATTGACCTGATACACATCGCCTAGCAGGAAATCGGCCGCGCCTGAGCCGGTATAGGAGCCGTTGAAAGTAAAATTGGGCCGCGCGTCGTTGGTGGCGTAGACGAACATAGTGACGCGCGAGAGGTCCACGCCGAATTTGAAGGTGTGGTGGCCTTTGATCCAGGAGAAATTGTCGAAGAGTTCCCAGACCTTGCCGGACTTCGTCGCGGGGTAATTGCCGCTGCCGGTTGCCGCAAGGGGCGCGTTACCGTTGGTGTTGGTTCCCAGCGCGCTGAAGCCCGTGAGGGCGAAGTGTGGCAGCCCCTTGATGTCCGGCGCGTTCAAAGCGCCCTTGATGTCGTACTGATCGAACAGCCGCGGCCCGAACACGTCCTGGAAGCTATACGTGTAGGTGTAGCCCAGGCGAAATTCGTTCAGCTTGTTGGCGGAAACGTTGTGCGTTTCGCTGAGCATGAGTTGGCGCTGATAAAGATCGGTGTATCCCTGCTGATTGGCAGGACTGGGCAGCAGCGTCGGTAGGAGATCGGTGCCCCAGCCCTGGGAGACGCGGCCAAAGAGGTAATCCTTCGAGCCGAAGTGTTGATCGATCTTCACCGTGTAGTTATCGTTATTCACAACCTCCTTGGGGTTGTAGAAGAAGTTGTTGACCGCCCCGGGGAGATTCGGAAGCGGATAGAGCGCGAACAGGCCGGCGGCTACCGGGTCGATTTGGCTGGCGGGAATGGTGTTGTTGGGGAACGGCTTCTTGGTCAGAGGATCTGTGATCGTGTTCGGAAAGATTCCCTGGTGTTCAGCGGCGGTAGGAACCGTGCCGATCTGCGGCGCGGCGTTGCCCTCGCGCGAGCTCTGCCAGCTTCCGAAGAAGAAGGTCTTGTTCTTGATGATCGGACCGCCGAAAGTGGCGCCAAACTGGTTCTGGATGAAGAGCGGCTTGGGTTGGCCCGCCGGCTGGAAGTACGGCGTGGCATCCAGGGTCGAGTTTCGCAGGAATTCGAAGAGATCGCCGTGAAAATTATTGGTGCCGGATTTCATGCTGACGTTCACCACGCCACCGGCCGCTTGGCCGAATTCCGCGGAGAAGGTGGAGGTCTGCACCTTGAATTCTTCGATCGCGTCGACCACCGGCTGGATCACCTGCGCGGAACTCTTGTCGAAGCCCATGATGCGGTTCTTGTTATCGATGCCATCCAGCAAGTAACTGTTCTGGATGGCGCGCGCTCCGTTGGAGATGAAATTGTCGCGTTCCGCGGTGCGCGTGGAAACCAGGGTTCCCGCGGTGAGCGTGGCGAGTTGGATGAAGGTGCGGCCGTTGAGCGGCAGATCGTTGATGCTCTGGCTCCCCACCACTTGGCCCAGCGAAGAGGTCTCGGATTCGAGCAGCGGCGCGGCGGCCGAGACGGTCACCTCGGTGTTGGTAGCTCCCAGTTGGAGCTGAAAATTCATCTCCACGCGGTCCTGCACGTGCAGCTCGAACGGCTGGCTGTGCTGGGTCATGAAGCCCGTCGAGACCACGGTGACCTGGTAGCGTCCCGGCCGCAGCGCCGGCGCGGTGTAGAGGCCGGACTGATCGGTGGTGAGCTGCACCTGCGCGTTGGTGTTCAGATCTTTGATGGTGACCGCCGCGCCCGGAATCGCGCCGCCGGTCTGATCGGTGACCCGCCCCGAGACGGTCCCCGTATCAACTTGCGCCAGCAACGTAGCGGCGCAGCAAAACAGAAGAAGCCCAAACCGCATTTCCCTCCTCATTAACAGTGGTTTCGTGCGAAAAACCGCATTTTGTCTATGACACTGCCGGACCGGCTGACAGTCAATAGGATATTTATCGTACTAAGCCATCGGCGGCTTGTTTTTGGTGACACTGCGAACGAACTCTTATGATAGGGCTATGGCTGAAATCACAAGAAGGGAATTCGGAGCCGGCGTGCTCAGCACCGCCGCCGCTCCCCTGCTGCGGTCCGCGGCGGCCGACCGTCCCAATATTCTTTTCATCAGCTCCGACCAGCATGGCGGGCCGTTTCTCGGCTCGATGGGGCACCCCATCGTCAAGACGCCCAACCTGGACCGCCTGGCCGCGCGCGGTGTGCTCTTCCGCAATACCTATACAGGCAGCCCGGTGTGCGTGCCGGGGCGCGCCGGCATGATGTCCGGCATGTATCCTTCGGACGTGAATTCCTATTGCAACAGCACGCCGTTCCAGCACCCGGTCCCCACGTGGGGCAACAGGCTGCGCGAGGCCGGATATGAATGCTGGGCCACGGGGAAGCTCGACCTGACCGAGGGGACCGCTTACGGCTTCCACGAAGTGGATACCAGCCACGGGCATTCGCAGAACCCCGATATCACTTCGCTGTTCCGCGTGCCGATGTGCTATCGGGCGATGGGGCATAAGGAAGTGAATGGCGAGTTCGGCACCAGCAAGCCGCACGAGAAGAGGACGCTGGCCAATGGCCTGCGCTTCCTGCGCGAGGACACGCGCCGCACGCAGAAGCCGTGGGTGGTTTACGCCGGATTCACGCTGCCGCATCCGCCGTTCGTCGCCGACGAGCGGTACGCCTCGATGTATCCGCCGGATCGGATGTCGCTTCCGGAAGTCTCCGATGCCTACCTGGACCGCCGGCATCTGGTGTTCGAACAGATTTCCAATTTCCAGCGGTTCTCGGTGCGGTTCCCAACCGACCGCATCCGCCGGGCGCGCGCCGCGTATTTCGGCATGATCACGGAGCTCGACCGCCTGATCGGCGAGTTGCTGGACGAACTGGAGAAATCCGGCCGCATGGAGCGCACGCTGGTGGTTTACACCAGCGACCACGGCGAGATGCTGGGCGAGAACGGGCTGTGGCTGAAAAATATTTTGTTCGAAAACGCCGCGCGGGTGCCGCTGATCATGGCGGGCGGCGGACTACCGCGCGGGAAGGCGGTGGCGACGCCGGTGGGGCACGTGGATATGGTGGCGACCATGCTGGAGCTTGCCGGCGTGCCACGCGACGCGAAGCTGCGCGGCCATTCGCTCGTCGGCCTGGCGGGCGGGCAGGGCGGCCATCCCGGGATCGCTTACAGCGAATCGCATTCCGAGGGCAACTGCACGGGATCGTTCATGATCCGCAAGGACCGCTGGAAATACATCTACCCGACCGGCTACGACCCGATCCTGTTCGACCTGAGCCGCGATCCACTGGAGCAGCACAATCTGGCCGGCGAGGCGACGGCCGCCGCGATCCAAAAGGAGCTGCACGGGGAATTGCTGCGGCTGGTCCCCGACCCCGACGCTGTGACCGAGCGTGCATTCGCGGCACAGCAGCAACTTCTCGAGAAAATGGTCCGCGACAATTCGCGCCAGGAGTTCTATGAAAGATTGAACGGCCGGCTGGGGACAGGCCAGGCGCGGGTATTGACAAACCAGTTATACCGGCGGCGGGGTTGACCGGGACTATTTCAGCAGGTGTTTCTGGATTTTGCCGAGGGCGTTGCGGGGCAGCGTGGGTACGGAGACGAAGCGGCGCGGGATTTTGAAGGAGGCCAGTGCGGCGCGGCACCTCGCTTCAAGGACCGCGGGCTCGACCGGCGCGCGCAAGACCACGTAGGCCACCGGGACTTCGCCGCGCAGGGCATGGGGCTCGCCCACGACCGCGGCCTCGGCCACCTCCGGCTGCTCCTGTAAGAACTCTTCGATTTCACGCGGATAAATGTTGAAGCCGCCGGAAATGATGAGATCGCTTTTGCGGCCGTGGAGCGTGTAGTAGCCGTCTTCGGAGCTCGAGGCGAGGTCGCCGGTGCGGAACCAGCCGCCTTCGAAGGCGTCGCGAGTGGCCGCTTCGCGGCGCCAATAGCCGGCGAAGACGTTCGGCCCCTTGATCCAGAGCTCGCCGTCGACCAGTTTCGCCGAAACGCCGGGCAGCGGGAGCCCGATGCTGCCGGGCCGGCGCTCGCCGACGTACGGGTTACTGATATTCATGAGCGTTTCGGTCATGCCGTAGCGCTCGAGGATGGTGTGGCCGAAGCGCGCGCGGAAAGTATCCAGCACGCGCGGTTCGAGGGGCGCGGAGCCGCAGACGAACAGGCGCATGGCATGGCCGATTTCAGCGGCCTGATCTTCCGGAACCTCGATCAGGCGAACATATATCGTGGGCACACCGAAGAAAAGGGTCGGACGAAAAGCCAGCAGCTCGGCGGCGGCAGTGCGGTGATCGAAGCGCTCGAGCAGGCGCATACGGCAGCCGCTGGCTAACCAGCAGTGGAAGCCGTTGCCGAGGCCGTGCACGTGGAAGAGCGGCAGCGGGAGCAGCAGACGGTCGGCCGCGGTGATCTGCCAGCAGGCGAGCAGGTTCACCGCATTCGCGGCGAAATTGTTGTGGGTGAGGATGGCGCCCTTGGAAGCTCCGGTGGTGCCCGAGGTATAGAGGATGACGGCGGGGGCATCGCCGTCGAGCGCGGGAATTTCGAGGTTGTGTAGCCTGTCCCCGAAATGCGGCAGGTTTTCGGCGGTGACGACGGCCGCAGGCTCGGCATCGGAAAGGATGTGGGCCATCTCGCGGCCGCTGTAGAGAATGTTGATGGGCACGAAGATCACGCCGAGCTTGATGCAGGCGAGATAGAGATCGATGAGCTCGACGCAATTGCGGAGGTAAACCGCCAGCCGGTCGCCGCACTTCAGGCCGCGGGCGGCGAGCGCGGCGGCCATGCAGTCGCTGCGCTCGTCGATTTCGGCGAAGGTGAAGGCACGGTCGCCGAACTCGAGCGCGATCTCATTGCGGCACAGCGCGAACGTTGGCGCGAAAAGGTGCACCAGATTCATGTATGCCGCAGACTAGCACACAGTTCGGGCCGCGGAAACGGAGAGTCAGATTTATCGTTAAATTCGTGTTATGCTGTAGTCCTCCGGAGAAACCTTATGACGCGAAGGGATTATTTGCAATGGATGGCGGCGGGGGCTGCCGCGGCGGAGGCGGGCATGCCGGGCCTTGTTCCGTTCACCGCGTATGCCGCGGGCGATGCGAGCGACCGCGAGCGCCGCATGAAATGGTGGCACGAGGCCCGCTTCGGAATGTTCATTCACTGGGGCCTTTACAGCGTGCTCGGGCGCCACGAATGGGTCATGGAAAACGAAGCCATTCCAGTCAGGGATTACGAGCAGCTTGCCCCGCGCTTCCGTCCCAAGCCGAACGCCGCGCGCGATTGGGCGCGCCTCGCCCGCCAGGCCGGCCAGAAATACATGGTGATGACCACCAAGCACCACGAGGGCTTTTGCAATTTCAACACAAAGCTCACGGATTACTGCGCTCCGAAACAGGGCCCCGGCCGGGACCTGGTGAAGGAATACGTCGAGGCGGCGCACGCGGAAGGAATGCGCGTCGGGTTTTATTATTCGCTGATGGACTGGCACCACCCCGACGGTGCGCGCTGCGCCACCGACGAAGCCGCGCGGCGGCGCTTCGTCGCTTACACCCACGGACTGATCCGCGAGCTGATGACCAACTACGGCAAGATCGACGTGCTCTGGTACGACGTCGCGTGGCCGCTCGACGCTCAGGGATGGGAGTCGGAAAAGATGAACGCCATGGTGTTCAAGCTCCAGCCCGACATCATCGTCAACAACCGCAACAAGCTGGATGGCGATTTCACCACGCCCGAGCAGCACATTCAGGCGGCCAACCGCGCCTGGGAAACCTGCATGACGATGAATGACAGTTGGGGCTACCAGAGAACGGACGACGATTGGAAATCGCCCAAGACCGTCGTGCGCAACCTGATCTCCTGCGCGCACGACACCGGCAATTACCTGCTGAACATCGGGCCGAAGGCGGATGGCTCGGTGCCCGAGGACTCGGTGCGCATCCTGACCTCCGTGGGCAAATGGATGGAGCGCAACGGCGATTCGGTGCGGCGCACGGACAAGTGCCAGCCGCGCCGCTCCAATTACGCCAGCTTCACGCGCAACGGGAACACGCTCTACATGCACATCCACTTCTGGCCGGGCGAGACGGCGGTGATCGGCGGCATGATGACCAAGGTGAAATCGGCCCGCATGCTGGCCACCGGCAACCCAGTTAAATTCGCACAGGACCGGTTCCGCGTGCGTTTCCTGGGCCTGCCGGCGCAACCGCCGGACGATCCCGTGACCACCATTGCCATCGAGTGCGAGGGCGAACCGCACCAAGACACGGACTTCGTGCGCAAAGAGCGGCCAAGGCATAACGTGTAGCCACATTCACCACGGAGGATGGAGAACGCAGAGGAAGCAGAGAGAAGATTTTTTAGTTTTTCTCAGTGTAATCGCCGTTCCTCCGTGTCTCTGTGGTGAGTTGGTTTTTACTCGATCACTTTTTTCTTCCGGAACCAGCCGATGAGCATGTCGCGCATGACGCCGGCATCGCGCGGGAACTCGAGGCCGGTGGTGCCGAGCTCCTCGCGCGCGGATTGATTGGCGGCGGTGAAATCGCTCACCGCCAGCGTGTATTCGCGGTCGGGATCGATCTTGCGGTCGCCCACCACTACTGGCGGCAATTGACTGCCCTTGAATGTTCCGACCAACACGCGGTTGTCGAACGGCATGATATCCCAGATGTTGCGCACGAGCAACTGACCTTCGGGCAGCACGTCGCGCACACCGCCGTAGTTCATGAAGGCGAAATCCGCGCCGGTCTCGTCGCGCATGGCCTGCTCGATCAGTTTGCGCACCTCGGGCCTGGTGAAAGCGTGTTTGGAAATCGCCAGCGGCTTGTCGACGCGCGCGCTGACCTCGGCCTCCCAGTGCTTCACCTCGCGTGCCACGTCCGGCGCGGGCTCGATGGTTGCGGGGTCCACGGGGATGCGCTTCCACTTCCAGGAAACCGGCACCTTCTTATCGGTATCCACCTGCAACTCGAGGCGGCCGACCTCCTCGCCGTACCCCTTCACCCGCACCACGATGCGCCCGTCGTGCGTAAGCGGCTCCTGCATTCCGGTATGGATGTGGCCGGAGACCACCACCGGCACCTCCGGCGCGGAGCTGAGAAATTCGCGCTCTTCGGTGGGCGTGATGTGCGCCAGGACGACGATCAGGTCGGACTTCGCCTTCAATTCGGCCGCGTATTTTCGCGCGGTCTCGACGGGCGGCAGCGTGTGCCATTGGCCGCGCAGCTTGGGAGTCGTGAGGAAGTGGAAATCGCCGGTCATGATGCCGATCACGGCCACGCGCAGGCGGTTCACCCTCACGATCCGGTAGGGCTCGCCGGTAATCAGGTGGCCGCTATCGTCCACGATGTTGGCGGTCACCGTGGGAAATTTCGCGATTTCGAGGAGCTTGCGCGTCTGTTGCCAGCCCCAGTCGAATTCGTGATTGCCGAGAGTGGAGACGTCGAAACCGAACAGATTGGAGATTTCGTATGACGGCACGCCATGGAAGATGGTCGAGACGGGAGATCCCTGGACGATGTCGCCCGCGTTGAGCAGGATGCAATCCGTGCAGCCGGCGCGCTCGCGGCGGATGACCGCGGCCACGTAGGCGAAGCCGCCATGATGATCGACGAGCGGGCTGAGGCGCGCGTGCAGGTCATTGGTGTGGAGAATCGTGAGGGAGCGGACCTCCGCCGAGAGATGCGCCGAAACAAGGAGCAGCAGCGCGGCGCAGCACCGGGTCCAGCGGGACATAGATTTTATTGTAGTGCCTACGCGCGCACGAACAGCGGTTCCAGATGGCGCTCCCAGAGATTTGTCGTCACGTTGCGGGCGATATCGCTCTCGCAGGCTTCGAGCATTCCGGTATAGCGCTCGCCCATCCCTGCCGCCACTTTGTAGCCGACGTGCAGCAACTGCCGCACGCTGGGATTGAACAGCGGATTCTTTTGGTCGTGCCGCACCGCCCCGGTGTATTGTTCCGCGGTCCAGCGACTGACCTCTTCGGGCGCCGGCAGCCGCCGCGGATCGATATCGATCACCGCCGCATACGGCGCGCACAATTCGTCGAGATGCTCGTAGGCGCGGGCATAAACCTCTTTGGCCAGCGCCAGCCCTTGCGGCCCGGCTTCGGCCAGCCCGATCAGCTCTTCCAGCCACGTGGTTCCGGCGGTCTTCACATGCACACCGGCGTTGAAGCGCCGCACCGAGCGCCGTATGGCGGCGTAGATCGAGAACTTGTCGCTTCCGGAATGCACGCTCAACTTGAGATTTTGCGGCAGGCCATAGTGGGGCACGGCGTGCGCGATTACGGCCAGGTCCTCCGAAAATTCCTTCTCGAACTGCTCGACGTTGCCGACGTAGTCCACGCCCTTGTTGAAGCGGCCGGTGAACTTGGGGGCGATGGTCTGAATGGGGATCTTTTCATCCGCGATGGCGGCCAGGATCAGCAGCAACTCGGGCGGGGTCTGCGGCGAATCGGTCTCGTCCATGGAGACCTCGGTGATGAACGTGCCCGCGCCCTTGCGGCCGGCGATATGCCGGTAGATCTCGCCCGCCTCGCGCACCGCGCGCAGATATTTGTACGCGGCGCCGAGCGCCTGCTCGCGGCTCACCTGGAACGGCTCGGGGATGCCGGCGATCACGATGCGCCCCACCAATTCCGGATGCCGCCCGACGAATTCCTCCGCCGTGCCGGCCTCCGGCGCGCGGCCGATGGTCTCCGCCACGTCCAGCGTGAAGAAATCCGAGGGCTCGAGAAACCGCTCGACCGTGCCCAGATTGATGTGGTCGGCATCTACGTGATACGGGCGCTTCCATGCCAGTTCGCGCACGGCCCGGTCGGCCGCGGCACGCACGCTGGACGGTTCGGAGCCGACGATCTTGTGCTCGCGGTTGGATTTGTTCCACACCGGGACCACGGCGACGCCGCGTTCCGCCGCGCGCAGGCACGCCGCCAGTTGCGCCTTGGCCTGGTGGGCGAAACGATCGCCCACGCCGATCGAATACTTTTCCAACACCAGGTTGCTCATATCTCCTCCTATTGATTCACGCCGGAGGCCAGGAAGCCGCCATCCACGGTGATGCACTGGCCGGTGATGAAGCTCGCTGCATCCGACGCCAGCAGTACCGCGGCGCCGATCAATTCCTCCGTCCGCCCGAAGCGGCCCATCGGCGTGCGCATTTTCAGTTCACGGCCCCGGTCGGTGCCGTCCAGCAGTTGCGCGTTCAGGTCCGTGCGGAACACACCCGGGGCAATGGCGTTCACGTTGATGCCGTGCTTGGCCCACTCCACCGCCAGGCTGCGGGTAAGCGCCATGACGCCCGCTTTCGACGCGGCATAGGCCGTCACCTCGACCAGCGAAGCGAAGACGTTCAGCGATGCAATGTTGATAATGCGCCCGCGCCCGCTCTTGACCAGCGGCTCATAGAACGACTGGCACGTGCGGAACATGCCGGTGAGGTTCACATCCAGCAGGCGGTTCCACTCCGCCTCGGTCACCTGCATGGTGGGCTTGCGGAAAATCTGGCCGGCGGCGTTGAGCAGCACGTCCACCCCGCCGAATTCCTTCAGCACGGCGTCGCGGAAGCGGTCCACGGATTCGCGCGAGCCGATATCGCAGGCTTGGCGCAAGGTTTTGCGGCCGACCCGCTCGATTTCGCCGCATGCTTCCTCCACCAGGTTTTCGCGCCGCCCGGTGGGTATCACGTTTGCGCCCGCGCATGCCAGGCCGCCCGCCAGGACGCGCCCGATCCCGGAAGTGCCGCCGACCACGGCCACGGTCCGGCCGGCCAGATCCAACGAGTTCAGTGCCATAGAGAACAATGTAGCAGGGTACGCGGGTATGCCGGCCATGGAAAATTGTCGTGAAGACCGCCGGGATCACGGCTGGTTATGCGGACCGCACAGCTCTCGCACGGCGGTCACAATCGCGTCTGGACGATCGTTAGGCATGTCGTGGCTGCTGTCCGGAACCAATACGCGCCTGCCCCGGGTTGATAGGCGTGCCAGACGAAGTTGTAGGTCGTTGATCCAGGTCTGTTCATAGGCTCTCTGATCCTGTTCGCTGAGCACGGCCCTCAGGCTGGCATCGATGACCCTGCCGGCGGTGAGCACCAGGAGCGGCTTATCGGCGATATGGCCAGCTCTCCGGGCCTGCTCGGCGCTGACCTCGATGTTATCGAACTCGCTGGCCCTTGCCGTGAGGTACTTCGACTGGAGGAGTATGGACGGCACTTGACGACCCTGGAGCCGCAACTCGAGACGAGCGAGCCCGAGATCGATGTACAGCGGAGCCCAGAGGGCCTGCCGCCGGGCGCGCCGCCGCATCGCTGCGCCCATCTTGGCCCAAGCGCTCGGGAGCAGGCGGTACTGATCCTCCTGCGTAGCGTCCACCAGAACGAGCCCTGCTACTTCGTCGGGGTATGTGCCATTGAACACACGAATATTGAAGCCGCCGAAAGAATGGCCGACCAGGAGATACGGCGGCTTTTCGCCAGCAGACCGGAGCCCTGTATGAAGTTCCGACGCGATCCGATCACTTGTCCGCGGCATAGGTCCCGGATCGCTGTAGCCGTACCCGGCTCGGTCGTATGAGCAGACGCGAGCGAATCGCGCGATTTCCGGCTGCACACGACGCCATGAATCAAGCGAGTCGGCCAGTCCAGCCTCCAGGACAACCGTTGGGCTCCCCTGTCCGGTGCAGTAGACGTTGAGCCGAAACCTGCCGACACTAACGAGCCGGCCCGGGTGATGAAAGCGTCGGGTATCCCCGCGAGACGCGATGGCTTGGTACGAGGCACCGGCAATAGCGAGTAGAGACAGCATCGCCGAGATGAATAGGATGATCTTGAGCCACCAACGTTTCCCGCTATTACGAGCCATTCATCAAGCATCCCGCAGGAGCTCGTCCCAACCTTCCATGTTCGCATCACCAGAAACCGACCGACTCACCCGGAAGGCAGTTACACCTCCGCTCAATGAGGATTCGGGGGTTGTAGCCCCGCACCGTCAAGCCGTCAACTGGCCAGCAGCCGCCAACACGGCTGGGCCATTTCTGAAAAGCAGCGGTGGAGCGCTTCTGGAGTTCCCTCATGGTGGCCGGAGCCACGAGCGTCAACGAATGGACTCTAATCGATCTCGAAACTGCCGCGGCGCTCGACGGCGGCGTGCTGCTCCTCGACGCCGCGCACATCCGCCCAGCGCGGGCCGCGGTAGAGCAGGCCGGTCAGTTCGGAGAGCTTCTCCTCCGGGCCCACGGCGTAGACTTCCACGCGGCCGTCGTCGAGGTTGCGCGCATAGCCGGCGAGACCCAGCGCATTGGCCGCATTCTGCGCGAAATACCGGAACCCCACGCCTTGCACGCGCCCGCGAATGAACCAGCGGCGCGCGGCAGTTTTCCGGGCCGCCATCGGCTATACTCCCGGCGGGCGCCGCTTGTGCCAATCCGTGCGCTTCTGGAATTCGCGCCCGAGGGCGAACAGCGTGTTTTCGGAAAACGGCACGCCCATGAGCTGCACCGCCACCGGCAGATTATCCACGAAACCGCACGGCAGCACCAGCGCCGGCAGGCCCGCGAGGTTCCCGGCCTGAATCATGCTCCGCAATCCGCCCGAGGCCGGGCGCCCTGCGCGCCCGGAACTGCGATCCAGCGGCTCGTCCGTCTTGGTCGCCGGCCCTGGCCGGCCCGGCGCCAGCAGCACATCCACGTCGCCGTAGAGCTTGGAGATTTCCTGCTGGATCAGGCGGCGGATGCGCATGGCCTTGAGATAATCCTTGGCCGCCACTTCCAGGCTGGCCTTCAACCCGGCGATTTGCGGCGCATCCTCCAGTTCATCCACCTTTCCGCTGGCGATCAACGGCTCGAAGATCGAGCCCATCTCGCCGTTCAGAATGGTCGAAAGCACGGAGCCATAGGGAAAGTCGGGCAGCCTGGTCTCGACGAGTTGCACGCCCGTTTCTTTCCACACGTCCAGCGCGGCGGCAAATGCAGGCGGCGCAAAGTCCGGCGCGGCGTAACCGATGCGCAGATCTTTCACCGGCCGCGCGTACTGCGGCGTATAATAGAAGCTCTTGCCGGCGGAGCCGGGATCGCGCTGGTCGCCGCCCGCGATGACCTGAAGGACCAGCCCGCAATCCTCGGCGCTGTGCGCGAAGGGGCCGAGCTTATCGAGCGTCCAGGAGAGCGCCATGGCCCCGTAGCGGCTGACCAGCCCGTAGGTGGGGCGCAGCGCCGTGACGCCGCAGTACGAAGCCGGGGTGACAATCGATCCCGAAGTTTCCGAGCCGATGGCGAACGTGGCGAGCCCGGCCGCCACCGCCGCCGCCGACCCGCTCGAGGATCCGCCCGTCCAGCGCGTGCGGTCCCACGGATTCAATCCCGGGCCGGTCAGCGAGGCGGAAGCGTAGCGGTATCCGCCACCGCCGGCCAGTTCGATCATCGCCAGTTTGGCGGTGAGCACCGCGCCTACATGCGCCAGCCGGTCGATCACCGCCGCGTTGTAATTGAATACCTGCCCGGCATACGGCCGCGCGCCCCAGGTCGTCGGCTGGCCGGCGAATGCCAGCAGGTCCTTTACACCGTACGGAATTCCTTGCAGCGGACCGCGCAGACGGCCGCGCTTAATATCCTGGTCGACCTGCTTCGCCTGGCGATAGGCCTCCTGCGACAGCGGCAGAGCCAGCGCGTTGTAGCGCGGCCCGAGTTGCTCCATTCGTTTCGAGAAAGCCCGCGCCAGCTCCACCGCGGAAATTTGCCGCGAGGTGAGCATCTGGTTGAGCTCCCCGATGGTGGCGAAATAAAGGTCTTGCCCGACGGCCGCCATGTTGCGCTCTCAGGCTTTGAACTGGAACGCCGGCTCGGTGGACATGGGCACCTCGTATTTAGCCAGCAAAGCGCCGGTAGCTTTCACGCGCCGGCGGGCGGTTTCGAGGTCGTCCAGCGCATTCCGCGGCGGCGTCGGGCCCTGAGGACGCCCCGCCAGTGCGGACGCGGCGCCCGATCCGGCGAGTGCCAGGGCCAACTTGCGGCGCGTGATCTTCCTGCTCATCCGAGACGGATTTCCTTCGGTCATTTCTGCTGCTCCAGCGCTTCCATCGCGGCCTTCTCCATGACCGAGCGCGGCGCCGATTCGCCGGTCCAGATTTCGAACTGCCGCACCGCCTGCTCGATGAACATTTCCAGCCCCGGAACGATCGTCCTGCCCTGCTCGCGGGCGCGCTTGATCAGCTCGGTCTCAACCGGATTATAGACCATGTCGAACACCACCGAGGCCGGGATGCTGCCGTTGAAGAAGCATTCGTTGACGTGGGGAAACATGCCCAGTGGAGTGGCGTGAACCACGGCGTCGAACTTATGGCTGGAGATCTGCTCGCGCAGCAGCACCTCGGCCCCGCAAACCTTGGCCAGCGCACGGACCCGGTCCGGGTTGCGGCCCACCAGCGTGATCTTCGCGCCCGCATCGTACAGGGCGCACGCCGCGCCGCGCGCCGCGCCGCCGTTGCCCACGATCAGCACCGACGATTTGGGCAGCCGCAGCAACCGCCCCAGCGGCGCCGTCACGCCGGCGGCGTCGGTGTTCGTGCCGCGCCATTTCCCCGCCTTGCGCCATACCGTGTTCACCGCGCCGATCCTCCGGGCCAGCGGGTCCACCGAATCGAGATACCGGATGATCTTCTGTTTGTGCGGAATGGTCACGCTGAAACCCGCCAGTGGCAGCTTGTCGGCCATCAGGAAAAAATCGCGCAGGTGGGCGGGCGACACCAGAAACGGCAGATAGACCGCGTCCAGCCGCCGCGATTGAAAGGCGCGGTTATGCACTGCCGGAGAAATCGAATGGCGCACAGGCTCGGCGATGACGCCGTAAATTCTGGCGGCCTTCTTCAGCCGCTCCACGCGGTACAGATGCCGCAGCGAGCGCGCGCTCACCTGCCCTGCCGCCGTGCTTTCCGCCAGCATCGGCGCGGCATAGGTGAAGGCGCCGCCGAACACCGGCGAGAGCACGCGCGTGGGGAACCCCAACTCGCCCATGGCCAACACCACCAACCGATCCTTCGCCACCGACTTGACGGCGGCCAGCACCCGCACGTTGTCCGAAGGCTTGCGCGCCGTGGTCACGACCTTGTACGCGTCCGCCTGCACCCGCAGCATCCGGCTCAAGATCGTATCCATGGGCGGCGTAGCCTCGTAATTGTGATACGAGATGACGATCTGCGCGCGCCCGCGGAACGCATTCAGCCGCTCCTCGGCGGTCTCCGCGGTTTCGATTTCGATATCGATGGCCTGCGCGCCGTTGCGCACCGCCAGGTCGAGCACCGCGAGCTGTTCCTCGACGCTTCCGTTGAATTTTCCGTGATTCTGCCGCCGGCGGCAGGTGGCCAGGATGAGGCAATCCGGAAAGCGCTCCAGAAACTCCGCGATGGCTTCCGCGCCGTTACAGGGAGCCTCCAGGTAATCGAGCCGGAACTCGATAAAGCCTTCGCCCGCCTCGGCCTCGCGCCGGGCGTGCTCTAGCAGGGTTGGAACGTCTGGCAGGCCCAACGCGATGCAGATACGGGGAAACGTCCTGGTCTGCGGCATCTTACGTAAGGAAACTACAGGATACCATGAAGCTGTCAGCTATCAGCCGTCAGCGATCAGCCATTGGCCGGGTTTTCCGCCCGCAGGCGCGCCTCAAACGCATCCAGCAGCGCAGCCGTGGTGCCGGTCGCGATGCGCGCGCAACCGGAGTCTCTCAGATCGAGGACCTGTTCCACGGAATCTAACTCGCCTCTAACTTCGATGCCGATCTCTTCCGGCAAATACTTACGGACCAGTTTTACGTCATCCATGACCGGCGGGATGGACGCAAACGTCACCTCCGCGCGCTCCAGCGAGCGGCAGGCGATGATCTTCAGCTCGTCGTCCAGCGCGGCTGTGTCCAGCGCGGCTTTGAGGACCACGCCTTCCGCTCTGGCGATCTCCACGGCCTGCCCAAGCTCGGTCTGGACGTGCTGGAATTCGCGGGAGAGCAGCATCGAGGTTGCGACCGTCCACTCCACTTCCCTTGCGCCGCGCCGCAGTAAGTCGCGCAGTTCGTAGAGCTTCACCCCGGTGTTTTGCCAGCCGTGCGGGAAACCGCAGACGCTCGCGGGTTTGACCGGGGAACCCCGCAGCACGCGGGCCGCCAGGTCGATATCGCAAGGCCGTACCGTCGCACCCGCCACCTTGTACCGCTGGGCCAGTTCCAGGCCTTCCACCACCTGGGCAGCGGTCAGTTCCGGCCGCACCAGCCAGTGGACGACAATTCCGGCAAGGTCTTCGTAGCCGGCCAGGGCCATATTACTTCCGGCGGGTGCTTCGCGAACTCGACCGCACGGTACAGTTATAGCCCATTCCCTTTAGCTGCGTGCAGGCCTGGGAAGCAGAGTTACTCTTGGGGAAGCGCTTGATCAGGTCGCGGAATTCCTGCGACCCATCCGTGCGGCGGCCCATCTTCACCAGGGTCATGCCCTTGTAATACAGCGCATCGGCAGTCTTGTTGTTGTCCGGGTATTTCTCAAGCACCATATCGAACTCGCGCGCCGCATTGTCCAGGTCGCCCTGTGAGTAGTGGATCCACCCGATATAGAACTGCGCATTCGGCGCGAGATCGGTGTTGCCGTACCACTTGAGATACTCGGTATACTCCTGGACCGCCAAGTCCAGCTTGCCGCTCTGCCGGTCGCGGCCAGCGGCGGCGTAAAGATCGGTGGCTGACATAGTGGGAGTGTCCGAGGATGCTCCCGCGCCCGCCATGCCGGTCCCGCCAGCCGCGCCCGGCGGAGGCGGAGGCGGCGCCTGCATCACTTTCACGGCGTTGCTGAGGTCCGTCAATTGCGCCTGGATTTTCGAAACCATGTTGGTCAGGTCGGATACGGCCTGCTGCACCGTGCGCAGATCGCTCGACACATTGTCCATGTGCGTACCCAGCCCGACTACCGGCGCCACCACCTTATTTTCCATGTCGCGCAAGCTCTGTTGCACGTTGCTCTGGATCACCGCCGTGGCGGTGTACGCTTTCGAGGAATTATCCACCGCTTGCTGGACGAGCACCTGGAGAGCCGCGAGTTGCTTGTCCTGAGATGCCTGAAGCTGTCGCACCTGGTCCTGCAATTGGGCCACGTCGCGCTGCAACTCCTCGATCTCTTTACTGGCCGCCGAAGCCGGCTTAGGCACGAAGTAAACCAGCCCCGCAACGACGGCGCAGACACACAGCCGTTGATACATCTGAACCTCCTCTGCGGCGGGCGCACTGGCTCTCGCCCGCTATTGTGCTTCTGTAGATATGGTACAGCGCTCCACACGACCACGGCTCCCCGCCATCCGAGCCGAGGCCGTGAGGAACGGATCTGGCTTGGGCTATTGTCCCGGCGAGAACGTCACATTCCGGTCCTGCTGCCAGCAGGCCTCGTCGGTGCAGTGGTGCGCCTGCTCCTTGCCGTAGCTGATAGTCCTCAGCTTGTCGGCCGGAACGCCAAGATTCACCAGGAAATCTTTGGCAGCGGCGGCACGGCGGTCTCCCAAGCCCATGTTGTATTCGGCCGAGCCACGCTCGTCGCAGTGCCCCGCGATGACCACCGTGGCGTCCGGGAAATCCGCGAAAATGCTCTTCAGCGCCGCGGCATCCTTGGTCAGGACATCCTGCGCATCCTGGCGGATCGTGCTCTTATCGTAATCGAAGTACGCGGGCTGCACCTCCGAGCTCAACCGTTGTTCCAGCGTCGCAGTGGGTGCGGGTGGCGGCGGTGGCGGCGGTGGCGGCGGCGGCGCAGTCACGGTGACCGTTGCGGAGGCGGTCGTCGTGCCGCCCGGGCCGGTGGCCGTCAAAGTATAGGTTGTCGAATCGCTCGGGAACACGCGCCGGCTGCCGGTGTTCTGCACCATGCCGATCGCCTGGTCAATCGAGACGCTCGTCACGTTCCCCGTCACTTCCCAGCGCAAGTTCGAAGACTGGCCGCGCTGAATCGAGGTCGGCTCGGCCGTGAACTGTGCCACCGTGGGCGCCGGAGGTGCTGGCGCCGGAGCCGGCGCCGGAGCGGGCGGCGGCGGTGGGGGTGGTGGTGGGGCCTTTTTCTTGCACCCTGCCGAAAAACCGATCAGCGAGAGTGCTATCGCGAGGGTCGTAAGTTTCCGTTTGTCGAACATGAACATCGCCTCCTCAAGAAGTCAGAAGCCAGAAGTCAGAAGCCAGAATCGGGAGCGCACCCTTCTGACTTCCGGCTTCTGACTTCGGTCTCCTGTCGTTAAAACCTACTTACCCCATACGGGGGTTTTGTTAACGCCCTGTGTCGTCAGTTGCTGCACCTGCGATCCATCCGCCAGCATGGTGAAGATCTCCTCCGGCCCGCGCCGGTTCGACATGAAAACGATATGCCGGCCGTCGGGCGCCCAACTCGGATTTTCGTTGCGCCCTTCATCATGCGTCAACTGCGTGTACTTGTGCGATGCAGCGTCCATGACGAAAATGTTGAACTTACCCGTGGAATAGCCCCGCGTCCAGGCAAATGCCAGAAACTGGCCGTCCGGACTCCACGCCGGATTGGCAGCCTCGCCCGTCCCCTCCGACAGGCGCTCGATATCGCCGCCATCGATATTCATCCGGTAAATCTGCTGCGGGCCCGAGCGGCCCGACACGAAAGCGATCTCCGTTCCCGTTTTCGGATTCACTTTCGGTTCGACGTCGATATAGCCGCCCGAGGTGATCGGCCTCAGACCCGTCCCGTTCAAATTCGCGAGGTAGATCCGGCAGCAGTGATCGTCCGGCGCCGACGACGCGTACACAATCTGGTTGCCGTCGGGCGTGAACGACGCCGTTTCGTTGACCGAGGCCCGCTGATTATAAAACCGTAAATCCCGGACCGGATCCACAGAAAAGACAAATATACCAGGATTTGTGTGATAGTAGCTAGTAAATGCGATTTTCGATCCATCCGGAGAAATGGCCGGCTGAAGCGACATCGTATGGAAACGCGTGATCTGCTTCTGATTGCCGCCGTCCGGGTCCATCACCCAGATTTCCTCGTTGCCGGTCCGCTGGGAGACAAAGTAAATATGCGTGCCGAACAGCGATTGGCCGCCGAATAAGGCGATGATATCCGCCGCGAACTGGTGGGCCACCTTGCGCGCTCCGTCTTCGCCGACCGACCCCAGATAGTTCTTCCAGAACACTTGCGCGGTGGACGGCGAATCGCGCCGTAAGTCGAACAGGCCGCCGCGCAGCACGAACACCCCGTTCTGCACCGCGGTGTAACCGATAGCCAGGTAATTCGCCGAGACCGGAGGGGTAGACCAGTCGGTCAGCCATCGCCCGCCGCCCGAGGGCGCCGTGGTCATCCCCTGCCCGCGATGCCGGCGCCGCGATGGCGGGGGAGGAGGCGGCGGCGTGGTGAATTGCGAGGGATCCTGCGGGATGTACGTGGGATACATTGTCTTGGGCACCATCTTGAAGATGCCCGCGCCCGAAACGTCCGCCCACAGCGTCTGGTTGAAAACGGGCATGAAGGCCTGCGCGTCCGCCACGCCCTTCAGGTCCGGAATGGCGATGGCCGGGCGCTGGCCCTGAACGATATTGCCGATATTGATCGTGGACTGCTGGGCGGGCAGCAGAAAAATGGCGCTCAAAATTAAAATGGCGATTCCCGGATACTTCATAATTAGCGTCTCAATACGAATTGCAGCTCGATGTTCGCCCGGTCCCGCGTGAACTGCTGCGGCATGGCCGGGAATGGCGCGGCATCCATAATCGCCCGCATCGCCGAGAGGTCCAGCAGGCGGTTGCCGCTCGATTGCTCCACCCGGACCGATCCCGGAACCAGCGAACCATTGTGCAGCATCGTGAACATCACCATCACCGGCGGCGCCGTCTGGATGCGCGGATCGATCGTGGCGGTCTGCCAGTTTCTGGCGATATTATCACGTAAGAGCGTGGCATACCAGCCGAATTGCGTGCCGAATGGCGAATTGTTGCCGATCCCCACGCCGCCCCCGCCGGTCATGCTGTACATGGACGAGCTCAGCGCCTGCCCGGCGGTGCTGTAAAGCTGGTTGGGCCGGTCCTGCTGCTGTTCCCGCCACTTATTCGGCGCGGAGGAGGCGCGCTCCGGCCGCGTTTTCTCCGCGTGGCGGCTCTTGATCGGGATGGCGTCCGGCGGCGGCGCTTTCACCTTGGGCTGCGGTTTGGCTTTGGGCGGCGTGGGCACGCGCGATTCGGTGTCGTTGGCCACCGGGTTTGTCGGGCCCGCCCGCTGCGGCAGAGGAATGGAATGCACCGCGTTCACCGCCACGGAGCCGAACCCGCCGCCGTGAATATCGCCCCACTGGACCGTCGCGCCCGGATGCACGTAAGTGAAGGTCAGGACGGCGGCCGCGAATCCCACGTGCAGCACCACCGAGCCCCAAAACGGCCCTCGCAGCCGTTCCTCCTGGTCCAGGATGTCCCCGCGCGCGTTCATTACCTGCGGCCTTTAGCCGCTTCATCTTCCGGTTGCGTCACCATGTTGACCTGGAAACCCGCCTCGCCTAGCGCGGCCGTCACCTGAGCGATGGGGTCCCAGATGGTTTCCTTGTCGGCACGTACGTACACCGCTTTGGCATTGCCGAACTTCTGCCGGATGGTGGCCTGAAGGTCGTTGATGTTGATGGGATTCTGGTTCAAATAGGTGGTGCCGTCCTTGGTGATCGAGACCACCGGCAGTTCCTGCGCGGTGTCCTTCACCTGCCGCACCTTGGGCACATCCACCTGGAGCCCGAAATCCATCACGTGCGCCGTCAGCATGAAGATGATCAGCAGCACCAGCACCA
>JAJYLS010000401.1 GCA_021787555.1 Acidobacteriota bacterium | reverse complement strand
ACGAGCTCGAAGAATCGGCCGGCGAGAGGTGCCCCGCCGAACCGCTCGACAGCGAGCATCCCCTCTACGTCCTCTACACCTCGGGCACCACCGGCAAACCCAAGGGCATCGTCCACACCACCGCGGGCTACTTGCTCCAGGCCCATATGACTATGAAGTGGGTGTTCGACCTGCGCGACGAGGACACCTACTGGTGCACCGCCGATATCGGCTGGGTCACCGGCCACAGCTACATCGTCTACGGCCCGCTCTCCGCCGGCGCCACCAGCGTGATGTACGAAGGCGCGCCCGATTTTCCGCACCCGGACCGCTTCTGGCGCCTCATCGAGAAATACCGCATCAACATTTTCTACACCTCACCCACGGCTATCCGCGCCTTCATCCGCCAGGGCGACCAGTGGCCCAACCAGCACGACATGTCCAGCCTGCGCCTGCTCGGCTCGGTGGGCGAGCCCATCAATCCCGCGGCGTGGGACTGGTATTACAAAATCATCGGCAAGGAGCGCTGCCCCATCGTGGACACGTGGTGGCAAACCGAAACCGGCGCCATCATGATCGCCCCCATGCCCGGCGCCGTGCCGCTCAAGCCGGGCTCCGGCACGCTGCCGCTGCCCGGCATCCTCGCGGACGTGGTGGACTTCGACGGCAAGCCGGTGGAAGCCAACCGCGAAGGCTTCCTCATCATCCGCCGGCCGTGGCCGAGCATCGCGCGCACGCTCTGGCACGATCCGGAGCGCTACAAGTCGCAATATTGGGAGCGCATCCCCGGTGTCTACATGACCGGCGACGCCGCCCGCCGCGACGAAGACGGCTACTTCTGGATTCTCGGCCGCGTGGACGATGTGATGAACGTCAGCGGCCACCGCCTCAGCACCATGGAGATCGAATCCGCGCTGGTACGGCATCCAGCCGTGGCCGAAGCCGCCGTGGTGGGCAAGCCGCACGAGATCACCGGGCAGGCGGTGGCCTGCTTCGTCACGCTGAAGAAAGGCACCTGGAACCACCAGCAGCTTGCCCAGGACCTGCGCCAGTGGGTGGCCCACGAGATCGGCGCATTCGCCAAACCCGAGCAGATCCGCTTCACCGACGCCCTGCCTAAAACCCGCAGCGGGAAAATCATGCGGCGCCTGCTGCGCGAGATCGTGACCTCCAATGCCGTCTCCGGCGATGTCACCACGCTCGAGGACCTGTCCGTGGTCACGCGCCTTTCGGCGCAGCACGACGAGGAGTGAACCGCCTGCGCACAGGCGGTTTTGGGAAGCGCCCCGGAGCCAAATCAGGAAGTTGCGCGAAAAAACCGCTTGCGCACAGGCGGCTTCCCGCTTTCTTGCAGCTATGCCGGCACGAATGCCGGCATGGCAGGTAAAAACCTGCGCTACGACTTACGTCTTTATTATACGGGGGCGGAACCAAATCTTCGGACCTGAAAATCGGCTACTTGGCCGGTAAGGCCTTGATTCGGAGGGGCAAAGATTTTTTTGAAAAACACGAACTGAGATAGGTTTCATCAGCTTGACCGGGGGCTTCTTACTTCACCAGTTCGAAGCGCCCGTCGGCGCGCAGATAGTACCTGCGCCCGCGCCACAGGATCGTGTTGCCGAAAAAGCCCGCGATCCACGCCAGGAAACTAGCCGCGTCCTGCACCGGCACGAGCCACCAACGCCGCGCCGTCAGCCGGTCGCGCAGCACCCATCCGGCGGTGGCCCACGCCGCCGCCGCGCGGAACAGCGCCGCCGCCAGCGCCAGCGGCCACCACTCCGGCCGCGCGGCCCACAGCAGCGCCGCGAGCGGCAGCGGATTGGTGAAAATCTGGCCCACGTATCCCCACGGCCGCGAACGCCGCGTGCTGCGGTGCCAGCGCAGGCGGTGCTTCCAATTGGCGGCGAACCCCTGTGCGCCGATGCGGTGCTCGATGACGTACGACGACAGCACCACGCGGTACCCCCGCTCCGCGGCGAGTTTCCCCATGACGAAATCCTCGGCCAGGTAATCCTTGACCGCGTCGAAGCCGCCGATGCCCGCCAACATCTCGCGCCGCGCCGCGATGGTCGGCCCGAGCGCGAATTTCATACCCTCCAGCATCCAAGCCGTCAGCACCCCGCCGATGAATTCCGTGTTCAGCCCGATAGCTTCGAGCATCGACCAGAAACTCCGCCCCGGCGCCGCGCGGTAGGGGCAGGTCACCAGCCCCACACCGTCGTCCGCGAATTCCCCCGAAATTGCCGCCAGCATCTCCGGCTCCACCCGGACGTCGCTGTCCGCCATCACGATGAGGTCGTGCCGCGCGGCCGCCAGCATGCGCTCCAGGCTGAAGACTTTCGCGTTGGCATACGGCGGATCGCCCGTGACGATCAGCCGCGATGCCACCGCCGGGTATTCCGCGCGCAACCGCTCCGCCACCGCAAGCGCCGGATCTTCCTCGCTCCGCACCGCCAGCAGAATCTCGAATTCCGGATATTTCTGTTCGAAGAACGTGCGCAGGTTCGCTTCCAGGCCGTCATCCACGCCCGCGAGCGGCTTGAGGACACTGATCCCGGGCCAGGCGCGCGGCGCACCGGCACCTCCGGCCGACCGTACGCCGCAATACCGCGCCGCGGCGACGATCGTCAACACGCAATAAACCAGCGAGCCGGCCACCAGGGCCAGCAGGATCACGGCCCACATTTTCTACACTGTAACAAGGAGTCAGGAGTCAGAAGTCAGGAGCTTGGCGCGCTTCCATGAAACACATTGTCGTCGGCACCGCCGGCCATATCGATCACGGCAAGACCGCGCTGGTCAAGGCGCTCACGGGAATTGACGCCGACCGCCTGGAAGAGGAGAAGCGCCGCGGCATCACCATCGATCTCGGCTTCGCCCACCTCGAGCTCACGCCCGGCCTGCGCCTCGGCTTCGTGGATGTTCCCGGCCACGAGCGCTTCGTGAAGAATATGCTCGCCGGCGTGGGCGGCATCGATATGGTGCTGTTCGTCGTCGCCGCCGACGAATCCATCAAACCGCAGACCCGCGAGCATTTCGACATCTGCCGACTGCTGGCCATTCCGCGCGGCGTGATCGCGCTCACCAAGGCCGACCTGGTCGATCCCGACATTCTCGGCCTAGTGCGCCTGGAAGTCGAAGAGCTGGCCGCCGGGTCGTTTCTGGAAGGCGCACCCATCGTGCCGGTCAGCTCGGTGACTGGCGCCGGACTCGACGATCTGCGCCGCGAGCTTGCGCGCGTGGCCGCCGCCGTGCCCGAAAAAGATGCAGCCGGCCATTTCCGGCTGCCCATCGACCGCGCCTTTTCGGTGAAGGGCTTCGGCACGGTGGTCACAGGCACGCTGATTTCCGGCTCCGTCGAAAAAGAGCAGGAAGTGGGGCTTTATCCCGGTCCCGGCGGCTCGCCGCGCCGTCTGCGCGTGCGCGGGATCGAGGTCCACGGATCCGCCGCCGGCCGCGCCACCGCCGGCCAGCGCACCGCGCTCAACCTAGCCGATATCGAGCCCGCCGAAATCCGCCGCGGCGACGTCCTCTCCGAGCCCGGCCGCTTCCAGGCCGCCGCGCAGTTCGATTGCAGCCTGACGCTGCTGCCCTCCGCCAAGCCGCTGAAGCACCGCGCGCCGGTGCACTTCCATTCCGGAACGGCGGAAATCGAGGCGGAGGTCCGGTTGCTCGGCGGTGGGACCGTGCTCCACCCCGGCGAAACGGCTTATGCGCGCCTCGTGCTTCGCGAACCGGCCCTGCTGCTGCCGCGCGACCGCTTCATCGTCCGCATGTTTTCGCCCGTGGTGACGATCGGCGGCGGGACGGTGCTGGACCGCGGCGAGCACCGCTACCGAAAAACGGAGGGTGCCTCCGCCCGACTGGAGATCCTCACCGGGGCCGATGCCCCCGCGCGCATCGCGCTGCTGGTCCGTGAAGCAGCGTTCGGGATGAGTCTCGTCGAGCTGGTGTCGCGCAGCGGGATGCTGGAGAGAGAAATCGGCGCGGCGGCGGCTAACGCGCCGCTGGAGCTCATCCCGCCCAACTGGTATGTGGATCGCGCGTGGTTTCAGTCGGCGCGCGACCGCCTGATCGCCGCCGTGCGCGAATTTCACGCGCGCCAGCCGCTGCTCCCGGGCATCAGCCGCCAGGACCTGCGCAACCGCGAACTGCCGGGCGCCCCGCCCCAGATCATTGACGCTCTCCTCGCCGCGGCCGGCAGTGCTCTCACGGTCGAAGGCGAAATCGTCCGCGCGCGCGGCCACAAGCTGGTGCTTCAGCAGGACGAGGAGCAGGCCCGGACCGCCATCGAGCGCGCCTTCGAGCAGGCGGGGCTCGCGACGCCCGCGGTGGCCGACG
>JAJYLS010000400.1 GCA_021787555.1 Acidobacteriota bacterium | reverse complement strand
CCGTGCGCGGCATGAATCTCCACAATCCGGAATCCGGCCTCCAGCGCCCGCCGCGCCCCGTCCCGGAAGCTTCCAACTGCCTGCCCGATCGCCTCCCGCCCCATCGGCTCCGGTGTGGGCCACCCTTCGTTATACGGGCAGTCGCACGGCCCAACCACCTGCCATCCGCCCTCGCCCACCGCCAGCGGACGCCCGCCTTCCCACGGCCGGCTCACCGACGCCTTCCGTCCCGCGTGCCCAAGCTGAATCCCCGGCACCGCGCCCTGCGCCGCGACAAACTCCACCACGCGCTTCATCCGGTCGCGCTGCTCGTCGTTCCACAGTCCCAGGCAGTGCGGCGTGATCCGCCCGCGCGCCTCCGTGTGCACCGCCTCGGTAAATACGATGCCCGCGCCTCCCACCGCGCGCGCCCCCAGATGCACCAGGTGCCAGTCGTTCATGAGCCCGGCACTCGCCGAATACTGGCACATCGGCGAAAGCACGATGCGGTTCCGCGCCGTCACCGGCCGGATCGTCAACCGCTCGAACAACCAAGCCCTCACGACGCCGCCCTCCGCCCGCGTTCCTCCAATCCCGCCGGGGCGCCCTTTGGGTCCGCCGCTACCGCCACCGCGCGCTCGCTCGTGTCCACGATGCGCGCGATCGCGCCGCACGCCGCCGCAAACCGCGCGCGCGATTCGAACCCCCAGAACAAGTCGTTCACCTCCCGCACCAGCGGCATCGCCGGCCGCAGCGCCGCCTGCCCTTCGCGCCCGATCCGCAGCCGCGCTACCCGCCGGTCCGCCGCGTCCGCGTGCTTTTCAATATATCCCTTGCGAATCAACTTTCCCGTCTCCGCTGTCACGAATGCCGACGCCACGTGCAAGTGCCGCGCCAGCGTCCCCACGCTCACTCCCGCCGCCCCCTGCAACTCCGCCACCGCCATCATGATGCTGAACTGTGGGCCCGACAACCCCACCCGCGCCCCCAGATGCTGCCGCACCGCCGCCATCCGTCCCGCCACCGTGAACAGGTCCGCGATCAACTTCCGCAGCACCCGGTCTGACTTGCCCGGCAGCAGCACCGCCCGGCTCGCCGTCGGCCCCAGCACCGTCGTCGCGCACGATCTGTGTTTCTCTCTGTCCATCGGTGGCTGCTTCACAAATAATCCTTCAGGAACACCTTCCCCCAGTTCACCGGCCACGCTCTTTCGAAATCCGCCTTGTTGTGCCGTGCCTTGATCGTGGCGTCGATCCCCATCTTCCCCACCGTCCGCGACGGGTATGCGCCTTCCAGCGGAGCGGCCGAGGGATCGTATGCCGATCCTCGCGTCTTCGGCACAATAAAGATGTCCCGCGCCGGATCCACGCGCGTCGCGATCGCGTGATACACCTCCGCCGCGTCCTCCACGTTCGTGTCCGGGCTCACCGCTACCACCAGCTTGGTGTTCATCCATGGTGCTCCCATCGCCATCATCAGCGCGTCGTTCACGAATCCCTCGCACGGATAGTCGAACTGCACGATGCACGAAAGCGCCGCGCCCCACGTCGGGAACCGCACGTCCTTCACGTCCAGCCCCATCTCCCGCAGCCGGTTGTACAGCACCGCCTCGTGGCACAGCCGCGGCAGCACCTGGTGGTCCGTCGCCGGGCAGGTCTGGTGGTTCCGGTAAATCGGCCGGTCCGCGCGCATCGTGATCGCCGTCACGTTCAGCTCCGGCACGTCCTCGAAGCGCGGCAGGTAGTACATCGAGGGCGACGTCACCGCGCCCGTGCGCCCGGTCTTCTCCAGATCGATCCACCCTTCGATCGCCATCTCCGCGTTCGCCGGCACCCGCAGCTCGATTGTCTCGCAGGGCGCCATCTCCACGTCCTGGTCCATGATCGTCCCCACCATTTCCAGTTCGCCCCACATGTCCATGTGAAGCCCTGAAAAATTCCCCATGATCTCGTACGCCGGCGGAATTCCCGCGGCGTACACGATCGGCATCCGCGCCGCGCCCATCTCGCGATACTTGGCGATGATCCGCCGCGTGTGCGCCGTCACGAAGCTGGCCAGCCCCTTGCGCTGTCCCACCACCGTCGTCCCCGCGTGCGACGTGTTGTAGAACCCCGTCTCCGGATCGCGCACGATGATCATGGGCGTCAGGTACGGATGCTCGTCGCGCTCCTTGTGTCGTGGCACGGGCAGCTTCGTCAAATCGGCCGCATCCCCGATCCACTTCACTTCCTTCACCGGCCCCGAAGCCACATCCACCAGCCCGCGCGGCGGCAGCCGCAGCCGGTAAGCCAGGGTCTTCAGGTAATCCGCCCGCGGCACCCCCAGTGCCCGCGCCTGCATCTCGCGGTTCCGCACGAGCATATCGCACAACCGGAAGCCCGGGTGCTCCACGATATTCTCGAACAGCACCGGATACTCGCTCTGCGCGCTCAGCGCGCCGGTATCGTCGATCCGCACCGCCCGCGTGACGCGCGTCACCACGTCGCCGTTCGCCGCGAGATACCCGCGCAAATCCTTCCGCCGCGGCGCCGCGCCCAGCGGCGCCGCATCGCTCAGCTTGAAACTGATATCGCCTCCTTCCGGATTATGCAAGTAGCTTACATAATCCTATTGCGCTTTTTGGTGCGCCGTCAAGCCGGATTTGCCGCCGCCTCCGCCCAACTCCTCAACTCCTGACTCCTGACTCCTCAACTCCTACCTCCTCAACTCCTCTCTTTTCGCCACCCGCTCATTCAGCGCAATCCCCAGCCCCGGCTTCCCGCTCAGCGCCAGCCCCCCGCCCGATACCTGCTCCGCCGGCTCGATCAGTTCCGCCCGCCACGGCACTTCCCCGTACGAAAATTCCAGGATCAGAAAGTTGGGCAGCGTCGCGCAGACCTGCGCCGCCGCCGCCGTCCCCACCGGGCTCGCCGGCCCGTGCGGTGCAGCCGCCAGTCCCGCGCCCTCCGCCATCGCCGCGATCTTCTTCAGCTCCAGCAGCCCCCCGCAATACTTCGGATCCGGCATCACCACGTCCACCGCCTCCCCGCGGATGTACGGGTAAAATCCCTGTACCCCCAGAATCGACTCTCCTCCCGCCGTGCGCATCTTCCCCGCCGCCGCCCGCCGCACCGCCGCCAGGTTCTCCACCGGCCGCGCCGGCGTCACTTCCTCGATCCAGAACAGCCGCAGCGGCTCCATCCGCTTCACCAGTTCGCACCCCCGCGCCACATCCAGATGGCTGTGCACGTCCACCAGTAAGTCGCGCTTCTCGCCAATCGCCTGCCGCACCGCCCGCGCCCGTTCGATCCCCTGTCGCGTGAACTTTTCGATAACCTGGGCATCGCTCAACTTCCGCGGCATCTCGTCGAACGGCGCCAGTTTCACCGCATCGAACCCGTTCTCGATCGCCCGCTTCGCCATCGCCGCGAATCCCTCCGGCGTCCGCGCCTCCGTCGACCGGTTGATATTCGCGTAAACCCGGATCCGCTCCTGAATCCGCCCCCCGAGCAGGTCATACACCGGCACCCCGGCCATCTTCCCCTGGATATCCCACAGACACTGTTCCAGCGCCCCCATCGCCACCGCCGCCGCGCGACCGCTCTTGTGCGCCTCCGCCATCCCCATCCCGCGCAGATATTCGATGTCGTATACGCTCCGCCCCTTCAGCCCATCGAAGAACTGCCGCAGGAACCGTGCCATCGAGCCGTCGTCCCCGCTCTGCGAAGCGTCTCCGATCCCCATCACCCCCACGCTCGTCCGCACCCGCGCGATCACCCAGTCTCCCCTCCGGTTCACCTTCACCCGGAAGATCTCCAGCCCCGTCACCGTCGCCCGAGGCCGCGCCATCGCTGCCGGAGCCCATACCCAACTCCCCAAGAATGTTCGTCTGTTCCAACCCATGCCCAACAGCATACAAAACCGGCGCCCCGGAAGGGGGAGAAGAAAAAGCGGTCACGCATTTTTCAAAAATATTCGCACCTCATTTCTCAACAACTTACAAGCCCTCTCAGTCTGCCTAAGATCCCCCGCTTGGTAACCTCTAATTGAGAGTAGTCTTGCGCAAGAACTCAAGACTCAAAACTCATAACTGAAGACTGACAACTCATGACTGACACCTCCCCCCTCGAACTCGGCGCCTGGATCGGCCGCGCGCAAGCCTTCGCCATCTTGGCCGTTAAGTCCTCGGGCGCCCAGGCGGAAGCCCTCCGCCACATCCGCGACACGGAAGCTTACCCACTCGTCGGGCTATCCTGGAACGAGTTCTGTCCTAAGTACACCGGCCTGACCCGCACCCGCGTAGACGAAATTATCCAGAACCTGAACGAATTCGGCCAGGCGTATTTCCGCCTCTCGGAAATCG
>JAJYLS010000399.1 GCA_021787555.1 Acidobacteriota bacterium | reverse complement strand
GATCTGGTCCCCGGCGCGCTATACCTCGATACCGGCCTGACCTACGAAAAAGGCGAGAGCGGAAAGGCTCCCCACTGGCGCGGCATCTACGACGACCGCGGGCGCGTCATGGTGGCCATTTGCCATAACATGGATCTGGGCGATTCCTGGGAGCACGCCGACAATCCCAGGTACCCGGCGCGCTTCTCCGAGTTGGGAATCCGCATCGGCCTGAATTACTTGGTTTACTCGATGACGCATTGAAAGGACGAGCTGAAAGCTAATAGCCAATAGCTAACAGCCAATAGCTTCTTTATGACCTGGGCTGCATGGAGCGCGATCATGCTGGCGCTGGCGGTGGCGCTGGGCGCGTTCGGCGCGCACGGATTGCGCGGCCGGATCGACGAATACCGCATGAGCATCTACGAGAAGGCCGTCTTCTACCACTTCATTCACGGCCTCGGGATGCTCATCGCCGCCATCCTTCCCAAAACCGGCACGTTTACCAATTTCGCCGCCACGTGGGTCTGCGCCCTCCTGCTGGCGGGCATCGTCCTGTTTTCCGGCAGCCTCTACGTTCTGGCGATCACGGGTCACCGCTGGCTCGGCGCCATCACGCCATTCGGCGGCGTGTGCTTCATCGCCGGCTGGAGCGCGCTGGCCTGGTTCCTGCTGCGGCATTAGACTAGTTGCTGATGTCCACCACCAAACGCCGCACGTTTCTCCAGCAGGTAGCGGCCGCCGGCGCCGCCGCGCAGACGCGCACTCCCGGCTCCCGCGAAAAGCAGCCATCCGTCGCCCTGCCCGATCTGCCTTTTCCCCGAAGCTTCACCGGCCGCCAACTCAGCGAGATCGCTTTCCCGCTGGGCGGCGTGTGCGCGGGCTCGATCTCGCTCGGCGGGCGCGGCCAGCTTCGCGACTGGGAGATTTTCAATCGCCCCGATAAGGGCAACTCACCCAGCTATGCTTTCCCCGCCATCTGGGCGCAGGCGGCCGGCGGCGCTGCCGTCGCGCGCGTGCTCGAATCGCGCATCGCGCCGCCGTACGAAGGTCAGACCGGCCTCGGCTGGCGCAACGCGCCCGGCCTGATGCGCCTGGAGTCCGCCACCTTCACCGGCGAATTCCCCCTGGCGCGCGTCGATTTCGCCGAGCCAACGCTGCCCGTGCGCGTGTCGCTCGAAGCCTTCTCCCCATTTGTCCCGCACGAGCCCGACGATTCCGGCCTGCCGGTGGCCGTCCTCCGCTATCGCGTGACGAATCCCGGCCGAGCCGCGGCCAAAGTTTCAATCGCCTGGTCCATCGACAGCCCTGTCGGCCCCATCGGCCCCGCCGGCCGCGCTCCACGCGGCGACACCCGCGTCAACGAGCACCGCGCCTCGCCGCATCTCGAAGGCCTGTACATGAGCGACCCCGATCTGCCGGCTTCGGCCCCGCTCAAGGGCAGCTTCGTGCTGGCGGCGCTCGACCCCGGCGACGCGCGCGTCACCTGGCTGCGCGGCTGGCCGCGCGGAGCCTGGTGGAATTCGCCCATGCTCTTCTGGGACGATTTCTCCGCCGATGGCGAACTCGGTCCCGAGCCCGCCGAGCGCAACGCCACCGCCGCGCTGTGCCTCGGGCGCACGCTCGCGCCCGGCGCGCACGCCGATTACACTTTCCTCCTGGCCTGGCATTTCCCCAACCGCACCCCGCGCCGCTGCGGCTGGACCGCGCCCAAAGGCGAAGAAGACACGCTCATCGGCAACTGGTACACCACACGCTTTCCGGATGCCTGGGCCGCCGCCGAATACGCCGCCGGGCACCTGCCCGCGCTGGAGAAGAAGACGCGCCGCTTCGTGGCCGCGCTGCGCGAATCCACCATCCCCGGCGCGGTGAAGGATGCCGCCAGCGCCAACCTCTCCACGCTCGTCACCCAGGTCTGCTTCCGCACCGCCGACGGCGAGTTCCACGGCTTCGAAGGCGCCAACGACCAGGGCGGCTGCTGCCACGGTAGCTGCACCCACGTGTGGAATTACGAAACCACCACCTCGCACCTCTTCCCCACCTTCGCCCGCTCGCTCCGCGGCACCAGCTTCCTCTACGACCTCGACGACGCCGGCGCACTCCACTTCCGCGAAAGCCTGCCGCACCGCAAGCCGCTCCTGGGCTTTGCCGCGGCCGATGGCCAGATGGGCCAGATCATCCACGCCTATATCGATTGGCGCCTGAGCGGCGATTCCGCCTGGCTGCGCGGCCTCTGGCCCGAGATCAAGAAGGCCCTGGAGTTCGCCTGGACGCCCGGCGGTTGGGACGCCAACCGCGACGGCGTCATGGAAGGTGTGCAGCACAACACCTACGACGTGGAATTCTACGGCCCCAACCCGCTCTGCGGCCTTCTCTATCTCGGTGCGTTGCGCGCCGCGGAGGAAATGGCGCGGGCCGCCGGCGACGAGACCTCCGCCGCCGAGTACCGCCGCATCTTCGAGAGCGGCAAAAGCTGGGTCGACGCCAACCTGTTCAATGGAGAATATTACGTGCAGCAGGTCCGCGGCGTGGCCAAGGAAGACATTGCGCCCGCCCTGCGCGGCCCCATGGGTTCGGAAGATACCGTTCACCCGCAATACCAGGTCGGGCGGGGCTGCCTGGCCGACCAGTTGATCGGGCAATACCTCGCCGACGTGGCTGGCCTCGGCCCGCTGGTCGAGCCCGCGCACATTCGCAAGACGCTCGAATCCATCTATCGCTACAACTACCGCCACACGCTGGTCAACCACGAATGCGTCGAGCGCACCTACGTGCTCAACGGCGAGGCCGCGCTGCTGGTCTGCGATTACGGCAAGGCCGAGCGCCCGCACATTCCTTTCCCCTATTACCAGGAAGCCTGGACCGGCATCGAATACCTGGTGGCCTCGCACATGCTCTTCGCCGGGATGACCCGCGAGGGCCTGGAACTTTGCCGCAGCGTGCGGCTGCGCTTCGACGGCGAGAAGCGCAACCCCTGGGATGAGCCCGAATGCGGCCATCATTACGCGCGCGCCATGTCGGCGTGGAGCGGCGTGCTGGCCCTGAGCGGCTTCCGCTACCACGGCGCGGAGCAGGCGATCGAGATCAAGGCGCCGGCGGGCCACCGCTGCTTCTGGGCCACCGGCACCGGCTGGGGCACGTTCCACGTGACCCGCACCGGCGCCGCGATCCGCGTCGAGCACGGCTCGCTCGCCGTGCGCCAGTGCACGGTGAACGGGAAAAAATCGGAACCCGGAAAAACCGTCGCCGAAGGCGAAGAACTGCGCGTCTGAGCGCGGCTAATAGCAGTACGGTCAACCTCAGGCTTGGCAACCTGGCCAATCGGCGTTTGAGCCACTGTACGCGACGGGGACGATACGCTCATATGGGTCGGTTCCGGAGTCCGACGGAATGGCACTGGTGTTGGGAAGGATAGCCCGTTAGGGTGAGGCAAGCTCTGGTTCGTCTCCTGGAGGGAGCCGTGATAGTATCAGTCATATCATGAGGACAGCGCAGCAATACGGGATCAAAAGTCTCTACCATTATCAAAGCTGGAATTCCGACTGGATCAAGGATGCACTCGTAAATAATCGCGTCCATGTCTCGAATCTCAAGAACGTGAACGACCCGTGGGATTGTCGCCCGTATTTTCAGATCTCCGTCAACGATCCTCTATCGCGGAGGAATTGGGGTGAAAGGCTGCAACGAATTTTCGAGCAGATTCCGCAGGAACTGAGGGATAAACTCCCATCCCCCGGTACTGGAAACTGGTATGACGACAAAGAGCTTCTGCGCCAGAGCATCGACAGACTCCGGGAATGGGTCTGGCAATTGAATGTCGAGCGATGGCGAATCTACTGTCTAATCCCGCATGCGAATTCAATCCTGATGTGGTCTCACTACGCGGACGGAAACACGGGAATCTGTATCGAGTTCGACGCGAACCGGCACCCGTTCAGCAGAGCGTTTGCAATGAAGTACGAAGAGAGACTTCCGAAGATTGGTCCGGAGGATTTTACGGGGGCATCCAAACGGCTCACTGAAGCTATCTTGCTGACGAAATCGAAGGCCTGGGCATACGAAAGGGAATATCGGATCATGGCTCGCGATCGCAGTATAGATCCGACTTTCCCCGTGACTACCGAGGACGAATATCTGGCCGTACCGCAAGGTGCAATAACTGCCATCATCGCGGGCTGCAATGCGGTTCTGGAACCAATCCGCTCGCTCGTACGTGAATACGCCCCTGGCGTTCGGGTAAAGAGGGCAGTTACTGAACCTCGCATAATAAGGTGACAGAATCTTGCCTGTGCATCGCAGAATAGAGTGACATTTCCGCCCGTTGAGCGCATAATGCTGTTGTGCCT
>JAJYLS010000398.1 GCA_021787555.1 Acidobacteriota bacterium | reverse complement strand
CACACACCGGACCACGTTCTATCATCCCGAGAGGAGCAGCCACCTCGGTCACCCGAGGTGAGACCCCAATCACCCCATCTGTCCCGCCGAATCGACGCAAGGAAAAAATGAGCGGTTACCCACACTTTTGCCCCTGTTACAACCCACGGCTTGCCGCGCATCCCCAGCAAATCAGCGACCACGCGCGCCGTCTTGGAACCATCCAGGACGACATGCTGGAAAAACCGATGGAACCGCACCGAGCCAGTCGTCGTCGTCGCCGCCGTCGCCACATGCGCCGCCAGCCGCCACAGGCAAATCGTGCCCTGCCGCATGATCAGCAACGCCAGCCATGCCAGCCTCTCACGCCTTGTCGCGGGAAGCGGAATATGTTTGGATATCGTCTCGGATAAGGCGTTCGAGAACATCGTCTGCCTCAAAGCGATCCTTCGTGTCGTGACAAAGAATCGCCTTTGTGAATCGTCTCAATGCCTTGTTCAACCCCGTCTAGTACGATGCATCGCGTCTATCGCCGGCAGGAGGATTTGGCATGTCAGTTGTCCGTGTCGCGGTCGTTCAGGCCGCTCCAGTCGTGTTCGATCGGGAGCGCACGATCGAAAAGGTCCGGGACCTCGCCGCTGACGCGGCGCGCGACGGTGCGGGGCTGGTGCTGTTCCCGGAAGCCTTCGTCCCAGCCTACCCAAAGGGCCTCGATTTCGGAGCGCGTGTGGGTTCGCGCACGCCGGAAGGGCGGGAGGATTTCCGTCGCTACTATGACAGCGCCGTCGATGTTCCTGGGCCGGCCTGCGCCGCGCTCGGCGCCGCGGCACGCCAGGCGGGCGCCCATCTGGTGATCGGTGTGATCGAGCGCGGCGGCGGAACGCTCTATTGCACAGTGCTGTTCTTCGCTCCGGACGGGGCCTTGCTGGGCAAGCACCGCAAGCTGATGCCCACTGCGGCCGAACGGCTGATCTGGGGTTTCGGCGACGGCTCCACCATGCCGGTGCTCGACACTCCCGTTGGCCGCATCGGCGCGGTGATCTGCTGGGAGAATTACATGCCCCTGCTGCGGGCGGCGATGTACGCGAAGGGCGTGCAGATCTGGTGCGCGCCAACGGCGGACGATCGGGAAACCTGGCTTCCCACCCTGCGGCACGTCGCGCTCGAGGGCCGCTGTTTTGTGCTGTCGGCGTGCCAGTTCCTCACCCGCGCGGATTGCCCGAGCGACTATGCGTTGGCCGGGGCCGCGGATCCGGGAGCCGTACTGATGCGCGGCGGCAGCAGCATCGTCGGACCGCTCGGAGCGGTGCTGGCGGGACCCTGCTTCGATCGCGAGACGACCCTGACTGCGGAGCTCGACCTGTCGGAGATCGTGCGTGGAAAATATGACTTCGACGCCGCCGGCCATTATGCGCGGCCGGACGTGTTCCGGCTGACGGTCAACGAACGGCCGATGCCGGCGGTGGCGTTTACGGGCGATGGGATGACCTGATCGGTATTCCGTCCAACCGCAAAAATCTGCTCTATCGCGCCTTCCGCGAGCTTGGCCGGGTCGAGCGCACGCTTTTTCTGCTGCGCTTCATCTCCAACATCGAGCTGCGTCACGTCATTCGCGCCGAAACCACGAAGATCGAAGCCTACAATAATTTCTTGACTGGATCTGCTTCGGCGGGCCAGTGGTCAGGAGCGGCGATCCCGTTGAACAGGAAAAGCAGCTGAAATACGCCAGCTTGGTCGCAAGTGCGGTGATGCTCTCCAACGTCGTCGATTTGAGCGAGGTTTTTTCTGTCATGGCGAAGGAGGGTCAGCCGGTGACGGCCGCCCTCGCCGCCCGCATCAGCCCCTACATCCGTGACCATATCCGGCGCTTCGGCCGCTTCGCTCTCGACATGACGCAGTTGCCGAAAACCCCTCGATCCGCAGCCGCTCCCATTCTAAAACGCCCTGTGACCACTTTTTACACGTATCCCGACCCTACCCCTACTGCGATGAGGTAACGGATAACTTCCGCATCATCTCGCCAAAGGATTTTCGGATTCTGGCGTGAGCGGGGTATATCTCGAATTGGCGCGGCGCGAAGGCGTGCCGCAAGCAGCGGTATCTTCGCCGATTTCGCCGCCCCCCTCAAGTCGCCATCGAGCGTCGCAAGCGGCACGCGCAGCGAAATGAGCCTCGCCGCCGTTCAGCGGCCGGCGACGTGGCGAGGGTTCCCCCGCCCGCGCGGGGCTCGGTTCATCGAGCATCGGATAGCTGGAAGATGCGGATCAACAAGAGTTTTATCGACTCTTTCTGGGCCAGGAGACACCATGCGACACTAGCTCCTTGCGGCGACTCGAGCTGCGAAAGGTGGGGTGGGTTCATGCGGCTGGTGGTGTCGAAGCATCTGGCGAAGATGATGCTGCTGGGAGGGCTGTTGCTCGCTTGGTCGGCGGCGGCCGAACCGCCAGCGGATAGTCCGAAAAGCGCCATCACCCACGGCGAATATGTGATGCATGAGGCCGACTGCATGGCCTGTCACACGCAGCCCGGCGGCACCCCATTTGCTGGCGGGCGGGCGATCGTTACACCGTTCGGCACGTTGGCCTCGCCCAATATCACCCCGGACCCCGATACCGGTATCGGCAAATGGAGCGATGACGACTTCTATCGCGCCGTTCATGACGGTATCGGCCATGGCGGGGAATATCTCTATCCCGTGATGCCTTACACGTCTTATACAAAAATGCCTCGCGCCGACGTACTGGCGATCAAAGCGTATCTGTTGTCGCTAAAGCCCGTCTATGCGCCACGACCGCCAAATGAGATGGCGTTCCCTTTCGACATTCGTGAGACGCTGCTCGTCTGGCGGGAACTTTTCTTCCATCCAGGTACTTTCAAACCCGACCCGATGCGCTCGGCGGACTGGAACCGTGGGGCCTATCTCGTGGAGGGGCCCGGCCATTGCGGCGAATGCCACTCGCCGCACAACGGCCTGGGTGCAGTGGAAGCCAAGGACAGTCTTGCGGGCAGCATGGTTGGTCATTGGCTCGCGCCGAACATCTCGTCGAATCCGCTGGCTGGCGTTGGCGGCAAGTCGGTCGCCGAAATCGAGACCTTTCTCAAGACCGGCCGCGACAAGAGCGAAGGAGAGGCATTTGGGCCGATGGGATTGGTGGTGCATGACAGTCTGCGCGATCTGCATGCCTCCGATATCCATGCAATCGCCGTTTATCTGAAGGAAAGCCCGGATCAACCGGCTCCGAAGGAGAACGCGGTCGCCACCGCTGCCGATCTGCAACAGGGCGCGCATCTCTATCTTGACTACTGCGCCCGGTGTCATCAGGATCACGGCTCCGGCATCGCTGGCACAGTGCCCAATCTCGCCGGCAACGCGGCGGTGGTGGCACTGCGGCCGAACGACGTGGTGATAGCGATACTGAATGGGCTTAGTCCGACCGGCGGACCGATCGCGATGCCAGGTTTTGCCGGGGCGCTGGATGACCAGCAGGTCGCCGATATCAGCAATTACATCCGCACCAGTTGGGGGAACACGGGAGTGCCCGACACCGCGGCCAAGCTAGTTACATCATTGCGAAGGGGAAACTCTGTCGGCGCCGCAGGGACCGAAGCGGCACGCGCCTTTGATTGCCCAGCCGTCGGCGGGACTGAGGTGAGGGATGCGCTGGCCACCCCGGCGGAGGCTAATTTCATCGCCAGCGCACCGGATTTCCAGTTAAACGACCGCGTTGATCAGTTGATCCACAATCTACGCATGCAGCGGCCCGGTATTTCCGGTGGCGATCTGGTTGACAGCCTGAATGCTGCCTACTGCCCGTATGTCGCGGACAACGCGGCGCTGAGCAACAGCCAGAAGCGTGCGCAACTGGCCCGCTTCAACGAGCATGTGCTGCAACGCGTGGCCGCCAGTGCTCCGCCGGTCGCCGCGACAGTGGTCGTCAACGCGCCGGTGCCGCAGAACGTAATGCAGCAGATCGAACTTGCGGCCAAAGCACACCACGAAACGAGCCAGCAGTGGATCGCCGACGTTCTGGCGAAACATGCGAAGAGTGCATCGGCTGGCCAAAATTGACATCAACGGCAATGAATCAGTAACTGCGCAAGTGGCAGATTTGTAACCGCCCGGGTTGGGCGGGGATGTCCCGTATTTTGTTGAAACTCGCCTGACCCGACTTGAACAGCGATTTCCTGTAAGCTTTACGGATCCTGATGCTCCCCTGATCCGCCGCTTGACCGGCGTGGTGAAACGGTGCCTCCTGTAGCCGGCCTTGATGGCCGCATGGGAGGCGGAGCATGACGGCAGCGCGGCTCAAGCATTTCGGCTGGGGACGGGAAGGCGAGGGCGCGACGCGGGATGAGTTGGACTCCACCCGCCAGCGC
>JAJYLS010000067.1 GCA_021787555.1 Acidobacteriota bacterium | reverse complement strand
CCGGTTCCGGATTTTCCCTTGAACTTATCGCTGGCGAAGATAGGGACGTGCGGCATGGAATGCGGAACGTAGAGGAAGAACGGGTTGTCCTTCTTGCGCTGGATGAAGCTGACCGCGTGCTCGGTGTACCAGGTGGTGAGCATGGGCTGATCCTTGGGGGTCACCCGCTCGATTTTGATTTTTCCGTTTTCCCAGAAGTGCAGCGGCCACTTTTTGAAGTGATCCGCCATCTGCGGATGGTACTCCCACATGTCGTTGGAGTACATGAGGCCGCAGGATTCATCGAAGCCCCTGGCCCAGGGGCGCGTGTCGGGCTGGTCGCCGATGTGCCATTTGCCGTAGACGGCGGTGGAGTAGCCGGCGGTCTTCATAACCTGGCCGAGCGTCTCGAACTTGGGGTCGAGGCCGCGGGCGCCGGGACCGATAGCGCCGACGACCTTGGTACGGCCGGGATAGCAGCCGCTGAGGAGAGCGGACCGCGATGCCGAGCAGATGGCCTGCGGCACATAGAAATTATTGAAGCGGCATCCCTGGGAGGCGAGCCGCTGGACGTTGGGCGTCTTGTACGCCGGGTCTCCGAACGGGTGGAAATCGGCCCAACCGGAGTCGTCCAGAAAGATGAGGACGAAGTTGGGTGTTTTTCCCTGTGCCCCCAGCAACTGCTGCGGCAGTCGCAAGCCCGCCGCGGCGAAGGCGATCTTTACAGCGTCACGACGTGAATATTGCATGTGTTCCTTGGCTTCAGCGCCACACCCTACCATATCAGCTTGAGGGCAAGCTGGGTTATGCGGTTGGGAATCTTGGTGGAACTGACCCGGGCGGTAGCGGGGACGCCAATGGTGGCGTTGGGCTGCCCAAACTCCGGATGGTTCAGGACATTGAAGAATTCGCCGCGGAATTCCAACTGCATGCCTTCGCGCATGGGAAGCTGGAAAATCCGGTGCAAGGCGAAGTCGATGTTGTCCTCGCCCGGACCGAAGAGGATATTTCTGCCCGAGTTGCCGAAGGTGTACTGCGCCGGTGTGGCGAAGCAGGAGGCATTGAACCAGCGGGTGGGCGAGGGATTGGCCAGCGAGCCGGTGCAGAGGCGGTTGGCCCAGTTGCTGTTCCCGACGTTGGCGTTGTCGAAGGAAAGCCCGACGGTGAAGGGCTGGCCGTCTTCGGCCGTCCAGATGGAGCTGATATCCCAATTGCCCGCGACGGCGCCCGCCCAGCCGTGGCCGAGGAACTTGCGGCCGGTGCCGAAGGGCAATTGGTAGTCGCCGCTGAGGACAACCCGATTCGGGATGTCGTCGTCGGAGCGGCCGTGCTGGGCGCGGAGGTCGTAGGCGTTCTGCACGTCGCCGGAGATCCCACAGTTAAAGCAGATATCGCCATCGGTGTAGGTCTGGTAATCGAGCGACTGGCCGTGGGTGAAGTTGAAAAGGAACGTGAGGCCGTGGCTCATCCGCTTTTCGAGGCGGGTGGAGATGCCTTGGTAGCGGCTGATGTCCCAGGGCGAGAATTCCAGAACGGGCGCCTTGGTGAAGACGGACAGCGGGCGGCGATTATTGACCGCGCCGGGCCCCGGCTGCAACGGCTGATTGCCCTGATAACCGCCCCAGAGATCGACCCCGATATTGCCCACGTAGTTGACCTGCCAGACGATGTTGCCGGGCAGTTCCTTTTCCACCGTCAGGTTCCACTCCTGCACATACGGCGTGGTGTAGTGCGGATACCAACTGATGAGCTGATTGGTGGCATTCGGGTTCAGCACGAAATTCTGCGGGCTGGGAGGAACAGGCCGGGCCGGAAGCGTCCCGCTCAGATCGAAGGCGGAGGCGGGAGTCACGTGGTCGCCGATCAAGGTGATACCGCCCAAGCCGACGAAGGGAGGGTTGTTGGTGATGCGATTGCTAACGCCGTTGCCCTCGTCCTGGCCATAAAAGATACCGTAGCCGCCGCGGATGACCAGCGACTTGACGCCCGGCACCTGGTACGCAAAACCGAAGCGCGGCGCGAAATTCGTCGTATCGATGCCGAGAATACCGGCGGAAATGCCGGGGGTGACGCCGGGGTAAACGATATGGCCGAAGTTGGGATCGGCCGGGTTAAGGATGAAGTCGCCGATGCGGTTTTGCGTTTCGGTGTAGGGTAGATACAGCTCGTAGCGCAATCCGAAATTGAGGGTCAGGCGCGGCGTGATTTTCCAGTCGTCCTGGGCGAAGAACGCATAATTCTTGCCGCGCTCGTCCGCGGTGGTGGGAGTGCCGGTAGTGACCCGCTCTGCGAGGCCCAGAAGGATGTCGGCGACCGAGGATCCGGTTCCGGCGGGTGCGAGGGGATCCTGGGAATACGTGCCATCGAAGGTGAACGACCCGCGCCCGGAAAGCGTGGCGAACGTACTGAGGCGGATGTATTGCACATCCGCGCCGAACTTGAAGCTGTGGTGGCCCGAGGTTTTCGAGAGGTTGTCGGCGACATCCCAAACCGACGAACTCTTATTCAAGGGAACGTTGCCGCAGCAGGGAGGCGTGGCGCCCAAGCCGGCGAAGCCGCTCAAGTTGAATGTCGGAGTGCTGCTGTCCACCTGGGGTGCGAGCGAGCCTGGGATGATCGGATCCAGCCCCAGCGTGCCGTCCTTGACCAGCGACAGGCGATTCCATGCGAAGCGGAACTCATTCACCATGGTGGGCCCGAAAACATGGGTGAAGCCGTAGCCCACACTCCACGAATTGGCATTCTGGTTGACCGGGGTATCGGCTGGAGGAGGCAGCGCCGGCTGGGCCTGGGTGTTCGCGAGGTTGAAGGACAGCCTCGCGAACATGCTGCTCTTCGAGGTTACCTGGACGTCGCCGCGGAAGGTGGCGTTGTTGATGCCGTTACTGTCCTTGGGCGACTGCGCGAAGTTGTTTGCCAAGCCGGGAAGGTTCGGATCGGGGTATTTCGAAAGCAACTGCAATCCCACGGAATTCATCAACGAGGCCGGAATGGTGTTGTTGGGGAAAGGCTGGCGCGTTGCCTGGCTTCCGCTGCCTACCGTGGTGAAGGGGTTGAAGATGGGGGTGTTGCCGAAATTGCCCTGCCTCATCGAGAGGAGCGGGACTGTGGAGAGGTAGGTGTTCTCCTGCCGGATCTGCGTGCCCTGGTACGCGCCGAACAGCCAGGCGCGGTCCTTTTTCAGCGGGCCGCCGAGAGAGCCGCCGAACTGGTTTTGCTGGAGGATAGGAACGGGGCCGGGGGGCGCGAAATAATCGCGGGCGTCGAGCGAGCTGTTTTCAAGAAAATCGAAGGCGCTGCCGTGAATCTGGTTGGTGCCGCTTTTGGTCACGACCGTGACCACGCCTCCGGCCGAGGACCCGTACTGCGCGGAGAACGTGTTGGTCTCCACGTCGAATTCCTGAATGGCATCGAGAGAGGGCCGCATGGCATCGCGCTGCTTCGTATCGAGGCCGCGCATGTAATTCTCATTCAGTGCGCCATCGATAAGGAAGACATTCTGAATACCGCGGTTGCCGTAGGCGGAAAAACTGGAATCTTTCGCGGGCGAAGGCACGGTGCCGGCGGCCAGCAAGCCGAGTTGCAGATAGTTGCGCCCGTTCAGGGGCAGGGATTCCATGGTCTTGTCGTTCACCACCTGGCCGAGTTGTCCGCTGGTGGTTTGGAGAAGCGGTGGCTGGCCGACGACCGTGACCTCCTGGGTCGCCGCGCCGACTTGCAGCCTGAGCGGCACGTTCAAAGTGGATCCGACGGTGATCTCGACTTGTTTGCGGACGAATGTGCGGAAGCCGGGCTTGGTGACGGTGATGTCGTAAAGACCGGGCTTGAGGAGGGGAGCCGAGGCGATGCCGGCATCGTTGGTGGTGAGTGTGCGGGCGACGTTGCCGGTCAAAGAGCCGGTGAGCTTGACTTGAGCCCCGTTGACGATGGCTCCGCTGGGATCGGTAACCGTGACGTCGATTTCGCCGGTGGGCGTCTGCGCGTACGACAGCGCGACGAGGGACAGAGCGAGAAACAGTTGTTTAGAAAAAAGTGAGATTCTCATTTGACCCTGCCGAGAAGTTCTATCACAGGCGGGGCCATCGGTCAAGAAGATATTAACGTTTCATCTGTGAATTTCGATAATGGACGCAGGCCAGCCAAGCCTAGAGCGGGAACCCAGGCAGTTAGCTAATTCCGCCCGCCCTTCTTTCGCGCCACCAGCCGCGGCCGTGCCTCGGCGTTGCGGACGAACCGGGCCATGGCTTTCGATATGTGATCGAGCACCACCACCCATTCGCCCAAATGCTCCTTCCCGCGTGGCGTCAGAGCATAGACCCGGCGCGCCGGTCCGCTGCCCTGCACATCCCAGGTCGAGGTTACGCAGTCGTTTTTTTCCAGTTGGCGCAGAGTGCGGTATAGCGCCGCCGCCTCGACCTCGGCATCGGTGAGCGCGTGCCGGCGCACTTCGCCCGCCAATTCGTATCCGTACGACTTGCCTTTCTTGTCCAGCAGCAGGAGCAGCACCGGTTCGACAAACCGGTACAGGTTACCCATCGCACAGGTGCATGGGTATTGCCCTGCGTGCCTGGGACAGGCGCTGCGTGCCATCCGTCTTCCTCCCCTCTTGTATAACCATAGCATCCATGCGAAAATAAGTGCAACGATCAATAGATGCAGTAAGCATCTATAGGCTGCTGCCTGGAAGATGTTGGGCTTCCGTGCTGCGATGGCATGAGCGATCTTGCCGCCTGGCACGGAAGAAAAGAGGACAGATGCAGCCGTTGACCGAAGAAGAACGCACGCACGCGTTCGCACCCACAAGGAAAGCGGAGGTCATCGCCAGGCAGCGCCTTCCGGTGCGCTACCACGTGGAGGACTTCGACGGGCACCACCGGCCGCGCCGTTTCCTGGAAGCGTTCGCGGCCGTTTTGAAGCATACCAATTACCGGCTCGCCCTGGACCAGTACGTGCGCGTGAGCGCCAAGTGCTCGCGCTGTTCGGTCAAGTGCCAGGTCTACCTCGCGACCGGCGACAACCGCGACATCCCTTGCTATCGCTCGGAACTGCTGCTCAAAATTTATCGCCGGCACTTCACCGTATCCGGCGTGCTGCGCGGCCGCCTGCTCGGCGATCCCGGCCTGACCGATGAGCGCGTCCAGGAAATGGCCGATGCCTTCTACAATTGTACGGCCTGCCGGCGCTGCCACTTCGAGTGTCCCATGGGCATCGATCACGCGCTCATCACCCATCTGGGCCGCTACATCCTCTCGGAGATCGGCATCGCGCCGCGAGCGCTGGCAGTCAGCGTGCGGGAACAGTTGACCGGCGCCACCGGAAACACTTCGGCGGTTCCGGTGCCGGCGCTGCGGGATAGCCTGGAATTCCTCAGCGACGACATGCAGGAAGAGCGGGGCGTCGACATCCCATTCCCCCTCGACGAGGAAGGCGCGGACTACATCTTTTTTCCGGCCGTGTCGGATTTCCTCATGGAGGCCGACACCCTCATGGGCAACGCCGCCGTCTTCCGGGCGACGGGGGACCGCTGGACCATCGGCACCGGATATTTCGACGGCATCAACTACGGCCTGTTCTACAGCGACCACATTCTCGAAATGGTGCTGCACAAGATGCGCGCGGAGGTGGAACGCCTCAAAGCGAAGACGATCCTGATCGGCGAGTGCGGGCACGCTTCACGCAGCGCGAAGTTCTTTTATCCCACCTACTGCGGCGGCAAGCAGGCCCTCCCGGTGGTCAATTGCATGGAATACGCGCACAAGGCCTGGAAACAGGGGCGGCTCAAGCTGAAACCGAATACCATCGCCGAGGCCGTCACTTACCACGACCCTTGCAACCTGGCACGGACGGGTTGGGTGGTGGAGCAACCGCGCGAACTACTCAAGGCCATCTGTTCGAATTACGTCGAGATGACCCCCAACCGCCGGGACAACATCTGCTGCGGCGGGGGCGGCGGCACGGTCTCGATCGATGAGATCAAACCGTACCGCATGCTGGTCGGCGGCCGCGCAAAAGCCGAGCAAATCCGCGCTACCGGCGCCAAGTACTGCGTCGCGCCGTGCGCCAACTGCAAGAAGCAGCTTCGGGAACTCATGGAGGAGCACGGCGTGGATTGCCAGATCGTCGGCCTGCACGACCTGCTGTACAAGGCCATTGATTTCGGTCCGGCGGCGGGAGGCAACGGCCAATGAGCGCCTGGATCGAGTTCGGCCGCGGCCCGCTGTTCCGCTTGGCTTTCTGCCTCATGGTTCTCGGGCTCCTGCGGATTGTCCTGCTCACCGTTGTCGGCATCGTCGAGGCCTACCGGCGAAATTCCGACCGGATCGTCCCGTGGAAGGCCGTCGCCCGCCAGACGCTGGGCTGGCTGGTCCCCGCCGGACGGCTGTGGCGCGCGCGGCCGGTATATAGCACCACATCTTTGGTGTTTCACGTCGGGCTGCTGGCGGTTCCGTTCTTCCTCGCCGCGCACGTCCTTCTGTGGCGCGGCGCCACGGGGTTCGCCTGGCCGGGCATGCCGCAGCCACTCGCCGATTGGCTCACGCTGCTAACCATCGCCGCCGCGCTCGGGCTGTTTTGCGGCCGCGCTTTTCATCGCGGTGCGCGGGCGTTGAGCCGCCTCCAGGATTACGTCTGGCCGGCGCTGCTGGCCGCGGTGTTCGCCGCCGGTTATATTTGCAGCCACGCCGGGCTGGGCGCCAAAGCGTACCAGCAATTCATGCTGGTGCACATCTACCTGGCCGATTTGATCCTGGTGATGATTCCGTTCACCAAGATCGCGCACTGCGTGCTGGCGCCCTTATCGCAGGCGGTGACCGCGGTGGCCTGGAAGTTCGTGCCCGGCGCCGGCGATCGCGTGGCCGCTACCCTCGGCTACGCGAATTCCCCGGTCTGGGTGGCGCAGGCCCGGTCCGGAGCCGCGCCGCCGGCACCCGCGCCTAAGGCGGCAGCCAAGGAGTTAGTGGCGAAATGAAAGCGGCCATCCTTACCGATACGACCAAGTGCATCGGCTGTAACGAGTGCGCCCTCGCCTGCAAGAAGGTCCACCACCTGGGGCCGGACGAGCCCCGGCGGTGGGACCGGGAAGATGGCCTCTCGGCGCGCAACTGGACCTCCATCGTCGAGGGCCCGCACCACACGTACGCGCGCCAGCAATGCCGCAATTGCCTCGAACCCGCCTGCGTGGCCTCCTGCCCGGTGGCTGCGCTGACCAAGACCGAAATCGGCGCCGTGGTCTACGACAGCGAAAAGTGCATGGGCTGCCGCTACTGCATGATGGCCTGCCCCTACGGCATTCCGCGCTATGCCTGGGACCAGCCGGTCCCTTACATTCGCAAGTGCATCCTCTGCTACGACCGCATCAGCACCGGCGGCCAGCCCGCCTGCACCGAGGCGTGTCCCGCCAAGGCCACCATCTTCGGCGACCGCGACGAACTGCTCGCGGAAGCCCACCGGCGGATCGCGGGGACGCCCGGCAAATACATCGACAAAATCTGGGGCGAGCACGACCTCGGCGGCACGTCGGTTCTCTCGATCTCCAATGTGGATCTTTCATTCCTCGCGCCGCAGCACCCGGCCGGCAACGCGCCGCTCCCCAAGACCACGGCCATCGCCATGGACGCCGTGCCGTTCGTCTTCACCGGCGTCGTGGGCGCCATGGCCGGGCTGAACTGGATCATCCGGCGGCGCATGAAAATTCAGGAAGAAGGCTCCGATGAATAGGGTCTATAAGCTGAAACTGATCCTCTGGACCGTGGTCGGCCTGGCCGCCGCCGTGGGCGCCGCGCGCTTCATCCTGGGGCTGGGTGCAACCACCAACCTCTCGGACGTCACCCCCTGGGGCATCTGGATCGGCTTCGACGTGATGAGCGGCGTGGCGCTGGCTGCGGGCGGCTTCATCATGACCGCCACGGTCTATATCTTCCGGCTGGAAAAGTTTCACGCCATCGTGCGCCCGGCGGTGCTGACCGCGTTTCTCGGCTATGTCGCCGTCGCCGTCGGCCTGCTCTTCGATCTCGGCCTCCCCTGGAACATCTGGCACATGATCGTCTTCTGGAATCCGCATTCGCCGCTGTTCGAGGTCGGCTGGTGCGTGATGCTCTACCTGACGGTCCTCACCCTGGAGTTCTTCCCGGTGCCGGCCGAAGATTTCAGCGCGCTGGCCAGAATCCGCCGCTTCCTGTTGAAATTCCGGCTGCCCCTGGTGATCGCCGGGATCGGGCTCTCCACCCTGCACCAATCCTCGCTCGGCTCGCTGTTCCTGATCATGCCCTACCGCCTGCACCCGCTCTGGTATTCGCCGATCCTCCCGCTGCTGTTCCTAATTTCGGCGATTGCGCTGGGCATGATGATGGTCACCCTCGAAAGCCACACCACCGCCTGGCTCTACCGCCGCAAGCCGGAGACCGAGGCCCTCGCCTCCCTGGGCGGCGCCGCCCGCTGGGTGCTGTTGCTCTATCTCGCGATGCGCTTCGGCGACCTCGCCGTTCGCGGCCAACTCGGCTATCTCTTTGCCCCTGGATTGCACACGGCCATGTTCTGGCTCGAAATCTCGGCCATGGCGATTGTCCCCGCCATCCTCTTTTCGCTCGTGCGCGTGCGCCGCACGCGCGGCGGGCAATGGGCCGCGGCGGCGCTGGGTGTCTTCGGCGTGGTCTGGAATCGCATCGACGTGGGCGGCCTGGCGCATCTCCGCCAGGGCGCGCAGTTTTACCTGCCGGCCTGGACCGAAGTCGCCATCAGCGCCGGAGTGGTCGCAGCGGCCACCCTGGCCTTCCTGTTCTTCGTGGAACGCTTCCGCGTCTGGGAGCAGCGCCCCGCCGATCCCGATGCGGACCCGCTGAAGCTGCCCGAGTTTGACAAGGTCGGCATGACCTGGCTGGGAGTGCCGGTGGTGGCCGCCCGCACCGTCTATTCGCTCGGCTTCGTTTTCGCCGCGGCGCTCGGCGTCGCGCTCATCGCCCCGCAACCCGCCTCCAGCCGCGGTGTGGACCCCCAGTCCTCCCACCGCGCGCGCGGCGGCCCGATTCTGTGGATCGACGGCAACCTCAACGGCTTCGGCGTTGCCTTCCCCCACGAGAAAATCGAGCAGAAGTTTGGAGGCGATGCCTCCTGCGTGTACTGCCATCACATGAATTTCCCGCGCGACCGCGCCTCCGGCTGCTACGAGTGCCATCGCGACATGTACCTGGTGTCCGACGCTTTCCGCCACGACTGGCACGCCTCGCCGGAAGGAGCCCACCTGGCCTGTACCCAGTGCCATCCCGCGGGCCAGCCGCGCGCCGCCGCCGGCGCCAAGGCCTGCACCGCCTGCCATAAGGACATGATCCCGAAGGGAACCACCATCCAGGTGAAGAACTATCGGACTGTCGGCTACGTACAGGCCATGCACGAACTCTGCATCGGCTGCCACAAGAGCATAGCCAAACGGGAAGCCAAGCCGGACTTCGCCCGCTGCGCCACCTGCCACAAGGAAGACCGCGCCGTCACCGACGCCGGCGGTCCGGCCTTCCAGCCCCCTGCGGTCCGCGGCATTTTGCTGCCGCCCGTTCCTCGATAACCGGGGTGCCAGGCGTCAGAGCGGATAAACCGCCAGCCGCTCCGGGTCGAACTTCAGCCGCCGCTTCTCTTCGTACGACTGCACGCCCAGCAGCGGCGGCAGGATGGAAATGCTCGCGATGGCCGCGTCGCCGTTCGGCAGCTTGCGCGATTTGCAGCAGTTCAGGAAATTCCGCACGTGATCCAGCGTGATATCGCCGGGAATCCGCTGCACCACCGGGGTCGCGCCCTTGCCCGCCGGCGTAAACTCCCACCGGTTCCGGTTCACGAACAGCTTGCCGTTGTCGCCGTAGAACGTAATGCCGTATTCGGGCGGCGTGCCGTACGCGTTCGATTGGAACAGCACCGAAAAACCGTCATACTCGAACAGCGCGTTGCAGGTGTCGGGCGCGGTGCGGCCGTCGTGCTGGTCGTGGAAGATGCCTCCCGCGAACACCGCGGAATTGCACGCCCGATCGCCCATGTACATGTGGACCACATCCAGCCAGTGGTGGCCGAAGTCGGTCATCTTGCCGCCGTTGAAATCCAGGAACGCGCGGAAGTCCAGGTATTGTCCCGGGTTCCAGTCGCGATAGCTCACCGGGCCCAGGAACTGCATCCAATCCAGGTCCGCGGGCTTCTGCGCGGGCTCCGTCGGCAAGGGCCGCGGCACGCCCGTGTGCCACACCGCGTCGATGTGGCTGATCTTTCCGATGGTGCCCGATTTGACGAATCGCTCCCTCGGTTCCAGGTAGATGGGCGCGGAGCGCTGCTGTAGCCCGATCTGGCAGATCCGCCCGGTCGCGCGCGCCACCTTCACCATCTCCGGCGCCTCCTCGCGTTTGCGGCACATCGGCTTTTCGCTGTAAATATCTTTGCCCGCCTGCATGGTGTCGATGGCGATGCCCTTGTGCCAGTGATCGGGCGTCGCGTTCAGCACGGCGTCGATTTCCTTGAGCTCCAGCAACTGGCGGTGATCGCCGAGCCCCTTGGCGTGCGGCGCCAGCTCCTGCTGGAAGCGCTCCACGCGCGTGCGCCAGACATCGCACACCGCGCGCACTTCCACCTCGGGGTTCTTCAGGAAATTCTTCGTCACCTGCCTGCCGCGGTTGCCGAGACCGATGACGCCCAGCCCGACGCGGTCATTGGCCCCCAGAATCCGCGAATACGAAACCGCCGTAACGGCCAGCATCTGGCCTGCCTCACGCCGTGTGATCATGGATGCAGCTCCTTTCCCTGAGAATTGCCATTGTAACCAGCCGGCGGGCGCTCCGGCGCTCCGGCAATTCCGGTACAGTCGATAATAGGGTCGCGCAAACATGAAACCTCTCCCAGCCCCCGAAATTCAAGGCACCTGGGCCACCCTCCTGCTGCCCGTGGCCCCCGGCGATGCCATCGATTTCGCGCGCCTTTCCGAGGAGCTTGACTACCTCGTTGCCGCTCCGGTCGATGGCATCTATTCCAACGGTACGGCCGGCGAGTTCTACACCGAAACCGAGGCCGAGTTCGATGCCATCCACTCCCTGATGGCCGATAAATGCAACGCACACGGAAAGCCCTTTCAGATCGGCGTCAGCCACACCAGCGCGCAGATTTCCCTCGAGCGCCTGCGGCGGGCCGTGGCATGGCAGCCGAGTGCCATTCAGGTGGTCCTGCCGGACTGGTTTCCGGTGACGCTTTCCGAAGCCGCCGCCTTCCTGGAACGCATGGCCGAGGCCGCCGCTCCCATCGGCCTGGTGCTCTACAACCCGCCGCATGCGAAGCTGGTCCTGTCGCCGCGGCAGTTCCAAGCGCTCGCGCCCTACCTCGTCGGAGTAAAAGTCGCGGATGGAGACGCGGAGTGGTACCGCGCAATGAAAGCCTCCGCTCCCGCAATTTCGCTGTTCGTCCCCGGCCATCGCCTCGCCACCGGCTTGGCCAACGGTGCGCATGGAGCGTATTCCAACGTGGCGTGCCTGCACCCCGCTGGCGCCAAACAATGGAACCGGTTGATGCACACCGACCCCGCCGCTGCCAGGGAACTCGAAGCCCGCATCCGGCAATTCATGGAGGAGCACATCGTCCCATTTCGTGCCCCACAGGGCTTCGCCAACGCGGCGCTCGACAAATTACTGGCCGCCATCGGCGGATGGTGCGATATCGGCACGCGCCTCCGCTGGCCTTACCGCTGGATCCCTATGAGCGAGGCGCGCCGCTTGCGGCCGGCCGCGCGTCGCATCCTGCCCGAATTGTTCGCGGCGGAGTAGCCGCATAGTGACATTGCCCACTGTTTTCCACGAAACTCCATGGCGGCTGGCCGCGACGGCACATTGCACCCTCGATTGCAGTATTCTGTCGGAGATGCTCTCGCGCGTGGTTCTGCTCTGCCTGCTCCTGGCCTGCGCGCACCCTGTTTTCGCCCAGTCTTCCCCTCCCCCGCCTCCGCGGCGCGTCACCGCCGCATCCCGGTGGCGCCACTTCCTGAAAGAGACGCGGGCACCTATAACGCCGGTGGCCGGCGCCTTCATCGCCGGGGTGTCGCAGGCCACCCGGTCGGCTCCACGCTACGGCGTCGGCGCCGGACCGCTCGCCGAGCGCTTCGGCGCTTCGGTAACCGATATTGCCAGCGAGAACTTCTTTGTCGATTTCGCCATGGCGTCGGTCTTTCATGAGGACACGCGCTACGTGCGCCGCGGCTCAGCCTATGGCAGCGTCTGGAAACGCGCCGCGTACGCCATCACCCGCGCCTTCGTCACTCGCAAAGATACCGGAGGGGCGACCTTCAACTGGGCCAACATGACAGGCTCGGTCTTGAGCTACGGTGCCTCCGCCCTGTACTACCCCCCGGCCAGCCGCACCCCCCAGGCACTCGAGATTCGCCTCGTGTACGGAATCGCCGGAGGCGCGCTGGAAAACCTCTATCCCGAGTTCTGGCCGGGCTTCCGCCGCATGTTGCAGCGCCATCACCTCTTTCCCCGTAAGTGGTGAGCGCGCGGGCCTCCCGCTGTGCCTCCGGCACAGATTCTGTGAACCTCCGCCCCTCTCCCAGCGTATCCGTTTGCAGCACGCGATAATAAGCATTCGAGGATAGCCATGTCTTTTGTCAGATCAGTCGTCGCCGTTTTGCTTTGCTGCATCATGGGGGCACCCGGTTTCGCGCAGACCCCGGAACTTACCGGATCCGATCACCCCTTCCTGGGGTGGCTGACCGCGGATTACCGCGCACGCCCGATGCCCCGGGTGAGCTTCCAGGACTCCGGGCGCATCGACCGGATCATGCGTGCGGGTATCATCTACCTCTCGCTGCGCGACGCCATCGCGCTGGCGCTGGAGAATAACCTGGATATCGAATACGCCCGCTTCAATCCGCGATTGCAGGAAGCCAACCTGCTGCGCGCCAGCGCGGGGCAGTTGCTGCGCAACGTATCGAATAATATTTCGAGCGGCCAGCAATCGGCGGGCTTGGGCGTGCTGGCCAGCACGCAACTCGGCTCCGGCGGCACGCAGGTCACTTCGGCGGGCGGACAGGGCGGCGTGCTCAGCGGCCTGAGCGTGCAGTTGGCCGGCTCGGCCATCCCCAACCTGGACCCGGTCTATTTCGTGCAAGGTCAGTTCGTCCACAACACCACCATCGAAACTGCCACCAATATCACCGGCACGAACTTTCTCGTGACGCAGTACAACTCCGCCATCACCGGCGTCCAGCAAGGACTTCTGACCGGCACCACGGTGCAGTTGTACATGGTCAACCAGCTCGGCGTCACGCAGAATTCGCCCTACAACATGTTCAGCCCCTACAACCAGAGCAGCCTCAACCTGAACATCACGCAAAACCTGTTGCAGGGCTTCCGGCCGTCGGTAAACAACCGCGCCATCCGCGTGGCCAAGGACCAGTTGCGCATCGGCGATCTGACCTTCAAGAACCAGGTGATGGCCACGGTGGCCAACGTGGTGGGGCTGTACTGGGACCTCGTGGCCGACGATGACAGCCTCAAAGTCAAGCAGCAGACCCTGGCGCTCGAGACCAAGCTCTACCAGGACAACAAACGCAAGGCTGAGCTGGGAGCCATCGCGCCGTTCGACGTGATTCAGTCGGAAGCGGAGATGAAATCGGCGCAGCAGGACGTCACCACCCAGCAGATGCAGGTGCTCCAGCAGGAAACCATCCTCAAGGCGGTGCTCACGCGTAGCGGCCTGGACCGCCCGGACATCGTCACCGCCCGTATCGTCCCCACGGACCACTTCGAGGTGCCGGCCCAGGAACCCGTGCAGCCCGTCCAGGACCTGATCACCCAAGCGATGGCCAGCCGGCCGGATGTCCAGCAGAGCGCCATCGGCCTGGAGGATTCGCGCATCACCACCAAAGGCGTGCGCGACGCGCTGCTGCCGCAGCTTCAGGCCTTCGTCAACCTCTCCAACAGCGGCCTGGCCGGGCAGATCAATGCAATTCCCGTCCCCGTGCAGCTTCCCAACGGAGAGACACAACTGGTGGCGCGCACTCCGGCCGACGTGAACCCGTTTTTCCTCGGCGGCTACGGCAGCGTGCTCAACCAATTGTTCAGCCGCAACTTCCCCAATTACAGCGTGGGCATCAGCCTGAACATTCCCATCCGCAACCGCGCCGCACGCGCCGATTTGATCACCGATCAATTGAATTACCGCCAGCAGCAGATCCAGGACAAGCAACTCCGCAACGGTATCCGGCAGAACGTCATCAACGCCGCCGTGGCGGTGACCCAGGCGCACTCCGCGTACGATACCAGCGTGGAAGCGCGCAAGCTCCAGGAGCAGACCTCCGCGGGAACGCGCCGGAAGTACGACCTCGGCACCGCGACCATCCTGGACGTGGTCTTGACGCAGCGCGACACCACCACCCGCGAACTGGCCGAAGTCCAGGCGCGCAACGCCTACGCCCACGCCAGGGTGAACCTGGAGAGCGCGCTCGGGACGGTCCTCCAGGACTACAACGTCGATATCGACCAGGCCAAGACCGGCATGGTGGGCCGCGAGCCCGACCTGATTCCAGCGGTGCCGCCCGGAACCGTGCCCAAGCGGTAGCGCGGGCTTCCAGCCCGCTGTGCCGGCATATTGCCGGCATGCCTGCCGCCGTGCTTTGTTGGGGACCCGGCTGGCCGCCGCCGCACCGCGCGCCTCAGCGCGTGAACCGCGTGACGCTCTTCCGCTTGTGCCGTTCGAGCGCCAGCTCGATCAACTGGTCCAGCAGCGCGGCGAAGGGAACCCCGCTGTGCTCCCACATCTTGGGATACATGCTGATCGAGGTGAAGCCCGGAATGGTGTTGATCTCGTTGATATAAAGCTGGCCGGTCGCGCTTTCCAGCAGAAAATCGACGCGCCCCATGCCCTCGCACTCGACCGCCCGGTAGCATTCCACCGCCAGGCGGCGCAGCTCGTCCGCCACATCCGCCGGCAGATCCGCCGGGACCTGCGTCTTTGCCATGTCGAGCAGGTACTTGTCATCGTAATCGTAGAATTCCCGCGAGGGTAGAATCTCGCAGGGAAGCGACGCCACCGGCGCCTCGTTGCCGAGCACCGAGCACTCCAGCTCGCGGCCCGTGATGGCGCGCTCGACGATGATCTTGCGGTCGAACTGCGCCGCCAGAGCCAGGGCGGCTTCCAGCTCCGCGCGGTCGTGTGCCTTCGAGATGCCCACCGACGAGCCCAGGTTCGCCGGCTTCACGAACATGGGGAAGGAAACCCGCCTGCAAATCTCGTCCGCGTCCATCTTCTCGCGCGATACGGCAACGTAGTCCACCACCGGCAACATACGTTCCATGCAGACACGCTTGGTCATCTCCTTGTCCATGGAGACGGCCGACGCCAGCACGCCCGCGCCCACGTAGGGCAGGTCCGCAAGCTCCAGCAATCCCTGGACCGTGCCATCCTCGCCGAAGGTGCCGTGCAGCACCGGAAAGACCACGTCGATCTCCGGCTGCGCCCCCGGCTCGGGCAGAATCGGCCGCGGCACCCAGCGGCCCTGCTGGTCGATAAAGTATTCGATCGCCTCGTACTTCGCGGGGTCGAGGGCGTCGATCACGGCGCGCGCGGAGCGCACCGAAACTTCGTGCTCGCCGCTGCGCCCGCCGTAGAGTACGGCTACGCGTAGTTTCATAAGATGCGTTTTCCCAATCCGGACATGACCAGCTCGACGGCCAGGTCGGCCGTGCGGTTCACTTCGTCGATGACGGGGTTTACTTCCACCACCTCCATCGAAAGCATGCGCCGCGAATCGCAGATCATTTCCATTGCCAAATGCGCCTCGCGATAGGTGACGCCGCCGCGCACCGGCGTGCCGACGCCGGGCGCGTGCGCCGGGTCGACGAAATCCATGTCCAGCGAGATGTGAAAACCGGCGGTCCCATCGCTGGCCAGCGCGATGGCGTCCTGCATCACCGCGCGCAGGCCGCGCTCGTCGATATCCCGCATCGTGAAGGCGCGGACGCCGGAGCCGCGCACGTGCGGCTTTTCCATCTGGTCGACGTCGCGCAGCCCCACGATGGCGATATTTTGCGGCGCGACCTTGGGATGGTACCCGAACAGGTCCACCAGTTCGGCCGGCCCCATGCCGGCAATGCAGGCGAGCGGCATGCCGTGCACGTTGCCGCTGGGGCTGGATTCGGGCGTGTTCATGTCCGCGTGGGCATCCAGCCAGATGAGGCCGGCTTTCTGGTTCTGCTCCCGAAAAAATTGCGAGATGCCGCTGACCGTCCCCACCGCGACGGAATGGTCCCCGCCCAGCACCAGCGGCAGGCTGCCCCGCGCCAGCGTCTTCCCCACCAGCACCGCCAGGCGGTTGCAGGTAGCCGCGATCTGCTCCAGGTACTTGGCATGGGGGTCGCCTTCCGGCGACGATTCCGCTTGTTCGACGGCCACATTGCCCAGGTCCTCGACGGCATACCCCAGCGCCGCGGTGCGCGCGTTCAAATTAGCGACGCGCATCGCCGAGGGCCCCATATCCACACCCCTCCGCCCCTGCCCGAGATCGAGCGGCGCGCCGATAATAGCTACGTGCGTGCGAGGCATAAGAATTCAGTTCACCACGGAGGCACGGAGACACGGAGATTTCCCAGAGAAATTCCTCATAGGTTTTCTCCGTGCTTCCTCTGTGTTCTCTGTGGCTCCGTGGTGAATAGAGGCTCTCAAAACTCTGCGTTCCCCGGCGTCCGCGGAAACGGAATCACGTCCCGGATATTCTTCATTCCCGTGAGATACATCAGCATGCGCTCGAAGCCCAGGCCGAAGCCCGCGTGCTCCACGCCCCCGAAGCGGCGCAGATCCAGGTACCACCAGTACGCCTCTTCCGGCATCCCCTGCTCCGCGATGCGCTGCTTCAGCACGTCGTAGCGCTCCTCGCGCTGGCTGCCCCCGATGATCTCGCCGATGCGCGGCGCCAGCACGTCCATCGCACCCACCGTCTGACCGTCGTCGTTGGCGCGCATATAAAATGCCTTGATCGCGCGCGGATAATCCGTGACGATCACCGGCTTGCCGAATAACTCCTCCGTGAGGTAGCGCTCGTGCTCGCTCTGGAGATCCGCGCCCCACTCGGTGGAGAATTCGAAGTTCTTTCCGGATTTCTGTAGCGCGGCGACGGCTTCGGTGTAGGTGATGCGCTCGAAGCGGCTGTTCACAAGCCCGTCGAGCGTCTTGAGCAACTCCGGCTCGTACCATTTGGTGAGGAATTCCAGGTCCGGGCGGCAAGCCTCCATCACCTGCTCCACCAGGCTCTTCAGAAACGCTTCCGCCAGGTCCTGATTGCCCTTCAGATCGCAGAAGGCCATCTCCGGCTCGATCATGTAAAACTCGGCCAGGTGGCGCGGCGTATTGGAGTTTTCCGCGCGAAACGTCGGCCCGAAGGTGTAGACGTTGGCGAAGGCGTGCGCGAAAATCTCGGCTTCCAGTTGCCCGCTGACCGTGAGGAAGGTCTTCCGGCTGAAGAAATCCTGCGTGAAATCAGGCGGCTTGCCGAGCTCGAGCGTGGTCACCTCGAAAAGCTGGCCGGCGCCCTCGGCATCCGAAGCCGAGATCACCGGCGTGTGCACGTAGAGGAAGCCGCGGTCCTGAAAAAATTTGTGGATCGCGAAAGCCAGCGCGTTGCGCACCCGGAACACCGCGCCGAACGTGTTCGAGCGCGGCCGCAGATGGCCGATTTCCCTCAGGGTTTCGAGCGTGTGCTTCTTCTTTTGCAGCGGATAGGTTTCCGGATTGGCCGCGCCGTGCACTTTGACGGTGCGCGCCTTCAGCTCCACCGCCTGCCCTTTCCCGGGTGAAGCCACCAGCGCGCCTTCCACTGAGAGGCTGGCGCCCGTCGTGATCGCCGCCACGGTTTCCGGCGGCACCAGGCCGGCATCCAGCACGACCTGAAGGTCGACGGGCGAAGACCCGTCGTTGAGCTGGATGAAATGCACGTTCTTGCTGTCGCGCCGCGTCTTGACCCATCCGCGCGCGGTGACGCTCTCGCCGGGCTGGCGCTTCAGCAAGCTGCGAATGTACTCGTCAGGTTGAATCATGAAAAGAAGTCAGGAGTCAGAAGTCGGAATTCTGTCTCCTGTCTCCTTCTTTATAGCTCTTCCAGCCGCCCAAAAATCTCCTTCACCGTCTCCAGCGGATTCGTGACCTCCGGCTTTTCTCTCAGCTCCAGCAGGAGCGGGTATTGGGTGTCGCGCTCGCGCAGAAGATGCATGGTTTCCTTCCAGTCGATGGTTCCGGCTTCATCCAGCAGCGGGAACAGGTGCGTGTCGTCTTTGCCATTATTGTCGTGGATGTGCGTCGAGCGGATATGGTCTTTCATCAGCCCGAAACCGTTCTCGATCCCGTCCTGCAAATTGGCGTGGCCGGTATCGAAGGCATAGTGCAGCCCCAGGTGCGTCAGCTCATCGAACTGCACCAGGCGCTCGGGCGTCGAAAGCTGGTTGGGAATGTTCTCCAGCAGCACCTCCACGCCGCGCTGCCGCGCGAACAGGCTCAGCTCTTCGAGCGCCGAAAATGCCGCGTCGATCTTGCGCATCTCGAACTCCTCCCCGGCCACGCCCATGTGCTGAATGAGGTAGGGGAAAGGGGCATCTTCGGCGATCTCCAGCGCGCGTTTGATCTCGTCCACCATCTCGAGGCGCTTGCCTTTCACCGGCTCGGTGATGGTGATCACCGCGTGCGGTCCCGAGCGGCCCCAGATCTCGTCGGTGTACATGGGCGCGTGCAGCGCGTGCAGCTTCAGCTCGGAATCGCGGAACCAGTGCGCCAGCTCGCTGATCTGCGCCTTGTTGCGGTAGTCCAGGTGCTGCCGCGCGCAGAAAATCTCCACCGCGGGAATTCCCGCCTTCTCGATTTTCGAGAGCAGCGCCGTGGTCAGCCGGTGATTGACAAACAGGTGTGTGGAAAGTGCGTGATTCACTAGTATCCTTTCGCCGTGGATTCGCACCGCTGGATATCCGGGGCGCCCTCCAGCCAGCCGTCCTGGAACGCAATGGCGGCCACTTCGCCTTGCCCGCGCGTGCGCTTCACCTGGTAGCCGCGCTTTTCAAGCAGCGCAATCGTGTCCGGCGAGTAGCCCGCCTCCATGCGCAGCTCATCCGGCATCCACTGGTGATGGAAACGGGGCCAATCCACCGCATCCTGCACGTTCATGCCGAAATCCACCATGTTGACAATCACTTCCAGCACCGTGTTGATAATGGTCGGGCCGCCGGGCGAGCCCAGCGCCAGAAATGGCTTGCCGTCTTTTAAAAGAATCGTCGGGGTCATCGCCGAAAGCGGCGCCTTGTGCGGCGCGATCGCGTTCGCCTCTCCCTGAATCAGCCCGTACATGTTCGGCGAGCCGGGCTTGGAAGCGAAATCGTCCATTTCATTGTTGAGCAGAAAACCGAGCCCCGTGGCGGCCGCCTTGCTACCGTAGCCGCCATTTAGAGTATAGGTCACGATGGCGATGTTGCCCTCGCCATCGGCCACCGAATAATGCGTCGTTTCCACCGATTCGTGCCCCGCGGGGAGCCCGGCATGCACCTGCGTGCTTGGTGTGGCCGTCGCCGGGTCGATGGAATTGCGCCGCATCTTGATGTAATTCGGATCGAGCAGCGCCTTCACCGGCACCTTCGCGAAATCGCCGTCGCCCAGGTATTGCGCGCGGTCGGCGAAGTAGCGCCGCATGGCCTCCGCCATGTAATGCACCGCGCTCGCCGAACCCGCGCCGCCCTTTTCGTATCCGGTGCTTTCCAGCATCCCCAGCATTTGCAGAATGCCGATGCCGCCGGAGCTGGGCAGCGGCGCCGTAACGATGTCATAGCCGCGGTATTTGCCGGTGAGCGGCGCGCGCTGGATGGCCTTGTACTGCTTCAGGTCTTCGAGCGTGATCAGCCCGCCGTGCTCGCGCATGTCCCTGGCAAGCGACTGCGCCGTTTCGCCCTGGTAGAAATCCCTGGCGCCGGACTTGGCAATGCGCTCCAGCGTGCGCGCCAGTTCCGGCTGGAGGAAGGTCTCGCCCGGCTCGTAGTATCGTCCCCCGCGCAGGAAAATGCGGTTCGATTCGGGAAAGCGGCTCAGCCCGCCCGCGGCCGCGCGCAAACTCTGCGCCTGCGCATAGGAGAGCGGAAAACCATGCGCCGCAAGCTCCACCGCCGGCTGCACCAGCTCCGTCCAGCGCTTCCGACCGTATTTCTTCCAGGCGTATTCCAGGCCGGCCACCGTGCCCGGTACGCCCACGGCGCGGTATCCGAGCACGCTGTCCTGCGTCACGTTGCCGGATGCGTCCAGATACATGTTCCGCGACGCAGCGCCCGGCGCGCGCTCGCGGAAATCGATGAAGGTGGTGCGGCCGTCCGCCAGGCGGATCAGCATGAAGCCGCCGCCGCCGATATTTCCCGCCGCGGGATGCGTCACCGCCAGCGCGAATCCCACCGCCACCGCCGCATCCACCGCGTTGCCGCCCCTTTCCAGCACCTGCAAACCGGCCTCGGTGGCGTGGTCCTCGCGCGTCACCACCATGCCATGCCGGGCCCGCACCGGCTGCGCGGCCCATGCCGCCACACCGGCCGCGAACAGCAGCAATAGCAAGATGCGGCGCATAAAGAAATTCTACTATGGGGTGCCCGGAACGGCCGCCCTCCTCATCCGCCTTTCCCGTAATCCCCCTCCACCAGACCTTCCCGGGCGATCTTCTTCACGGGTTCCATGCGGCTGCGCATAGTCTGGCTGCACCAGAAGTCGAGGAACATGCCGGCCCAGGTGGGCGAGTTGTATTTCCAGAACTGCTGGAGATCTTCCTTCAGCAGATAGGCGCGGACGGTTTTCAGGTTGTAGCGCAGGAGATCGCGGAGGCGGTGCTGCTGCTTGGCGGTGAGATTCTCTTTCCGTTTGAGGATGCACCAGCGGGACTTCTTCAGCAGCGGTTCAAGCCGTTCACAACGGCTCCGAGGAGGGCCAACGGTCCTTCGACGCTACCGGCCGCAAACTTCACCGCTTTCTCACGCAAGCCCCGCGCTGACCCGCCCGTTACCCACAAATTCCCCGGACGAAGCTATTCTTTCGGCCCGATGCCGAGGGCTTTCATCTTGCGGTATAAGTTGCTGCGTTCGAGGCCGAGTAACTCGGCGGTGCGGGTGACGTTGCCGGCGGTTTCTTCGAGTTTCTTCAGGATATATTCGCGCTCGGCGGCTTCGCGGACTTCCTGCAGGCTGCCGAAGCGGTCGAGGGGGCGGTCGGGCTGGCGGCGCGCGGCGTTGACCGGGATGTGGCGGGCGTCGACGCGGACTTGCGGGTTCAGGATGACGATACGCTCGATGAGGTTTTTCAGCTCGCGGACATTGCCGGGCCAGTGGTGCTCGGTGAGAACGCGGTAGGCTTCGGGGGTCAGTTCCTTGGGCTTGCGGCCGTACGCGGTGGTGAATTCGCGCAGGAAATGATCGGCGAGCAGCGGGATGTCTTCGCGGCGCTCGCGCAGAGGAGGGACGAAGAAAGGGATGACGTTCAGGCGGTAGAAGAGATCTTCCCGGAAGCGGCCCGCCCGAACGGCTTTTTCGAGGTCGATGTTGGTGGCCGCGATGACCCGGACGTCGACCGGGAGGGGTTTTGTCCCCCCGACCCGTTCG
>JAJYLS010000066.1 GCA_021787555.1 Acidobacteriota bacterium | reverse complement strand
AAGCGAGAGCAGCATGGCGGTGAACACACCTGCAACCACCGGCCGGCGCCAGAAGAGGCCGCGATAGTCCTCCATCGTGTCGGCCTCGCGGTCGGCGGTCGAAAGCACGCTGACCACGCCGAACGCGCCCCAGGTAGTCACGAAATACGCCGCGAAGTAGAAGGTCACCGCAGCCGGGCCGGCCTCGCCCGCGGCTAAGAACGCGACCAGAATGTAGCCGAGGTGGGCGATGGAGGAGTACGCCAGAATGCGCTTGACGTTGCTTTGCAGCAACGCGAGCAGGTTGCCGGCCACCATGGAAGCGAACGCCAGAATGAAGAAAACGGTGAACAGCGCCGTGGATTCGAGCGCATGCGCCGCATAGAAATAGCGCAGCACCACGGCAAAGATCGCGCCTTTCGAAACGGTGGCGATGTACGCCGTCACGGGTGCGGGCGCGCCCTCGTAAACGTCGGGGGTCCAGAGGTGGAACGGCACCACCGCCAGCTTGAATCCCAGGCCGGTCATCAGCAGCGCGAACCCGGCAAGCACCAGGCCGCGATCGAAGCCGTAGCCGGTCGCCAGGCGCCCGGAAATCCACGGCAGTTCCATGCTGCCCAGCGCAAAGTAAATCAGGGCGATGCCGAACAGCAGAAACGCCGCGGAAATCGCCGCCAGCACCAGGTACTTCAAAGCGGCCTCGATCCCCACGGCGCGCGATTTCAAATACGCGATCATGCCGTAGAGCGAGACGCTGAGCAGTTCCAGGCCGAGGAACAGCGACACCAGATGGCTGCTGGCCGCCAGCACCGCCGAGCCCAGCGTGGCCACCAGCGCGAGAATGTAGACCTCCTCGTGCCGGCCTTCGCGTTTGCGGAAATAGTCGTAGGCGAACAGGACGAAGGCCATGGTGGCAGCGATAATCATCCCCATATAGAACAGCGCGTAGGGATCGATGACGAGCAGCGCGCCCACCGGCCGGGCGTGGGCCGCCGCTGTCCACAGCGAGCGGAACGCGGCGGCCAGGCCGATCAGCGAAATCAGCACCGTGGCGGTGTGATTGCGGTGCAGCGCCACGCCGACCATCGCCACAACCGCCGTTCCGGCCAGGATGAGAAGCGGGACGATAGCAGTGAAATCGGCGATGTTCATTTGAGTGCCACCCTTTCCACGCGGTCCATGGCCGGCTGGAAAGTTGCGGTCACCGGGCGCGGATACAGCCCGAGCCAGAGCAGCGCGACGGCCATGAGGGTCACGACAAGTCCTTCGCGCGGGGCGAGGTCGGCCAGGCGCAATTCGTGGACGTTGGGGCCGTGGAAAGCGCGCTGCACGAGCCGGACGCCGTAGAGCGTGGCCGCCAGCACGCCGCACGCGGCAATCGCGGCTGCCGGAATGCTCACGCGGTACGTTCCCAGCAGTACCAGGAATTCGCCGACGAAATCGCCCAGCCCGGGCAGCCCCAGCGAGGCCAGGGTGAAGAAGAGCGCCGCGCCGCTCAGGCGCGGCGTCGTGGCCCACAGCCCGCCCATCCGGCCGAGTTCGCGCGTATGGATGCGCTCCTGGAGCGAGCCCACCAGCACGAAGAGAGCCCCCGTGCTGATGCCGTGGCAGATGATGGTCAGCAGCGCGCCCTGGAGCGCCAGCGCGTTGCCCACGAAAATGCCGAGCAGCACAAACCCCAGATGGCTCACACTGGTGTAAGCCACCAGGCGCTTGAGATCGGTCTGGCCGAAGGCGAGGATCGCACCGTAGAGAATCCCGATCACGCCCAGTACGATGGCCACCGGCGCGAATTTGTGCGCGGCATCGGGAAACAGCGGCACCACGAAGCGCAGCATGCCGTAAGCGCCGGTCTTGAGCAGCAGGCCCGCCAGCACCACCGAGCCGGCTGTGGGCGCTTCGGTGTGCGCATCGGGCAGCCAGGTGTGCAGCGGGACAACGGGCAGTTTCACGGCGAACGCCACGAAGAAGCCGGCCATCAACCACATGGCGGTACCAGGCGGCAAAGCGGTGCCGAGCAGATCGGCGTATTCGAACGTATATACGCCGGTGGTGCTGTGGTGGAAGAAATAAAGCGCGAGGATCGCCACCAGCATCAGCAGACCGCTGAGTTGGGTGAAGATGAAGAACTTGATGGCGGCGTAGACACGGTTTTCGTGGCCCCACACGGCGATCAGAAAGTACATCGGGACCAGCATGAGCTCCCAAGCGAAGTAGAAGAGGAAAAGATCCACCGCCAAAAAAACGGCGGCGATGCCGGCCAGCGTCGCGAGCAGGCTGAGGTGAAAGAATCCCACCGATTCGGTGATCTCGGACCACGAGGCCAGCACGGAGACGAACCCGAGGAAAAACGTGAGCATCAGGAGCAGCAGGCTCAACCCGTCCACGGCGAGATGGAAGCGGATGCCGAACTGCGGCAGCCAGGCGTAATCGGCGTCTACGAGCCAGGGGCCGGCCGCGCCCGCGCTGCGCACCCAGATCGAGAGGCCCAGCCCGAAATCGGCGAGTAAAGCCAGAAGCGAGATCCACCGCGCCGCCGCGGCGCTCCAGCGCGCCGCCACCGCGGCAACCATACCCCCGCCGATGAGGACCGCAATGAGGGCCAGCAGAATCATAGGAAGATCACCAGCGCCACGAAGATAAGCGTGCCGCCGGCAATGGCGGCGGCGTACCAGCGCAGCTTTCCGTTTTCGGTGAGGGCCAACCCGCGCCAGACGAAACGCGCCAGCGTGGCCAGACCGTCATACATGGAATCGATTACGTCGTTGTGGTTGACCCGCGCGGCCCACTCCACCGGGCGCACGAAGATGCGGCCGTAAAGCCAGTCGAACCCCCAGCCGGCGTACCAGAAGCGTGCCAGGGGATTGGTGGCGGGAGCGTCGCCGCGCAGGAAGTACCAGGCGCAAACCAGACCCGTGAAGAACGCCGCCGCAGCGGCGATGGTCGACAATGCTTCCGGCGGCTTCGGCGTGGCTCCAAAGAGGTGCGCCATGAAGGGCCGATAAGCCGGGCGCTCGGAGCCGCCGACGATAGAGAGAACCGCCAGCACCCAGACCGGAATCTGTTCGGCAACTCCCGGCTGTTTCGACACCGGCGTGCGCGCGGTTCCGAAGAAAACCAGGAAAATCAGCCGAAATGTGTAGAGCGAAGTCAGCAGCACCCCCGCAATCGCCGCGGCCCACAGCGCCGGACTGGGCGACGCGCTGGCGATGATCCAATCCTTGCTATACGAGCCGGCCGTGACCAGCGGCAGGCCGGCCAGCGCGCAGCCGCCGGCAAGGAAAGCCCAGAAAGCCACCGGCAGCTCGCGCCGCAGCCCGCCCATGTGAAAGATGTTGTGCTCTTGATGCAGCGCTTCGATCACGATTCCGGCCGCGAGGAACAGCAGCGCCTTGAAGAACGCGTGCGTCATGAAATGGAAAATCGCCGCCGACCACGCCCCCAGTCCCAGCGCCAGGAACATATAGCCGATCTGGCTTATGGTCGAATAGGCCAGCACGCGCTTGATATCGGTTTGAACCAGCGCGCTGAAACCGGCGAGCAGCAGCGTAGCCGCGCCGATGATCGCCACGGCCAGTTGCACTGCCGGGGCAATCTCGTAGAGCACGTGCGTGCGCGCGATCAAATAAACGCCGGCGGTGACCATGGTGGCGGCGTGGATCAGGGCGCTGGTGGGCGTGGGGCCGGCCATCGCGTCCGGCAGCCAGGTTTGCAGCGGAAGCTGCGCCGATTTTCCCACCGCGCCGCCGAGCAGCAGCGCCGCGGCGGCGATTGCCAATCCCGAGCCCACCGGCCAATCCGCACGCGCGCGCGCCATCAGCTCCTGAATATTCAGCGTGCCCAGCATGTGGAACAGCAGAAACAGGCCAATGGCCATCGAGGTGTCGCCAACGCGCGTCACGATGAATGCCTTCTGCCCGGCGCGGCCGTTGGCCGGGTCCCGATACCAGAAGCCGATCAACAGGTAGCTGCACAACCCCACGCCCTCCCAGCCGAGGTACAGCAGCAGCAGGTTGTCGCCCAGCACCAGCATCACCATCGAGGCCACGAACAGGTTCATGTAGGCGAAGAACCGCGCGTAGCCTTCATCCCCGGCCATGAATTCCGTGGAATAAAGGTGGATGAGAAAGGACACGAAGGTCACAACCAGCGTCATGATCAGCGAGAGCGGATCGAGGTACAACGCGATCCCCGGATGGAAACCACCGACCGCTATCCACGTCCAGAGGTGCTGGTCGTAGGCGTTGCCGGGCGGTGGCGAGCCGATGAACGCGATCGCCACCAAACCCGAAACGATGGCCGACACCGCGATCGAAACGACACCGAGCGTCGCGACCACCTTCCGCGGCATCCGGCGGCCAACCAGCAACAGCACGGCGGCACTGGCGAACGGCGCGGCGGGAATGAGCCAGAGCAGATCGAGCATTTCAGCCTTTCATCCGGCTGGCCTCATCGGCGTCCAGCGATTTGTAGTGATGAAAAAGCGCCAGCACCAGAGCCAGCCCGACGGCCACCTCGGCCGCGGCCATGGCGAGGATGAAAATAAACATCACCTGTCCGTCCGCCTGCTGCCAGCGCGCGCCGGCCGCGATGAATGCCAGGCCGGCGGCATTGAGCATCACCTCGATCGACATCAGCACGAACACCACATTGCGACGCAAAAGCACCCCGGCGAGCCCCAACGCGAAGAGGACGCTGGCGAGAATTAGGCTGTCGCGGATCATTTGTGCGCCTCTTCGGAAACATCAGCCGGCTCCGGACCGCTGCGCTCCCGCCGGCCGATATGATAGGCGCCCACCAGTCCCGCCAGCAGCAGCATCGAGGCCAGTTCGACTCCGATCATGTACGGCCCGAACAACGCCGCCCCCACCTCCACCGGGCCGATCGTCATCGGCGGATACATGGGGCCCACGCCTTCGATGAGCAGCCAGGTCAATTCGGCAATGAGGATTGCAGCCAGAACCGCCGGGCAGATCCACGAGCCTTTGCCAAGCAGCTTTCGCTCGAACCGGATGGCCGCCTGCCCCAGGTTCAGCAGCATCACCACGAAAACGAACAACACCATGATGGCGCCGGCGTAGATGATCACTTCGAGCGCCGCGGCGAACGGTGCGCCCAGCGTATAAAAGACCACCGCCACCGCCAGCAGCGAAATGACCAGATAGATCAGCGCATGAACGGCGTTGAGCTGCCTGAGCATGAGCAGCGTGGCCGCCACCGCTATCGCCGCCGAAATATAGAACACAACGTGCATAGGACCTCAGGGCAGCAAAGTGTGCAGATCCACCGGCCGCCCCTCGTTTTGCGCCTCGCCCTTGTCCTTCCCGCCGATCTTCACCCCGGCCACGCGCCAGAAATTGTAGCCGGGATATTTTCCCGGGCCGTTGATGAGCAGGTCTTCTTTTTCGTAGACCAGATTCGGGCGCCGGTATTCGCCCATTTCGAAATCCGGCGTGAGCTGGATGGCGTAGGTCGGGCAGGCATCCTCGCAATACCCGCAGAAAATGCAGCGCGAAAAATTGATGCGGAAAAATGCGGGATATCGCCGGCCCGTATCGTCCTCGGTAGCCTGGAGCGCGATGCAATCCACCGGGCAGGCGATGGCACACAGATAACAGGCCACACAGCGCTCGCCGCCGTCGGGATCGCGCGACAGGATGATCCGGCCGCGCCAGCGCGGCGCCAGATACGGCTTCTGATCGGGATACTGAATCGTCACCCGTTTATGGAACGCGTGAAGAAAAACCCTCCAGATCGTTTCGAGCAGACTGAACATTCATTTCCCCCAGGCCAGCACCACCGCTCCCGTGACCATTAGATTGGCGAGCGCCAGCGGCAGCATGATCTTCCATGCCCAGGCCATCAACTGGTCGAAGCGCGGCCGCGGCAGCGACGCGCGCACCAGAATGAAAAAACAGATGAACGCGAACATCTTGATGAAAAACCACAGCAGCGGCGGCAGCAGCGGGCCGAGCCACCCGCCGAAAAACAGGACCGTGATCAGCGAGGAAATCAAAACAACACCCAGATATTCGCCGACAAAAAACATGCCGAATTTCATGCCCGAGTATTCGGAATGGAAGCCGGCGATGAGCTCGCTTTCGGCCTCCGGCAAATCGAATGGGATGCGGCGCGTTTCGGCCAGACCGGCGATGAGAAAAAGAACAAACCCTAGGAACTGCGGAATCACAAACCAGAGATGGCGTTGCGCCTCTACAATATGCACCAGGTCGAACGAGCCGGCCAGCAGCACCACGCCCATCAGCGAAAGCCCCATGAACACTTCGTAGCTGAGCATCTGCGCCGACGCACGCATAGCTCCGAGAAGCGAATACTTGTTGTCCGAAGCCCAGCCCCCCAGCACGATGCTGTAAACGCCCAGCGAGGACATGGCCAGCACCCACAGCAGCCCGATATTGAGATCGGAGACGATGATCCCCGGCGCGATGGGCAGCACCGCGAAAGAAAGCAGAACGGCGACCACGATCACCGCCGGCGCAAGCACGAACACCGTGCGGTCGGCGAACGGCGGAATCCAGTCTTCTTTCAGGAAAATCTTGATCATGTCGGCGAGCACCTGAAGCAGGCCGAAAGGACCAGCGCGGTTGGGACCGTAGCGGTCCTGAAAAAGCGCCAGCAGGCGGCGCTCGAGCCAGATCAAACCGGCGGCGATGGTGAGCGCCACGATGAGGACGCCGAAGATGGCGGCGAAGGGATACGGGCTCGTCACGAGGCCCTCCGGATCGGCGTCCGCAGCGGCAATTCGAGTCCCTCGAAGGGCGGAATGCCGGCAGGAATCGCGGCCACGCCGTCCGGCAATTCGGACGCCACCCGCACCGGCACGCGCCGCCCGAGCATCTCGGCCTCGGGGCCGAATTGATCGGCGGCCGCGCGGTTGACCGCGACATACGCCGGCGGCGCCAGTTCCGCGATGGCCGGCGATTCGCGGCTGAGTTCCTCGGATCCAAAGATGTGCGGTATAGGAACGACGAGCCATTCGCCCTCCCGCGGCTCGAACGGCTGCGGAATCTCGGCGAAAAACTCACGCGCGCCCTCGACCGGTTCGAAGAGCCGCACGCCCGGCACGCCGCCGCGCAACGGCCCGGCGATCTCCTCCTGAAACTTATTCACCGCCTGGTAAGAATTCCACCCGGGCGTCCAGAAAAACGGCGTCACCGCGGCGGGCGGCGGATCGGGAGAGCCTTCCATGGAAAACGAAAGGGGCGCATCCGGATCGGCCGGCGGCTTGGGCTCGTGCACGCTGATCTGCGCCAGCATGGCCGTCCGCCCACTGTAGCGGTGCGGCTCGCGCGGGATTTTTTGCCCGGCGATGCGGAACTCCTCACCGGGCGCGGCGCGGGTAATGGCCGCCAGTTGCGGAAGCGCGGCGGCGATTTCCGCAATACCTTCGTCCAAGCCGCCCCAATTCGCCAGCCATCGCCAGCTATCCTGAATCGGCGCCGGCGGCGCCAGCACGCGAAACGCGCGCTGCGCGCGGCCCTCGCTGCTGATGAAAGTTCCGCTGCCTTCGGCGAAGGTCGCCGCGGGCAGAACGAGTTCGGCCTTCTGTGTAGTCGCGTTCCCCAGCGAATCGAGCGCCACGATGTGCCGGAAGCGCGCCAGGAAGCGGTCGACCTCTTCAGCCGGCGCGCGCCGGTAAAGATCGTTTTCGAGCACGATCAGGGTATCGCCGTCGGCTTGCATCGCGGCGCCGAGCGCGGGTGCGCCCATCAGCGCCAGCCCCATGCTGTTCGCTTCCGGAACCACAAACGCCAGCCCGGTTCCAGGTCGCGCCCACGCGATATTGGCCGCGGCGCGGAGGATCGAGGAACTGCCCAGAGTGGCCCCCGCAATCACCACCGGCCGCGCGGCTTCCTTCAACGCTCCGGCTATTTCGGACGCGCCGTCGGGAATTTCGTGCGGCGCGGGCGCCCGCGCGTCCAGCACGTGCGCCACGGCGAAGCCCAGCCGCGCCAGGTCGCGCGGCGCGCCGCGGAAAGTGCGCGTGGCGATATCGTCCAGCCGCGTCGCGCCGGCCGAGGCGATGAACAGCGGCCCGTGATCGCTCTGCGCGAACTCCCGCACGGCATGGTCCATCCACCGCGGGATGCGCAGCCGCTCGGCCCCGGCCAGCGTCTTCTGCCGGACGGACTGCCGTACACTCAGCGCCATCCGCGGCGCGGAATTCGTGAGGTCCTCGCCCAGCATCAACACCGCGTCCGATTCTTCGATCTCGCGCAGCGAGGGCGTGCGCGCCGGGCCGCGCAAAATCTCGAGGATCAGCGCCAGCAAACGCGCCTCGCGGGGGGCCATGCCGGCGTAGAACCGCTCCGGCCCTACCAGCCGCCGCAGCGCGAAATTGCTCTCCAGCGATGCCCGGGGCGACCCGATCCCGATGGCGGAGCCTCCGCGCGCCGCCTTCAGCAGTTCGATGTTCCCCCGCGCCTCGCGGATGCGGCGCTCGCTGTCTGCGAATTCGTAGCCATACCGCCCGCGGTCGCACAGAAAATAGCCGTTCACCTCGCTGTTGTACCGGTTCACGATGCGGCGCACGCTCCCGTAGCGCTCCGCCACCGTGGTGCCGCACCCCACCCCGCAATGCACGCACAGCGAAGGCGCCATCTGCAAATCCCATTTGCGCGTGTAGTGCTGCTTGGCCGTGCGGTCGGTGAATACGCCCGTGGGACAGACCTCCGCCAGGTTGCCGGCGAATTCGTTCTCCAGCACGCCGTCCTTGTCGCGGCCGAAATACACCGTGTGGTTGATCGAGAACGCGTGCAGGTCGCCGCCGCCACAGTATTCCCGGTAATACCGCACGCACCGGTAGCACTGGATGCAGCGGTTCATCTCGTGATTCAGCAGCGGCCCCAGATACTGATTACGGAACGTCCGCTTCTCGAACCGGTACCGGCGGTAATCATGGCCGGTCATCACGGTCATGTCCTGCAAATGGCACTCGCCGCCTTCATCGCACACCGGGCAATCGTGCGGATGGTTGAGCATCAGCCCTTCGATCACCGCGCGGCGGAATGCCACGGCCTCGGGGTCCTCGATCGAAATGCGCGTGCCTTCCGCGGCCGGCGTCATGCACGCCATTACGATCTTGCCGCCCTGATCGTTTTCATCCTTGTACTGCTTGACCGCGCATTGCCGGCACGCCCCCACCGATCCCAGCGCCGGATGCCAGCAGAAATACGGCAGGTTCATCTTCAGCGAGAGGCACCCGTACAGCAGGTTCTGCCGGTCGTCCATGGTGTACGGCCGATTGTCCACGTAGACCGTCGCCATCAGCCCGCCCCCCCATCGGCCCACGGGCAGCCGTGATCGCGGATGTGGCGCTCGAAATCGTCGCGGAAATATTTCAGTGCGCTCTGGAGCGGTTCCGCAGCGCCAGGCGCCAGCGCGCAAAAGGTTTGGCCCGGCGCCCAAAACTTCGTCTGAAACTCCAGTCTTTCGAGATCGCCAGGTTGTCCCTTCCCTTCCTCCATGGCCTTGAGGATGCGCTCCGCCCACGCCAGTCCGCTCCAGCACGGCGTGCACCATCCGCAGGATTCCTGCGCGAAAAAATGTGTCAGGTTCCAGACCATCCCCACCGGGCAGGTGCGGTCGTCCATCACGATCATGGTTCCCGTGCCCATGCGGCTGCCTGCTTTCTGCACCTCCGTAAAATCCATCGGCACGTCGAGGTGCTGCTCGGTGAGGAAATCGGTGGACGCGCCGCCGGGCAGCAGGCCGCGAAACCTCAGCCCCTCGCGCATCCCGCCGGCGTGCTCCTCCAGAATTTCGCGCACCGTGGTGCCCATGGGCAGTTCCCACCAGCCCGGCCGCTTCACTTTCCCGCTCACGCCGTAGATTTTCGTGCCGCCGTCTTTGCTCCGGCTCAGCTTGCGAAACCACTCCGCGCCGTGATTCACGATGTGCGGCACGTTCGACAGCGTCTCGACGTTATTGATCGTCGTCGGTTTGCCGAAGAGTCCCACCACCGGCGGATACGGCGGCTTGGCGCGCGGATTTGCGCGCTTGCCTTCGAGCGCGTTCAGCATGCCGGTCTCTTCGCCGCACATGTAACGCCCGGCGCTCGTGTGGAGATACAGATCCAGGCCGTAGCCCGAGCCGAGAATATTCCGCCCCAGATAGTGGCCCTCGTAGGCTTCCGCGATCGCCTGCGCCACGCGCTGAGCCGCCAGCTTGTATTCTCCGCGTAGGAAGATGTAGGCTGCGTCCGCACCGGTGGCGTACCCGCACAGAATCACGCCCTCGACCAGTTCGTGCGGATCGCCTTCCATGATCACGCGGTCTTTGAACGTCCCCGGCTCCATCTCGTCCGCGTTGCACACCACGTAGCGCGGATGCGGTGCATCCTTGGGCACCAGCGACCATTTCAGCCCGGTGGGAAATCCCGCGCCGCCGCGCCCGCGGAGGTTCGCACCTTTCACTTCCTCGACGACGCTCTCGGGCGTCATCTCGCGCAGCGCCTTGCGCAGCGCCTGGTAGCCGCCCGCGCGCTCGTACGCGCCGCGGTCCGGCGGCGCAGCGACGGGATGGACATTCTGCGTGAGCGGCGTTTCCATCGCTACCTGTACTTCTCCAGGATTCCGTCGATCTTCCCCGGCTCCAGCAGGCCGTGCAGGTCGTCGTCCACCATCATTACCGGCGCGCGGTCGCACGCTCCCAGGCAAACAATCGGCAGCAGCGTGAAGCGCCCGTCGGCAGTGGTCTCGCCCGGCGCCGTCCCCAGCCGCTCGCGCAAATGCCGGAACTGCCGGTCCGAGTGCATGATCCAGCAGCTCACGCTGTCGCACACGTAAATCACGTGCCGCCCCACCGGCTGCCGGAAGATCAAGTTGTAAAATGTCGCCACGCCGTCCAATTCCGCCAGCGGCATGCCGAGTAGCTCGCTGATGTCCTTCAGCGCTTCGTCCGAAACCCATCCGCGGTGCTTCTGCACGATCTTCATGGCATCGATGCACACCGCCTGCCGCGTGGGATAGTGCGGGAACTCGGCTTCAATTTCGCGTCGCTCTTCTTCGCTCAACATCTCTCTTCCCTACCGGTCGATATCGGCCAAGACAAAATCCATCGCGCCCAGCACCGCGAGCAGGTCGGGAATCATTCGCCCACGCACCTGGAGCGGCAGCGCCTGCATGTGCGCGAACGACGGCGTGCGGATGCGCGTCCGGTACGACACCGTGCTGCCGTCGCTCACCAGGTAATACCCGTTGTTGCCTTTCGTCGCTTCGATCGCGCCCAGCGCCTCGCCGGGTGGAATCACCGGTCCCCAGCTCACCCCGAGAAAATGCGTGATCAGCGTTTCGATGTCCTCCATGGTGTGCTCCTTCAGCGGCGGCGTCGCCAGCGGATGCAGCGATTTATACGGCCCCTCGGGCATGTTGCGCACGCACTGCTCAATAATCCGCAGGCTCTGCCGCATCTCCTCCACGCGCACCACCGCGCGGTCGTAGCAATCGCCGTGCGTGCCGGTCGGAATATCGAACTCGAAGTTCTCATACCCGGAATACGGCTGCTTTTTGCGGAAATCCCATTCCAGGCCGCACGCCCGCAGGTTGGGACCGGTTAAGCCCCACTCGATCGCCTGCTCGGTCGTCAGCACACCCACGCCCTTCGTGCGCTTCTGAAAAATCTTATTGCGCAGCACCTCGCGGTCATATTCGGCCAGTTTCGGCGGAAAGTAATCGATGAAATCCAGGAACAGCTTGTCCCACCCGCGCGGCAGGTCCTGCGCCACGCCTCCCAGCCGGAACCAGTTCGGGTGCATGCGCGCGCCGCACACCGCTTCGATGATGCCGAACGCGCGCTCGCGGTCGTTGAACGTGTAGAACACCGGCGACATTTGTCCCAGGTCCTGCGCAAACGTTCCGTACCACACCAGGTGGCTGATGATCCGGAACAGCTCGGCCAGCATCACGCGAATGGTTTGCGCGCGCGGCGGGATGGGCACTCCGGCCAGCTTTTCGAGCGCGGTCAGATAGGCCAGGTTGTTCATCACGCCGCCCAGATAATCCACGCGGTCGGTGTACGGAATGTATGTGTGCCACGACTGCCGCTCGCCCATTTTTTCCGCGCCGCGGTGATGAAACCCGATCTCCGGCACGGCGTGGACGATCGCTTCGCCATCGAGTTGAAGCACTATGCGCAGCACGCCGTGCGTCCCAGGGTGCTGCGGCCCGAGGTTGAGGAAGATGAAATCCGAATCGTCGTGCGAGCGCTCGAAGCCCCACTCCTCGGGGCGGAAGCGCAGCGCCTCCTGCTCGCGCTCTTCTTTCTCCTCGGAAAGCTGGAACGGCCCCATCTCGGTTGCGCGCGCCGGGTGGTCCTTGCGCAGCGGATGCCCCACCCACGTCCGCGGCATCAGAATGCGCTGGAGATGCGGATGCCCGGAAAACTGGATCCCGAACATGTCCCACACCTCGCGCTCGTACCAGTCCGCCGCCGGCCAGATGTCAGTGATGCTGTCGAGCGAAAGCGCCGATTCCGCCAGCGGCGTCTTGATCCGGATGTACTCGTTGCGGTCGAACGAATACAGATGATAGACAGCGGTGAAATCGGATTCCGGCTCGCCCTCGCGATGTACCCGGTCGCGCTCGTCGATGGCGGTGAGGTCGTACAGCATGCGGTACTCGCTCTTGAGGCCGCGCAGTTTCTCATGCACTTCCTCGCGCGGCACCCACAGCGTCTGAATGCCGTCCTTCACCAGCGATGCATTCGCTCCAGCCGCCATGGTTACACCTGATCCGGCGTCCGCAAATCGCGGGCCTGTTGCCGCAGCGGCCGCTTCAAATCGCGATTCGACGGCATGGGCGGCCGCTCGACGCCCTGCGGCCCGATCACCCAGCTCAACGGCCGCCGCTCCGACCCCACGGCCTTTTGCAGCAGCACGAGCCCCTCTTCGAACGCATCCGGCCGCGGCGGGCAGCCGGGCACATAGACATCCACCGGCAGAAATTTGTCCACGCCCTGCACCACGCTGTAGATGTCGTACATGCCGCCGGAATTGGCGCACGAGCCCATCGAGATCACCCAGCGCGGCTCCATCATCTGCTCGTACAGCCGCTGGATCACCGGCGCCATCTTGATGAAGACCGTCCCGGCGATCACCATGAGATCCGCTTCCCGGGGAGTGCCGCGAATCACTTCCGCCCCGAAGCGCGCGATATCGTACTTGCTCGTGATGCTGGTAGCCATTTCGACATAGCAGCACGACAGCCCGAAGTTGAACGGCCAGATGGAGTTTTTCCGCGCCCATGCCGCCAGGTCCTGAAGCCGTGAGAGCAGCACGTTCCGCCGCACCGCGTCTTCGAAGCTGTCGCGCTGGCGTTCGCCCGGCGGGCCGGATTGCGGTCTGGTGATGGTGAACAGCATCAGCGGCGGTGCGCGCTCCAATCCAGCGCTCCGGCCCTCCACAAGTACACCAGCGCCGCCACCAGCACCCCCACGAACGTCACCGCTTCCCAAAATCCGGGCCACCCCACCAGGCGCGCCGCGACGGCCCAAGCAAACAGAAAGACTGCTTCCAGATCGAAGACTACGAAAAAGACGGCGATGAGATAAAATTTCGCGGAAAGCCGAACGTGTGCCGAGCCCTCGGAAACGATCCCCGCCTCATACGGCTGCCCAGTAGCCGGCGCGTGGTGTCTTTGCCCCAGCAGGTAGGAAACCAGCAGCATCCCGCCCACCAGCAGCAGCACGAGTCCGAAATAAACACCCAGTGTCCACATCAGCGGCAGCATGAGTTCAGCGTTCTTCTCCATTTCAACTCACGCTGGCCCACCGATACCGCGTTTTTACATACAACGGGTGCTGCGTAGACGCATTTCCGTAACGGCGCTTACGACCACCCAAAACTCACAACTCAAAACTGAGAACCTATTCTTCCGGCACCAACTCCAGTTCCTTCAGCCACGCCGCCGCTTCGCTGTCGCTCGGAGCGCGGTAATCGCCGCGCGGCGAAAGCGATCCGCCCGAGCCGATTTTCGGCGCATTCGGAATGCAGGTCCGCTTGAACTGGCTGTATTGGAAGAAGCGCTCGAGAAAAATTTCCAGGTACTTCTTTATCTCACCGATCGTATACGCGTGCCGCTTGTCCTCGGGAATGTCCGGCCAGGAGCCCAGCGCCGCGTCGTGCCACGCGCTCCAGGCAAGGAACGCGGCTTTCGCCGGCGAAAAGCCAAACCGCACCGTGTGGTAAAGCGTGAAATCGTGCAGTTCATAAGGTCCGATCGCCGCCTCCGTATCCTGCGACGGCTCGGCATCCCCAATTTCGCCCGGCACCAACTCGGGGCTCATTTTGGTTGCGAGGACTGCGTGCAACGATTCGGTCGTCCCGGCGCCCAGTGCGCCGGTCTCGGCCACCCACCGGATCACGTACGCCATAAGCGTCTTCGGCACGCTGGCGTTCACTGCGTAGTGCGACATGTGGTCGCCCACGCCGTAGGTGCACCAGCCCAGCGCCAGTTCGCTCAAATCGCTGGTCCCGACCACCAGCGCGTTGTGCAGGTTCGCCAAGCGGAAGAGGTGGTTGGTCCGCTCGCCAGCCTGCACGTTTTCGAATGTCACATCGAACACCCGCCGGCCATCGGCGTAGGGATGCCCGATCTCGCGCAGCAGTTCGAGGCAGCTCGGCCGGATGTCGATTTCGTGCGCCGCGCAGCCGATGGCGGCCATCAGCCGCCGCGCCTGTTCCAGCGTCCGCCGGCTGGTGGCGAATCCCGGCATCGTGTACGCCAGGATATTCGTGCGCGGATAGCCGAGCAGGTCCATGCACTGCGCGCACACCAGCAGCGCGTTGGTCGAATCCAGGCCGCCGGAAATCCCGATGACCACGCGCTCCAGCTTGGCGGCTTCAAGCCGCTTGGCCAAACCCTGCACCTGGATCTGGTAGACCTCCCGGCACCGTTCCTCGCGCCGTGCCGCGCCGGACGGCACATAAGGAAAACGCTCGTAGCTGCGCGAAAGCAGCAGCCGGCCGGCCGCCGTCATCGGCAGAGAGAGATCCACGGTCCGAAACCCCTCCACCGCGCCCCGCTCCATCTCCGCCGCCTGCCCAAAACTGGTTTGCCGCATGCGCTCCTGCGAAAGCAGCTCGAGATCGATCTCTGAGGCGATGAGCTGCGGCTCGCGCGAGAACCGCTCCGACTCCGCCAGCATGCGACCGTTTTCGGCGATCATGGCGTGGCCGTCCCAGGCGAGATCGGTGGTCGATTCCCCCGGACCCGCCGCGGAGTAGAGATACGCGCTCAAACATTTCGCCGATTGCGAGAGCACCAGTTGCCGGCGATAGTCAGCCTTCCCGATCGTGATGTTCGAAGCCGAAAGATTCAGCAGCACCGTGGCGCCCGCCAGCGCCGCATGCGACGACGGGGGAATGGGAACCCACACGTCCTCGCAGATCTCCACGAAAAACGTGAACGCCGCCTTTCCGTCCACCCGAAACAGCAGCCGGTTTCCGAACGGAACCCGATTTCCAAGCAGCTCGATTTCCTTCCACGCGCAATTTCCCGGCGTAAAATAGCGCCGCTCGTAGAATTCGCGATAATTCGGCAGATATGTCTTTGGAATAACGCCCAACACCCGTCCGCCCGAGATCACCGCCGCGCAATTATAGAGCAGATGATCCACCTGAAGCGGCAGCCCCACCGCCGCACACAAGGGATATTTCCGCGAGGCCTCCACGACGCGCTCCAACGCCGCGAGCACGCCATCGAGCAGCGCCTTCTGATGGAACAGGTCGTCGCAACTGTAGGCCGAAAGGCCCAATTCGGGAAAAAGCACGAGCGCCGCGTGCATCTCCGACGCACGCTCCATTAACGCAATCGTCTCGCCCGCGTTGAATTCCGGATCCGCCACGCGCAGCCGCGGAACAACCACCGCAAAGCGCGCGAAACCGTGGTTGTAAAAGTTAAAAAACTCGTCGTTGGAGGTCATGAGTTCTCAGTCATGAGCAGTGAGTTGAAAACGGAGAACTCATAACTCAAAACTCAAAACTCACAACTGACAACTATACCACCAGCCCATCTCTCTTCTTCAGCACCTGCCGCAAAAACCACTCGTGTTTTTCGTGGACTCGAACGGTCTTGGAAAGCAAATCCACCGTGCCGGGGTCGTTATTTTCATCGGCGATGCGGGCCGCATCCCGCATGTCTTTGATCACCACCATCAGGTTGGCATCCGCCTCCTCGATCATCTCGCGCATGCTCTGGTCCCGCACGGCGGAATGCACCGACGCCGTTTCCTGCATCTCGCGCAACTGCACGCACTCGATATCCGGCCCGATCATGCGGATGCGCTCGGCGATCCCGTCGCTGGTTTCGAGCACCTCCTTGGCGAATTCATCGAACATCAGGTGCAGGTCGCGAAACAGCGGCCCAAACGTCTGCCAGTGGTAATGTTTGTAATTGCCGTAAAGTACGAATGCGTTGGCCACCTGCTTCTGCAAGTGGTTGACGACCGGATGGTCCTGCCGGTTCTCCCGGGAGATCTCGCCGGCGATATCGTGTGTAACGGGCATGGAAACACTCCTCCACTGAAGAGTGGCAGCAATTTCCGGCCCACGCGGCTATCGCTCAGGCTCCTCAATCCCCGCGCGTTCCGTCAGCGCGAGATCGAATTCCTCCCGCGAGATTTCGTAGCGGCCGCAATCCGGGCACAGGACTTCGATCCGGCTCTTGTCCCGGCTGAGAAACGACCACTCCGCGTCCGCGCCGCAGCGCGGGCAAACCGTCTCGTACTCATTTCTTTCTTTGCCGTCCACGGGCATCACCTGCCTCCGCCCTTATCATGCTCATGCCTGCGCGCCGCGATGTGTGCGGATCCACACAGTCAACACGACAGCACATACGCTCGGCGCAGCCCCATCAGGGGAAGTTCGGGAATGAACGAATCGAAGAGTTGCTCCCCTGCGAACAGCCGGCCGAAGCCGCCGGTCGCCACCGTCACCGGCTTATCCCCCGCGAAATGCGCCTCCGTCACCAGCGCCGCGAGCGACCGCACCGTTGCCACCGCACCGTAATATAGGCCCGACTGAATGCTCTCCGCGATTGAGCGCCCCAGCACCTCCGGCGGCCGGACAATCTCCACCGCGGTCAACCGCGCCGTGCCCGATTCCAGTGCCCCCATCGACATTTGCACCCCCGGGGTAATGATCCCGCCCAGGTATTCCTTTTCGCGGCTCACCGCGCACAGCGTAGTGGCGGTTCCGAAATCCACGATCAGCAGGTTCCGTCCCGGAAAAATTCCGGCCGCGCCGATGGCGTTGGCGATCTTGTCCGCGCCCACCTCCAGCGGGTTGCGGTAGCGGATCTTCAGCCCCGTGCGCACGCCGGGCTGGAGAAAGAACGGATCGAAGTGGAAATACTTCAGGAAGCAGTTTCGCAGCGAATGCAGCACGTCCGGCACCACCGAACAGATCGCCGCCGCCGCGATTCCATCCGGGGCGATCTCGTTCTCCCGCAGGATGGTGCGGAAAAACATCCCGTACTCGTCCGAGGACGCGCGGATGGTGGATGTGCGGCGAAAGGTGGTCTTCAGGCACTCGCCGTCGTAAACGCCGCCGAAGATCTGCGTGTTTCCGATATCAAGGCACAGCAGCATACGCGCCTTCCCTTCCGTCCCCCACGGGGACGTTGTCGATGAGCCGCACTCCTTCGAGAAACGCCGCCGCAAAGCGCCGCCCCCAACGATCCTCGACGTAATCCACGCGGAAGCCCGCGGCTTCGAGTGCCGCCCGCGCCTCGTCCGCCGTGGCGGCGGCGGTGAGCGCGCGATGAATCAGCGCGGCCTGCGCGCGCGCGCCATCCGACAGCAGCACGTTGCGCGAACTGGCCGCCAGCCCGGAGCTTTCCCGAACCGTGGGGCAGGCCACGATCTCCGTCGGAACGAAAAATTCCGCGGCCATTTCGGTGACGATCCGGAGTTGTTGAAAATCTTTCTCGCCGAAATACGCGCGGTCCGCGCGCACCAGGTTCAGCAGCTTCAAGACCACCGTCATCACGCCCTGGAAAAAACCCGGCCGGTGCACGCCCTCCATGCTGGAAGTGAGGCCCTCGGCCTCGATGCGGAACCGGTAGCCTTGCGGATAGAGGTCCGCGGCGGTGGGCATCAGCACCTCGTCCATTCCCAATTCGCGCAGCAGGCCGAGATCCGCCTCCACCGTGCGCGGATAGCGCTCCAGATCGCGCGGATCGTTGAACTGCGAGGGGTTCACAAAAATGCTGGCGACGGCCACTTCGTTTTCTTTCCGGCAGCGCTCTACGAGCGACGCGTGCCCGTGGTGCAGCGCGCCCATGGTCGGAACGAACCCGATAGAGCGCCCTTCCAGCCGGCGCCGCCGGTCCAGCCATTCCGGAATTGTATGCGAAATGTGCATTCAGGTGTAGCTTTCTTCCGCCGATGGAAACGTCCCGGCCTTCACCGCCTCATCGTAGCCCGCGATGGCTTCGCGCACGGCGCGCGCGCCATCCAGAAAGGCCCGCGCGAAACGCGCGTGAAAATCCGTGTTCATCCCCAGCAGGTCCTGGAGCACCAAGATCTGGCCGTCGCAGCCGGCGCCGGCGCCGATTCCGATCGTCGGGACGCGCAGCGCCCTGGTGATCTGGCATGCCACCTCCGCGGCAATGCATTCCAACACCACCGCAAAAGCACCGAGGTCCTGGAGCAGCGCCGCCTGCCGGACGATTTCGCGCGCCGCATCTTCGGTCCGCCCCTGCACGCGGAAGCCGCCGTAGGCGTTCACCGATTGCGGCTGCATCCCGAGATGGCCCATCACCGGAATCCCGCTCTCCACCATCCGCTGGATGACGTCTTCATGCCCGGACACGCCTTCCAGCTTGACCGCCTGCGCGCCCGCGCTCATCAGGACGGAAGCCGCGTCGAGCGCCGCGGCCACACCCTTGCGGAACGAGAGAAACGGCATGTCAGCCACCACGAATTTGCCGTTCGCGCCGCGCACGACCGCTTCGGTGTGCATGCGGATCAAATCGAGCTTCACCGACAGCGTCGAGGAATGGCCGTGCATCACCATTCCGGCGCTGTCGCCCACGAGAATGCCGTCGAGCGGCGTCGCCGAAAGCAGCCGGGCGAAGGTGTAGTCGTAGCACGTGACCATGGAGAGCTTGCGGCCCTCCGCTTTCGCGCGCACAAAATCGGGTGCGGCCACGGCTCACCTCGCTTCGCGCGCGCGCGCATGCATGCCCGGATTTAGAGCTGAAGGGTGGTATGACCAAAACGCCGGAAGTCCTTGCACCCAACGCCCGGAATAGCGCGGGTCACATTCTGACTCCTGGCTCCTGACTCCTGACTTCTTTTCCAGCATCGCCTTAGGTACCTGTCAAAAACCGATCAAGTCCTGGACTTACATGCGGCCCTGAGAAACGCCGGGCGCGAGTCCTCATGTCGCTGCCGCGTGGTCAGCGCAACCTCAGTATAGCAGCAGCACGCACGCGTGTTACACTGCGAGGAGGAATGCTCCCCGACCTGAAGTTGGTGATCCGCCTCCAGGAAATCGACAATCGCCTCGTCGAATTGACACGCGAGATCGCCGCTCTCCCCAAACACATTTTAGAGATCGAACAGAAACTCGTGTCGCACCAGCGCAAGCTCGACGCCGATCGGGCCGCGCTCGCCGGCAATCTTACCGATCGCAAGAAAGCTGAAGGCGAGATCCAGTTGCAGGAGCAGAAGATCTCCAAGCTCAAGGATCAGATGCTCCAGGCGAAAACCAACGAGCAGTACCGCGCGTTTCAAAACGAGATCGAATTCTGCCAGAAGGAAATCCGCCGGCACGAAGACCGCATCCTGGAATTGATGGCCGAATCCGATCCGCTGGACAAGAACGTGAAAGCGGCCGAGGCGGCGCTCAAAGCCGAGCGCGAGCAGGTCGAAGCCGAAAAGCAGGAGGCCCGCGACCGCACGGGCCAGGATGAGCAGGCCGCCGCCACCCTGAAGAGCGAACGGGCCGAGATCGTCAAATCCCTGACGCCGGCCAGCTATCAGCGCTACGAGCGCGCGCGCAAATCGCGCCGTGGCATCGGAGTGGCTGAAGCCACGGAGGGCCGCTGCGGCGGTTGCCACATGGCCATGCGCCCCCAGTTCATCCAGGAACTCAAGCGAGGCGACCAGGTGATGACTTGCGAAAGCTGCCAGCGGATCCTCTATTACAATCCGCCGCAATCCCTGGAAGACCTCGCCGGAGAACCAGCCCCCGCGGCGCGGGAGTAACCGACATTCACAACCGCGAGCTTTACTGCCCTCCTCCGAAGGTGTACCCCAGCCAGACGGTTTCTTCAAGCACTGAGCCTCGCCCGTACTGGTAGAAGTTATTGACCCAGTGCAGATCGAACTGCGGCCGTATGAAAACGTGCTCCGTTATATAGATCTGCGCCCCCACGCCGGCGTGAACCTGAAAGTGGTTGGAACTGGCGAAATACTGCGAGAAATACTGCGCTCCCGTTAGGCCGGTGATCGACGTCCCGCTCTCGTAAAACCGAAGGTTCGCGCCGCCGATGCCGCCCTCCACCTTTAGGGCCACGCGCTTGTTCTTGTACGGCTGGTAGATACCGTTGAAATCGTAGAGCGTCAGACGCGACTGCAACGTGATCGCGCCCTGCCCGAACTGCGGAAGCGCCGGCGAGAGCAACAGGTAATTCGACTTGGCAGGCTGGAAATTGACTTCCGCACCCACGCCGAATTTGTTCCAGAGCATCAGGTCGCCGCCGACGCCCATGAAGAAGGAATTCAGTTTCGGTGTCGGCGAGCAGCCCGAGCCGGTCGGATTACTTCCCGGCGCGCAACCCAGCAGCGTGTTGGGATCGATTCCCTGTGTGGCTGCGGAATCTTGTGCCGCGCCGAAGCCGATGCCGATATCCACGGCGCTCTGGGCGTAGGCAAACGGCAGGCAGACGAGCGGCACGGCAGCCATCAAAAAGTAGCGGCAGAAATGTTTCACGTGACAAATTCTCCTCAATCTCATGAACTCGAAGTTCATTCCATCCAACTACAACTTTCGAATCTTTAGGTAAGGGCCCGAGGTGCAACCGCACAGTTACGACGTTAACCCAATCACCAGGGTTTCAACAGTATTTAGTCTAACGCCTTTGGCATTTGGGACAAAAATGAGAAGACCGCTGCGACACCAGGATTCGCCGGATAAGTGTGCCGCAGCGCACGCAAGGCTCGCCGGTCCGCTGGTAGACCTGGTGGCTGAATTGAAAAAGCCCTTTGCGGCCCTGCGCGTCCACATAATCCGAAATCGACGATCCGCCGGCCGCGATGGCCTCGGTCAACACCGCCACAATAGCCTTGTGCAGTCTGCGCGCACGCTCGCGTCCGAGGCGCGACGCGATGGCCAGCGGGTGGATTCCCGCGCGGAAGAGCGCCTCATCCGCATAAATATTGCCCAGGCCGCGCAGGAAATGCTGGTTCAGCAGCAGCGCCTTGATCCGGGTCTTGCGACGCTTTAGCGCCGCCGCGAAATCTTCGAAGCCGATTTCGAGCGGCTCGGGGCCGAGTTTCGCCACCCGCCCCGGAAACCCGGCGCTGTACTCGATGCAGCCGAACTGCCGACTATCGTCGTAAAGCAGAACCCCGCGGTCCAGCGTAAGTATGGCATGAGTATGTTTGC
>JAJYLS010000065.1 GCA_021787555.1 Acidobacteriota bacterium | reverse complement strand
TGCATTCGGCGCGTTCATCGAAGGCGCGGCGGGCTTCGGCACGCCGGTGGCGGTGGCGGCGGCGATGCTGGCGGGGCTGGGATTTTCGCCGTTCCATGCGGCGGCGATCTGCCTGCTGGCCAACACCGCGCCGGTGGCGTTCGGGTCGATCGGAATTCCGATCACCACGCTGTCGGTGGTGACGAACCTGCCGCTGGGGCGGCTGAGCGCGGGTGTGGGGCGGATCTGCGCGCCGGTATCGCTGATCGTTCCGGCGTACCTGATCGCGGTGATGTCGGGGTGGAAGGGGCTGAAAGCGGCGCTGCCGGCGGCGGCGGTGTGCGGTGGTTCTTTCGCCGGCGCACAGTTCCTGATGTCCAACTTCGTGGGGCCGCAGCTCACCGATATCGTGGCGTCGCTGGCGGCCATGGCGGCGCTGGTGGCGTTTTGCGGAGGGCGAAGGCGGCGGCAGGAGAGCGGCGGGAAAAATGCGTCTCTCCCCTTTTTGGTGGCCTGGGCACCGTACGCGCTGCTGGTGGTGTTCGTGCTGCTGTGGGGATACAAGCCGCTGCTTGTGCGGCTGGATGCGTTGAGCCCGGTGTTCCACTGGCCGGGGCTGCCGGCGGCGCCGCCGTACAAGTTCACCTGGCTTTCGGCTTCCGGGACGGCGTGCCTGCTGGCGGCGATTGTGGGTGCGGCGGTGGTGGGGCTGAGCCCGCGGCAGTTTGCGCGGGCGGTGGCGCACACGGCAAAGCAGCTTGCGCTGGCGGAGTTGACGCTGGCGGCGGTGCTGGCGCTGGCGTTCGTAATGAATTACTCGGGCGCAACGGCGACGCTGGGTCTGGCGTTCGCCGCCACGGGCCGGATGTTTCCATTTTTCAGTGCGCTGCTGGGGTGGCTGGGAGTGTTCCTGACCGGCAGCGACACGTCGGCCAATGCGCTGTTCGGTCCGCTGCAAGTGGTCACCGCGGGCAAGTTGGGGATGAGCCCGGTGCTGATGGCGGCGGCCAACTCCGCGGGCGGGGTGATGGGGAAGATGATCAGCCTGACGAGCATCGCGGTGGCGACCGCGGCGACCTCGCTGAAGCGCGAGGAGGAGGCGCTGCTGTTCCGCTTCACGCTGAAGCACAGCCTGCTGCTGGCGGGCACAATCGGGCTGCTGACGATGTTCTATGCGTATGTGGCGCCGTTCTGGGCGCCATGACGCCGCGCAGCGCTACGAGATCAGGGCCTGCGCTTCGTGGAGGGCGCGGGCGTATTCCGGATTGAGATCGCGGCGGTAGTGACCGGAGCCGTTGGGGTGCATGTCAAAGAGGCCGCTGTTGTGCCAGTGGGTGCGGTCGTCCCAATCGAAGCGGTCGAGGATAGGATAGAGGCAGACGCCTTCGAGGGGGACGCCGCGGTCGAGGGCGAGGCGGCACTCGCGCGCGACTTCGCGCAGCCAGGGGGCGCGGCCGATGCCGTAGTGGCTGGTCTCGGCGATGAAGAGCGGGCGGCGGTAGCGCTGGTGGACGCGCGCCAGAAGCTCGTGCAGCGGGACCCAGCGGGGGTCGTCGGAGCCGGCGTCCCAGTGGAGCTTGCGGCCGCCGGGGACCTCCCACTGATTGGCGGCGTAGAAGTTGATGCCGACGATATCGAGGCAGCGTTCGGAGCCGCCGAGCACGGAGGCGGCGCGGCCGGCGATCATGTCCCAGGCCTCGAACTGGCTCTCGTACTGGCCGCGCGCGGGCGCGGTGAGCCAGGGGCGCCAGCGGGGCGGGACATTATGGATGAGCGGCTCGGGGAAGACCAGGCGGGCGGCGGGATCGGCGGACCAGATGGCATCGGCGGCGGCGAGGGCGGCGCGCACGAGCTGGCGCTTGAACTCGCCATCGCGGCCGTAAGCGTGGGGGAAGATGAGGTCGCGCGTGGCGGCCCAGGCGAAGAAATTGATTTCGTTCACCGGGGCGAAGAAGCCCGGCGCGCCGGTGACCTCGCGGTGGAGACGGGCGGCCCCGCGGGTGAAGCGCGCGAAACGATCGACGAACGCGGCGGAGAAGATATCCAGATCGTCGGGCCAGCCGTAGTGGCAAAGGTCCCAGACGACCTGCACGCCGGCTTCGCGCGCGGCTGCGAGCATGGGGAGCCAGGAGGACCAGTCGTAGCGGCCGGGGTGGTCGATCAGGTGCCAGCGGAGGCCGTCGCGCGCGGTGGCGATGTTAATCGCGCGGAGGCGCTGGTAGTCGTCGCGGGCGAAGCGGTCGTGCTGGAGGGCGGCGGTCATATCGAGGCGACGGCCAGCGGAATTGATCTGGCAGGAGCACTCGAAGCCGGCGATCCAGAAGGAGCGGAAGAGGGAAGTGGCCGGGGGATTACCGATTGTCATGCGAGGTGTGGTAGTCCTCATTAGGAATGACGTTATTGCTGGCGCTGGTGGTTCATGAGGCGCTCGCGCCACTCCCATTCGAGCTGGAAATCGCGGCGGGTACGGGGGCCGCGGGTGGCCAGGGCGATCTGCTCGGTGGGGATTTTAGGGGTGCGGTCGGCGTAGAGCAGTCCGTTGGCTTCCTGGTAGGTGTCGGCGAACTGGGTGTAGCAGAAGCCGGCGAGCACGGGGAGGGAGCGGACGACGCCCAGCAGGTGGAGGTAGCGCTTGGCGAACTCGTCCTCAGTGTCGGTGCGTGAGTAGCCCCAGGTGCCGGCCTGGTCGCGGGAAAAGGCGATGCCGCCGAATTCGGTGAGGATGAGGGGTTGCTCCTGCGGCTGGCCTTCGAGCAGGAGGAGGCGGCCGCCGGGGCGCTCGCGCTTGAACAGGCGGGGGATTTCGTCGAGCAGGTAGCGCTTGGCGATGCGGTCGGGCTTGTCGTCGTAATCGTGGATGCCGATGATGTCGGTGGCGACGCTTTCCCAGCCGTCGTTGCCGATCACGGGGCGCGTGGGATCGAGCGACTTGGTGAGGTGATAGAGTGCCTGGACGTAGTGGCGCTGGGCGGGGCTGTCGGGCAGATCGGGGACGCCCCAGGATTCGTTGAAGGGCACCCAGGCGACGATGGAGGGATGGCTGACGTCGCGCTCGATGGCGGCGCTCCACTCGTGGGCGAGGCGCTGGATGGAAGTGCGGTTGTAGCGATAGGCGCTGGGCATTTCCTCCCAGACGAGGAGGCCCAGGACGTCGGCCCAATACAGGTAGCGGGGATTTTCGATTTTCTGGTGCTTGCGGACGCCGTTGAAGCCCAGGGCCTGGGCGAGCTCGACATCGCGGCGGAAGGCGTCGTCGTCGGGCGCGGTGAGGCCGGACTCAGGCCAGTAGCCCTGGTCGAGGACCATCCGGAGCTGATAGGGACGGCCGTTGAGGACGAATTTGTCGCCCTGGGCGCCGATGGAGCGGAGGGCGGTGTAGCTGCGGACGGCATCGATTAGCTCGCCGGAGCTGCCGATGAGCTTGATCTCGGCGTAGATGAGGGTGGGGGTGGCGGGACTCCAGAGGAGCTCGTTGCGGTAATCGTCGATGCCGGGATCGGAGAGGGCGATGCGGCGGTGGACTTCGCCGGCGACGACGGCGTAGGTGTCTTCGGCGAGGAGGCTGTCGCCGGCGTAGAGCTTGATGGCGAGGCGGAGGTCTTGGCGGCGCTCGCCGGCGAGCCAGGCTTCGAAGCCGATTTCCCAGCGTTCGAGATTGGGGGTCCAGCGGATGGCGCCGACGAAGGTGGGGGGTACGCGCTCGAGCCAGACGGGCTGCCAGATGCCGGTGGTGCGGGGATACCAGATGGAGTGGGGCTGAAGCTGCCAGTCTTGCTTGCCGCGGGGCTTGGAGAGGTCGGCGGGGTCGTCTTCGGCGCGAACTTCGAGGAGATTGGGACCGCCGGGATGGAGGAAGTCGGTGATATCGGCGGAGAACGGGGTGTAGCCGCCTTCATGTTCGGCGGCGGCATGGCTGTTGACCCACACCCTGGCAGAGTAGTCCACGGCGCCGAAGTGGAGGAGGAGGCGTTCGCCGCGGCGGAGCGGCGGGGCATCGAAGGGGCGGCGGTACCAGACGGCGCGATAGAACCCGGTTTCGCCGATACCGCTGGCGGGCGTTTCGGGCGAGAACGGCACGCGGATGCGCCGGTTCCACTGGACTTGGCCGGGCGATTGCACGGCGGCCTCGGGATCGAAGGCGAAATCCCATTCGCCGTCCAGGCAGAACCACTCGGCGCGCTCAAGCTGCGGGCGCGGATATCCGTGCGCTCCGTTCAAGGTGTCCCCCTTCTTCCACTGTACCGGCGCGGGCGATTGGCGCGATCGGATGCGGAGCGGGGGAATGTATGGAAGAAGACGGAGCAGAACCCGGGACTATAATCGGAGATAGATGGCGGACAGTATCACTCGTCCCATAGCCTTCGAAGAATTCGAGCGGATGCCGGACGAGGGGCGCCGGTACGAACTCCGGCACGGCGAACTGGTTCAGGTGCCTCCTCCAAAGCACAGACATCATATTCTGCCGGAGCGGCTGGTCGATGGGCTCCGTGCCGCCGCGGGAAGACGCGGTCATGTTACCTGGGAATTCGGTTTTCGCGCGCTCCCCGAGGGCGAATACCGTATCGCCGATGTCGGGTACACAGTGCGCGAACGCTGGGAAGCAGTCGACCCCGAGGGCTATTTCCACGGCTCGCCGGAAATGGTGATTGAAATTCTCTCGCCGTCGAATACCAGGGCTGAAATTGAGGACAAGAGGAAGCTCTGCCTGGAAACCGGTTGCCGCGAATTCTGGTTGGTAGATGGAAAGCTGCGGCAGGTGGATATCTCGACGCCGGATGGGAGCACGAAGACGTATCGGGTGGGCCAGGAGATTCCGCTGGGCCTCTTTGGGGAACGCGCGGGCTTGAGAGTAGGGGAGATCTTTCCCTGATTTTGGCCTCCGCTGAAAAAGGTTATACTACTCATTGCTCAACATTGGCGAGGGCTCTCCTATGGGTACGGTAGAGGCGATTACTCCGCACGAGCAGACGCAGACTGACGAGCAAGCCCCCCTGGCGCATCAATGCCTCTACTACATGGCACTGATGCGCGAGGCGGAAGACCGCATCGAGCGCAAATTGTACCGCCAGGGCAAGGTTCTGGGCGGCGTATACGTGGGGCGCGGGCAGGAGGCCATTCCAGTGGGAACGGGGCTCCTGGCGCAGCCGCAGGACATTTTGCTGCCGTCGCATCGCGACATGGCGGTATTCTTCATCCGCGGCGTGCCGGTGCGGCGGGTGATCGCGCAGTACATGGGGCGCATGGGCGGGCTGACGCGCGGGCGCGACGGCAACATGCACATGGGCGACATGCGGCTGGGGATCGTGTCGATCATCAGCGCGCTGGCGGCCACGGTGCCGGTGGCGTCAGGGGTGGCGCTGGCGCTGCGTTACAAGGGAACCGGTGGGGTGGCGTTCAGCTATTTCGGCGACGGGGCCACGAGCCGCGGGGCGTGGCACGAGGGCGTGAATTTCGCCACGGTGCAGAAACTGCCGGTGGTTTACATCTGTAACAACAACCAGTACGCCTATTCGACCCCGCTGGAGTTGCAAATGGCGTGCGCCAATGTGGCGGACCGCGGGCCGGCATACAACATGCCCGCGGAAATCGTGGACGGCAACGACGTGTTTGCGGTGTACGAGGCGGCGCAGAGGGCGATCGCCCATGCGCGCTCGGGGCGCGGGCCTTACCTGCTGGAATGCAAGACGTTCCGCATGACCGGCCACTCGGCGCACGACGCGGCGGAATACGTGCCGCAGAGCCTGTTCGAGGAATGGGCGAAGCTGGACCCGATCGAGCGGCTGGAGGCGAAGATGCTGGAACACCGCTGGGCCACGCGGGAAGAGATCGACCGGCTGCGCGTGGACGTGGTGCGGGAAGTGGATGAGGCTGTGGCGTGGGCCGACGCGAGCCCGTGTCCGGACCCCGTGACGCTGACCGAGGGTGTGTACGAAACGGAATAGCATGGCAGCCGGAACCACTTATCTCGAAGCCATCCGCCAGGGCATCTGGGAAGAGATGGAGCGCGATCCGGACGTGTTCGTGATCGGCGAAGACGTGGGCGTGTACGGCGGGGCCTTCAAGGTGACAGCCGGGATGTTCGAGCATTTCGGCGACCGCCGCGTGGTGGACACGCCGATCTCGGAAGAGGGCATCGTGGGCGCGGCCATCGGCGCGGGGCTGATGGGGCTGCGGCCGGTGGCGGAGATGCAGTTCTCGGATTTCATCTCGTGCGGCTTCGACCAGATCGTGAATTTCGCGGCCAAGTGCCACTACCGGTGGAACGCGGCGGTGCCGATCGTGGTGCGCGCGCCTTCGGGCGGCGGGATCCACGGCGGGCCGTTCCATTCGCAGAACCCGGAGATGTGGTTCGTGCGCACGCCGGGGCTGAAGGTGGTGTGCCCGGCGACGCCGTACGACGCCAAGGGCCTGATCAAAGCGGCGATTCGCGATAACGACCCGGTGATCTTCTTCGAGCACAAGGCGCTCTACCGGCGGGTCAAAGAGGACATACCGGACGAAGATTACACCGTTCCGCTAGGAAGGGCCAAGGTGGTGCGGGAAGGCAAGGACCTGACCATCGTGACGTACGGAGCGATGGTGTGGTCGGCGCTGGAGGCGGCGGAAAAACTGGCCGAAGAAGGCGCGTCGATCGAGGTGGTGGATTTGCGCACGCTCCTGCCGCTGGACCGCGATACGGTGTGCGACAGCGTTAGGAAGACCTCGAAGGTGCTGCTGGTGCACGAGGACACGCGGACCGGTGGGATGGCGGGGGAACTGGCGGTGAGCATCACCGAGCGGGTTTTCGAATACCTGGATGCGCCAATCGTGCGGGTGACCGCGCCGGACACGCCGGTGCCTTTCAGCCCGCCGCTGGAAGAGGCATTTCTGCCGAATACGGAGAAGGTGATCGAGAAGGCGCGCTGGCTGTACCGCTACTGAGATCCGGGCTCCTGCTAGAATTGGCTTGTCCTCATGCTCGGAATCGACCGTCGCGCAGCGCGCTATGCCTGGACCGCCGCATTGGTCCTGCTGCTGCTGTGCCTGGTGTACCTGGTGCGGCGGACGCTTTTCATCTTCATCCTGGCGCTGCTGTTCGCGTACCTGCTTTCGCCGCTGGTGAATCTGCTGGACAGGTTCCTGCCGACGCGCACGCGCACGCCGGCACTGGCGCTGGCCTACATGATTTTCGTCGGGTTAGTCGTGCTGGCGGCGCTGCAAATCGGTTCGCGGGTGGTGGACCAGGCCAAGGCGTTCGCTTCCGATTTCCCCAACCGCATCGCAGCGTTGGAAAAACCCAACCCGGACCTGCCCCAGGCGATCAATAATCTCAAGGCGCAGATGATCGAGCGCGCGCAGCGGGAGATCGCCGCGGGATCGAGCGACCTGTTTGCCGCGATGGCGCGCGCCGGCCTGAAATTCATCACGGTGGCGAGCGACGTAGTGTACATCGTGATTATTCCGATTCTGGCGTTCTTTTTCCTGAAGGACGCGCGGGCGATGCGGGACCACATTCTGGACATGGTGGACCACGGGCCGCGGCGCGAGCTGCTGGAGGACGTGATCGCGGACGTTCACTTGCTGCTGGCGCACTACATGCGCGCGCTGGTGCTGCTATCGCTGGCGGCGTTCACGGCGTACAGCATCGCGTTTGCGATTATCGGGGTGCCGTACGCGATTCTGCTGGGCGCTCTGGCGGGCGTGCTGGAATTCATCCCGATGCTGGGACCGCTGGCGGCGGCGATCGCGATCCTGGTGGTAGCCGCGGTGGCGGGCGCGCACGTGCTGGTAGTGTTGATTTTCATCCTGGCGTACCGGGTTTTCCAGGATTACATTCTCTCGCCGCACCTGATGGGGCAGGGAGTGGAGGTGCATCCGCTGCTGGTGCTGTTCGGGGTGTTCGCGGGGGCGGAAATCGCGGGGATTCCGGGGACGTTTCTCTCGGTGCCGGTGCTGGCGTTGGCGCGGATCATTTACCTGCGGATCCGGAAAGCGCGCCTGGCTTCGCAGCTCCGGCCGGATACGGAAGTCACACTCTAAAGCAAGCGCCAAACTACCTCTTGACAAACGGGGCCGACTGTGCTATTTTTGCAGCATGCTGCTGCTTTTGCAACATGAGGAAAACGGAACAGCATCGACAGCTTAGCCGCCGCGAGCGGCAGATGATGGACATCCTCTACCAGCGCGGGCGCGCCAGCGTGGCGGAGATCCACCAGGCGCTGCCGGACCGGCCGAGCTATTCGGCGGTCCGCGCCAAGCTGCGGGTGCTGGAGGAAAAGGGCCACGTGCGGCACGAGGAAGAGTCGCTGCGGTACGTGTATATGCCCACGCTGGCGCGTGAGACGGCGCGGAGGTCGGCGCTGCGCCACCTGGTTTCCACGTTCTTCGAGGGATCCGTGGAGCAGGCGATGACAGCGCTGCTGGACTTATCCGCGGCGCGGCTTAGCCCGCAGGAACTGGACCGGATTTCCGGTCTCATCGAAGCAGCCCGCAAGGAAGGAGAGCGAGCATGATCTGGCTGACGCTGTTCGCGATCAAGAGCACTCTGGTTCTGCTGGCGGCGTGGACCGCCTGCGCACTGCTGCGGCGCCGGTCGGCGGCGCGGCTGGAGGCGGTGCTGCTGCACGAGCGCACGCACATCCGGCGGCGCGATTTGTTGGCGCAAGCGCTGGCGCAGGCGGCATGTGCGCTCGCGTGGTTCAATCCGCTGGCATGGATGGCGCTGGGCCGGCTCCGCAAGGAGCGCGAATGCGCTTGCGACGACGCCGTGCTGGCGAGCGGCGTGCCGGCGCACGATTACGCCGCCCACCTGGTGGACCTGGCGCGCGCCCTGGCGGCGCGGCGGAGGCCGGCGGACGCTCCCGCCATGGCGGAGGCGGGCGGGCTCGAAGCCCGCGTGCGCGCGCTGCTCGACGCCGGCCGCGACCGCCGTCCGCTCAAGCGGCGCGCGGCGATCGCGACTGCATCGGCGGCACTGGCGGTGCTGCTGCCCATCGTGGCAGTGACGGCACGCGCGCAGACCGCGGGTGGATCGCTGGCCGGGATCGTCACCGATCCGAGCGGGGCCCGCATCCCGGGTTGTCGGGCGATTGCGACGAACCTGGATGGCAAAAACGAAGAAATCGCCACGGCCGACGCCGCCGGCGAGTACCGGTTCGCGTCCATTCCGCCCGGTCATTATGCGCTACAATTCCAGGCGCGCGGGTTCGCGGTGGCCAAGACGGAAGCGGTAGTGACGGCGGGCGCCGTCGCGCGCGGCGATGGGCAGCTTGACCTGGGGCAGATCAGCGAAACCATGACGGTTCGCGGCGAGAAGCCGCCGACGGCCCCCCTCCCGCGCAGCGCCACGCCGCAGCGGATTCGCGTGGGAGGCGATGTCACGCCGGCGAAGCTGGTTGCGCAAACCCATCCGGTCTACCCCGACAAGCTCAGGCAACTCGGGATCGAAGGCAACGTGGTGATCCGCGCGGTGATCTCGAAAGAGGGCGAGGTGCTCAGTCCGAAGGTGATCAGCACGGTGGACTCGCGGCTGGCGCAGGCGGCGCTGGACGCGGTGGCGCAATGGCGCTACGAACCCTCGCGATTGAACGGCCAGCCGGTGGAGACCGTGACGACGATTACGGTCGCATTCGAACTGGGCGGCGACAAAGCCGGTTTTAAGAAGCCGCGATGACAGGCGATGCGCCTGGTCGCGGTTTTCGATAGCGAAGCCCGACCCTTGATATAATCGCGCTTTTAGCTCCTGTGATCTGAATTTTCCTGCGCCTGGAGGAGTAGCATGTCCAGAACTTTATACTGGCTCCAATGCGGCAGTTGCGGCGGAGACAGCATGGCCCTGCTCAGCATGGAGTCGCCGGACTTCACCGAACTGCTCCGAATCCTTAACATCGAAGTGCTCTGGCATCCTTCGCTGTCCAACGGGAGCCCGGACCATCACCGCCGGTTGCTCAAAGAGCTTCTTTCCGGAGATCGGCCGTTGGACATCTTATGCGTGGAGGGAGCGGTCGTCCGCGGACCGGGCGGCACCGGAATGTACAATACCTTCGACGCCAATCCCAAGAAAGACCTGGTGTCGGGTTTGGCGAAGCGAGCGAAGTACGTTATCGCCGTGGGTACCTGCGCCAGCTTCGGCGGGATCGGGGCGGATGGCGAAATCGAAGCGACGGGCCTGCAATTTCTGAAACGCGCCAGAGGGGGATTTCTGGGCGCCGGTTTCACGAGCGCCGAAGGCCATCCCGTCATGAACCTGCCCGGCTGTCCCTGCCACTACGATGTGGTAGGCGGGGTCCTGACGGCGCTCAGCCTGGGGACCTCTCTTCCGCTCGACGAGTACAACGCGCCGCTCGAATGGTACGGTCTTCTGGTTCACCAGGGCTGTGTCCGCAACGAATATCACGAGTATCGCGTGGAAGAACGGGATTTCGGGGAGAAAGGCTGCCTGTTTTTTTACCGGGGCTGCCATGGCCCGGTGGCTTATGGGCCCTGCAACAAGCTGCTTTGGAACCGGCGGAGCTCGAAGACACGAATCGGCGTGCCTTGCCACGGCTGCACGGAACCGGATTTCCCGCAGCCGTATCCTTTCTTCCGGACGCGAGCGATCGCGGACGTGCCTCTCGAACTGCCCAACGGAGTGGATCGTGCGCACTATCTGGCCTACAAGGCGATGGCGGCGGCGGCGGCGCCCGAGCGCCTGACCAAGCGCAAGACACGCGTTTAGGAGCCTGGAGTCCGACTATGAGCAAACTGATGGTGAACGTCCCGCTCAACCGGGTTGAGGGAGATCTCGAAATCCGAGCGGAGATAGTAGACGGCCGCGTCTCCGAGGCATGGGCTTGCGGTACGCTGTATCGCGGCTTCGAGCGCATCCTGGTGGGGCGGGCCGCACTGGATGGGCTGGTCATCACGCCACGCATTTGTGGAATCTGCACGACCGCCCACCTGACCGCGGCAGCCAGGGCGCTGGATGCCATCGCCGGCACGGCGCCGCCCGCGTCCGCCGTAGCCATCCGCAATGTGGCGCTGATGGCGGAACACATCCAGAGCGACCTGCGCCATACTTTCCTGATGTTTGCGGCCGACCTCGTCAATCCCGCCTACGCAGGGGAGCCGCTTTTCGAGGAGGCCATGCGCCGCTACGAGCCCTTTCGGGGCGAGACGGCGATCGAAACGATTCGGGAGACGAAAAAGCTGGTTGAACTCCTGACGATCGTCGGCGGGCAATGGCCCCACTCGTCTTTTATAGTGCCCGGCGGATTGGTCTCGGTTTCGAGCCCCGGCGATCTGCTGCAATGCCGGTTGCTGCTGCGGCGCTTCCGCCAGTGGTACCAGAGCCGTATTCTGGGCTGCGCCATCGAGCGTTGGGCCGAGGTGCGCAGCACGGCCGATCTGGACCGGTGGCTGGAAGAGAGCGAAGCGCACCGGAATGGGGATCTCGGCTTCTGCCTCCGTTTCATGCGGGCCACGGGTCTGGATCAAATCGGGCGTGGGACGGGCTCTTTCCTCAGTTTCGGCTCGCTCGATCTGCCGGGCGGCACCGCCGTCCGTGCGCCCGCGGGCGGGGGACAATTCGTCCCGGCCGGGTTTCTTGCCCCCGGGGGCGGCGTGTCGGAGTTCCATGAGGAGAAGGTCACCGAGCACGTGGCCTGCTCCTGGTTCCAGGACGACGAGGAGGCCCGGCATCCGATGCGCGGCGAAACCCGGCCCTACGCCACAGGCCAGGAGAGCGCCAAGTACTCCTGGGCCAAGGCGCCGCGCTACGAAGGGAGTCCCGCCGAAACCGGGCCCCTGGCGGAGGCGCTGATCGCCGGGAATCCGTTGTTCTCCGATCTCGTCCGCGGCCAAGGCCCAAATGTCCTGGTACGCCAACTCGCGCGTTTGGCGAGGCCGGCGGAATTGATGCCGGCTATGGAAACCTGGCTTTCGGAAGCTGCCCAAGACCCCACGTTCTACAAGACGCCTGGGGAGATTACGGAAGGCGAAGGAGTGGGATTGATTCACGCCACCCGGGGCGCTTTGGGCCACTGGGTGCGAATCGAGCAGGGCACCATCAGCCACTACCAGATCGTCACGCCGACGGCATGGAACGCGTCGCCGCGCGATGGCGGCGGAGCCCCGGGGCCCATCGAGCAGGCCCTTGCCGGCACGCCCGTGCGGGACGCCGCCAATCCTGTGGAACTGGGGCACGTGGTGCGGTCTTTCGATCCCTGCCTGGTCTGCACCGTGCATGCCCTCCAGCGCGGGCGGTCCGCCGGCCGGGTGATCGTGGGCGCGTTATGAAGCGGATCGTTTGCATCGGCAATCGCTACCGTCCGGAGGACGACGCCGGGCCCAGGGTTTACAGCCTGCTCCGCGGCAGCGCCCTGCCGGACGGCGTTGAAGCGATCGATGGCGGCATGAGCGGTCTCGATCTGCTGGCCTCGGTGGAGCGCGCCGAACGCGTGGTGTTTGTAGATTGCGTCTCCGGTTTCGGACGGGCCGGCGAGGTACTGGTTTTGGATCCGGAGGAGGTGGCGACGGCCGCTTCACCCCGGTACGATCACGCCGCCGGATTGCCCTACCTGCTGCGCGTCCTACCGGCGGTGTGCGATGGCCCCGCGCCCGAAGTCATCATCGTGGGCATCGAAGGCCGGGCTGACGGAGCGGCGGTCGCGGCGGCGGCCGAACTTGCCCTGAAGCTCGCAAGGGGGGAACCGGTCCGCGGAGGCGCCCAATGATGCCCGGCCGCGACCCAAACTCCGTCGAGCGCCTGATCGGCGAAAAAGATCTGCTCACCCGGGAGATCTGGGTTTCGCGCCGTGCCGCCGCCATTACGGCGCAGCTCGTGGTCGAGCAATTCGAGAAGATGGAGGAGGTTCAGCGGCGCCTCGAGCAGAAGGCCGCCGCCGAAAGCGCGCTCAACGCGCTCTTGAGCCTCTCGCTTGCGGACCTGCCTCTCGATGAGCTGCTGGGCAAGGCGTTGGACCGGGTGCTCTCGACGCCGTGGCTCGCCGCGCGCGCCCAGGGCGCCATCCTGCTGGCCGAAGATGGCGAGGATTCGCTCGTCATGAGGGCGCAGCGTTCCCTGCCGAAGGCCGTGCAGCAGAAGTGTGTGCGAGTGCGTTTCGGCTCCTGCCTGTGCGGCTGCGCGGCCGCGGTCCGGGAACTGGTCTTTGCAAACGACTTGGTCGCGGCGGAGCATTCCGGCGGCGAAGACACGCACGGGGCTTACTGCGTTCCTCTGATGTCCTCTGGCGCTCTGCTCGGCGTCCTTACGGTGTACGTGGACGCGGAGCACAGCCGGGACAACGCGGAGGAAACGTTTCTGCGCGCCGCGGCGGATATCCTCGCCGGCGTCATCGAGCGCGGGCGCATCGTCGAAAGGCTGCGGCAGGCCACCAGAGCGGCGGACGCCGCGAACCGGGCGAAAAGCACGTTCCTCGCCAACATGAGCCACGAGCTCCGCACGCCGCTGAACGCGATCATCGGGTACAGCGAAATGCTCCAGGAGGAGGCCGAGGACGCCGGTCAGGAAGATTTCGTACCCGATCTCAAGAAGATCCAATCGGCCGGCCGGCACCTGCTCGAACTCATCAACGCGGTTCTGGACCTTTCCAAGGTCGAGGCCGGCAAGATGGAGCTTTACCTGGAGACTTTCGACATCGGCGAGATGGTTCAGGCCGTTGCCGCGGTAGCTCAGCCGCTCGTCAAGAAAAACGCGAATTCGTTCGAGGTGTCCGGCGCCGCCGACGCCGGCCGGATGCGCGCCGACCTCACCAAGCTCCGGCAGGCGCTGCTCAATCTTCTCGGCAATGCCTGCAAGTTCACCGAGCATGGGAACATCCGGCTGCACGTGGCCCGTGAGGCGGCGCCGGAGGGGGAGGGAGGCGACTGCATCGCCTTTACCGTCGAGGACACGGGCATCGGCATGACGCCGGAGGAAGTCGCGAAAATCTTCCAGCCGTTTACCCAGGCCGACTCCCGCACGGCCCGCCAGTTCGGCGGGACCGGCCTGGGGTTGACCATCACCGAACGCTTTTGCCGCATGATGGGCGGCGATATCGCCGTCGAGAGCGCTCGGGGCGTGGGTACGCGCTTTACCATGCGCATCCCCATGGATGTCGCTCTGGCGAAGGAGGCGGAAGCCGCGGAAGCGGCCGAAAAGCAGCCGCCGGAGACGGCCGCATCGGGCACGCGAGTGCTCGTCATCGACGATGAAGCGAACGCGCGGGACCTCATACAGCGCTTCCTTGGAAAGGAGGGGTTCAGCGTGGTTACCGCCTCGAGCGGCCCGGAGGGCCTCCGGCTCGCCAGGGCCTCTCGCCCGGATGCGATCACGCTGGATGTAATTATGCCGGGCATGGACGGCTGGGCCGTGCTGAAGGAGCTCAAAGCCGATCCGGAATTGGCCAACATCCCGGTGATCATGCTCACGATGGTGGATAGCATGAACCTGGGCTACGCGCTCGGCGCCGTCGAATACATGACCAAGCCCATAGACCGCGAAAGGCTCCTGGCGGCGCTCGAGAAGTACCGGCGCGAGGGTACGCCCGCCACGGCTCTGATTGTGGAGGACGATGCCGCCATCCGCGAGATGCTGCGGCGCAGGCTGGAACGGGAGGAGTGGACCGTCGGCGAGGCTGAAAACGGCCGCGTCGCGCTGGAGTGGCTGGAGGAGAACCACGCGGACGTGATTCTGCTCGACTTGATGATGCCCGAGATGGATGGGTTCGAGTTCGTCGAACGCTGGCGCATGCGCGATGAGTGGCGCTCCACCCCTATCCTCGTCGTGACGGCCAAGGACCTGACCGACGAGGACCGCCTCCGCCTCGACGGCTACGTGCGGAAGATCATTCAAAAGGGCGCCTATGGGCGCGAGCAGTTGTTGAACGAAATTCGCAGTCTGGTGGAAATGTGCGTACGCCGCAAAGTCCGCCGGCAAGCTGGGTTGAAAGGATAGATGCCGATGGCCAAGATTCTGTTAGTCGAGGACAACGAGATGAACCGCGACATGCTGTCGCGGCGTCTTTTGCGGAAGGGCTATGGCGTTGTAGTCGCTGTGGACGGCGGCGAGGGAGTGCAGAAAGCCGCGACGGACATGCCGGATCTCATCCTGCTGGATATGAGCCTACCGGTGCTGGACGGGTGGGAAGCGGCCCGCCAACTGAAGGCTTCGCCGCAAACCGGGTCCATCCCGATCATCGCCTTGACTGCGCACGCCATGAGCGGCGACCGGGAAGCGGCTCTCGACGCCGGGTGCGACGATTACGATACCAAACCGATCGACTTTCCCGGCCTGCTGGGAAAAATCGAAGCGCTTCTGAGCCGGGGCACCGGACCTTCATAGACCGCTACAAGACCTTCATCACGACCAGCGTCAGATCGTCCGATTGGGGCGTCCCGCCACGCCATTCGCTGACTTCCGCGGTGATGGCTTCCTGGATTCCGGCGGCAGGCTTATCCATGTGCCGCAGCACGGCCTCGGCCAAACGGTCCTCGCCGAACTCCTCGTCCTCCGCGTTGAAAGCTTCCGTGACGCCGTCGGTGTATGCCACCAGCAGGTCCCCTTTTTCCAGGTCGAGCACGCCTTCTTCATAACGAGCGTCGGGAAGAATTCCGAGGACCGGTCCTCCGGCATTGGGGATGGCTGCAATTCGCCGTTCGGCTCCACGCACCAGCAGCGGCAAATTATGGCCGGCGTTCACATACCGTAGCCTGCGGCTGGAGACTTCCAAGCACCCGTAGAATAGCGTCACGAATCTGCTCGTATCGGTCCAGGCGTGCATCTGCGCGTTCAGCGCCTCCGCCAGGGGGGCGGCGCGGCCGGCGCATTGGTAGGCCTGGCTCCGCAAGGAGGCGGCCAGTGCCGCCATCACCAGGGCGGCGGGCATGCCCTTGCCCGCCACGTCGGCAGCCACCAACCCGAAATGACGCTCATCCAGCGGCAGAAAGTCGAAATAATCGCCGCCCACCTCTCGCATCGGCTCGCAATTGCCCGCCAGATCGAGTCCCTCTATGTCGGGGGAGCACTCGGGCAGCAGTCTCCGCTGAACCCTGGCGGCCATCTCCAATTCCTGCCGCAGCCTCTCCTGTTCGGCCTTCTGCGTGGCGGCGCGCTCCTCGCGCAAGCGCTTTTTCTCCACGCAAGCGCCGGCCCGCGCCCGCAGCAAAACCGGATCGAAGGGCTTTGACAAGTAGTCCTCGGCGCCCATTTCGATGCAGCGGATCACGCCATCCATCTCATCGAGCGAGGAGATCATGATCACCGGCAGGTCGGACCAACGCGCATCGGAGCGAATGCGTTCGAGCGTTTCATACCCGTTCATTTCCGGCATCATGATATCGAGCAGCACCAGGTCGTACGATCCATTTTCGATCGCGGCCAGCGCCCGCGCGCCGTTTTCGGCCAAATTCACCGTGTAACCGTCGCGTTCGAGGCGGCGCGAGAGGACGTCGCGGTTCACCTCGTTGTCGTCGACCACGAGCACCCGGCCGCGCGCCGTCTGCGCGGCGGGACTGCGCGTTTTCACGGCGGCAAGGGGCTTCGCATCGGTATCGTCGGGCGCGTCCGTGCGTCCCGCGCCAGCGAGCATAGCCAGCAGGCCCCGGCCGGCCCACTCCATCTTGCGCAGATCTTCGGCCAGTTGCTCCGGCGGAACCCCGGACGCCGCGAACATGGAGCCGATGATCGAAACCGCGTTCTGCACGGGCCCGCTCAGTTCACCCCGCAGCCGTTCACTCACCGTAGCCGCGTAGCTCGCATCCGCCAACCGCGACTCAGCCAGCAATTCGTTCACCCGCGCCAGAATAGTCTGGCCCAGAGCGTGGAGCTGCGCCAGGCCTTCGGACAGGTGCGGACCCGCGTTCTCCGGGGAGTCTTCAAGCCACAGCGCCGTGTATCCCAGGATGGCGTTGAGAAGCGTTCGCATTTCGTGCCGGAGGTTGGCTAGCGCCGCTATATCCAGAGCGGGCCTGACCGCAAGGGCTCCTGGCGTCTCGGGCATCATAATCCCCGCCAGTATAGCGCCAACGAAGCCTACTCGGGCCGTTTTCTTGCGCGCTTTTTCCGCCCACGCGCCGACCGCATGATCCAAGGCACGTCACGCTCGCCGCGTAACCGTTTATGCGCCGCCAGGCGTGACGGCTTTGCGTCCCGTTCCGCCGGTCGCAATGATCCACTCCTCGAAATCCGCGCTGGTGAGGCGGATTTCTTCGGGCGCAACGCTTAGGCGGTTGACGGCGAAGACGTGATCGCCGGGACCGGCAAATTCGGCGAGGACATCGGCGGCGGGGATCGGCCCCTCAACCACCGCCGTGCGGTTCTCCCAATCGCGCAGGAGCTTCAGGCCGCGGCGCTGGAGCGAGGTGAGCACCTCGGCGGCTACCGCGGCGGCGGCAACCGGGCGCGCCAACCCGAGCCAATCCACCAACAGCCAATACGTAAAACCCCAGAGCGGCGGGCCGGCGAGATCGAGCGAAGGGAAGCGGATGTGCCCGTCCATGCCGGGCACGGAGCGGAGGCGGTGGCGCGAGCGGTCGCGGATCGCGGCTAGCGGAACCCATTGCGCTTCGGCGGCCTCGTTGGGATCGAGGATGGTGGCCAATTCGGCGGGGACTTGAAAGACGAAGGGCGCCACCAGCAGGAAAGGCGGTGTCCGGCGCCGCGCCCAACGCACGGGGAGACCGGCGGCGAGATCTTCACGCCGGAGGCGCACGGCGCACTCCTCATCGAGCTCGCGCAGAGCGGTTGCGAGCAGGTCGTAATCGGCCGGGTCGCGGCGGCCGCCGGGGAAGGACCAGTGGCCGGACCAGGGATCGGTGTCGCGCTCGGTGCGGCGGATCAGCAGAACGGAATCCAGGGAAACGGCACGTACGATTGCCACCGCGGCTTCCGGCTCGGTCATGGGCGATTGCTTGTCTACTGCCCCTGTTTGTTCTGCGCGCTCAGTTTCTCGATCTGCTCAAGCTGCTTGCGGACATCGGAAGCATCCGAGGCCGTGGGGGCCAGCTTGAGATAGGTCTGCAACTGCTCGGCCGCGCCGTTGAAATCCTGTCTTTGCGCCAGAAGCACGCCCAGCAGGTGGGCAGTCTGGGGGAACTGGTGGCGCGTATCCAGCCGCTCGGCCTGGCGCGCACTCTTTTCGGCGGCATCGTTGTTCTTCAGATAGTAGTTGGCGACGGCGCTGTAAAAGAAGACCTGCGGGTAATCGAAGGGGTCGAGAGCAATGGCACGGCTCGACAAATCGGCGACGTCCTGCCATTTCTGCGCGCGCATGCCGAGCGCCGCAAGCTTGACCATGGGCGGGGCGAATTTGGGATCGGCCTTCGCGGCGGCATCGAAGGAGTTGTGGGCGGCGTCGAAATCGCCGGCGGCGGCTTGCAGATTGCCCAATTCGTACCAGGCCACGGCATAGTGCGGATACACCTGTACAGCCTTCCGCAACTCCTTCACGGCATCGGCGGTTTTGTGCTTCTTCTCCGCCTGGAGGGCCTTCTGGTAGGCTTTCTTGGCGTCCTTGGGGGCGGCGAGCGAGACCGTGCTGACCACGCTGCCCTCGTCGTTGGGAGTATTGCGGTGGAGGAGGATGGTGCCGATATTGGGGTCGTCGAGCGGCTGGCGATTGGCCAAGCTGACCATTTGGGAGCGGTAGCCGGCCAGGCGGGCGCGCAAGTCGCAATTCATGAAGCGCTGGTCGAACGCCGTGTTGGCATTCATGGATGCCTGGGATTGCCCTGCCATGGGGCCGGCGCCCATGCCACCGCCCATACCGCCCATACCATCGCCCATGCCTCTGCCGAAACCGCTGTTGTCTTCGCTGGCATCCTGCATCACGCCGTTATTGCGCTGGCCGATCTGGAGCGAGAAATAACCCTGGCTATCGGTGTAGCCCTCGGCGTGGGTGTAGCCCATGCACGCGCGCTCGATCACCACGCCTTGCGGCGGCGGCGCACCATCTTCGAGCATGACGCGGCCGGTGATGAACATCGGCGGCAGTTCCATGCGCTGCTGCGGCTGGGTGCTGGGATTGGGGACGTTGTTGGGAATGTTGTTGCCGGGAATCGAACCGGGGTTTCCCGGGCCGGGCGTTCCGATGGTGCCGGGGCTGGCGCTACCCGGCGCGCTTCCTCCTCGCTGCGACGGTGCGCCGCCGCCGCGGTTTTGGGCGTACGCGGGCTCCAGAGGAAGAGCCGCAAGAACTGTAACGAGAGACACACAGAATCTCAAGGACATACGACCTCCCGTAGCCAGCCTCATTATGGCACAGCACCCCTGTTCATAGATGTCAAAATCGGGACGCGCTGTCGCCGCGCGCGCCCGCTGCTAGAATGGCACGCAGGTACAGAACTTATGAAAAAACTCACCGCGCCCCTGCTCGGCGCACTGCTGATGGTTCTGGCAGGCTGTTCGGGAACGCCCAACACCGCTGAAAAGAAGCAAGCCGAAAAGCCGCCGGAGCCGGTGACCGGCCAAAGCGCGCTCTATAGGATGTACCAGGTGGCGAGGTCCTGGGCGCCGGACATCCAGGTGCTCAGGCTGGCAAGCCGCCATCTGGACGACGTGCCGACGCCGCCGCCTGGAAAAGCGTCCGCGTGGGACGCCACCTTCACCTCCGCGAACCGGGGCCAGGCGCGCTCTTACACCTTCTCCGTCGTGGAACAACTGCCGATGCTGCATAAAGGCGTGTTTGCCGGGATGCCCGAGGGATATTCCGGGCCCCACGGCGTGACCGCGCCTTTTACGATCATGGCCGTCAAGACCGATTCGGATGCGGCGTATCAGACCGCGCTGAAAGAAGGCGGGGCGGATTACGACAAGAAGCATCCAGGGACGACGATTTCGGTTTTGCTGGAAAAAACCGATAAATTTCCCGATCCGGCGTGGCGGATCATCTGGGGCGAATCCGCGGGGACGTCGAACTTCTCGGTGTTTGTGGACGCGTCGACGGGGGCGTATCTGGAGAAGATGCACTGAGAACTTCAGTGCGTCATCGCGTAGACGACGTAGTTCACGCCGAGACGGATGCCGAGGGCGGAATATTTTTCCGGATAGCGGGGGTCGTCGGCCCATTCCCAGGAATCACCGACGTCGTTGTTGAAGGTAATTGCGACCATGAGGCGGCCCTTGTCATCGTAGACCCCCAGCCAGTGCGACACCGTGCCGCGCGCGCGCTCGGACATGAATCCCGGGTGGAGGGCCCACTGGCCGAGGATCTGGTAGCGGTCGTCGAGGTCGTAAACCGTGTGGAAGATGGGGTCGGAGTTGGGGATATCGACCACCTGCCGGTCGGGGAAGACGCGGCGCATGCTCTCGTCGAAGCGGGCGTATTCGTCGGCGTTCCAGAAATCGTCCATGTAGATGAAGCCGCCGCGGAGGAGGAATTCGCGGAGGGTCCTGGCTTGGGTGTCGGTGAGCTTCCAATCGCCCATTTCTCCGGCCACCAGCCACGGCCAGTTGAAGAAGTCGTCAAGGTCGTCGGGATTCACCGGCTGCTCGACGGAGCGCACGTGGATGCGGGTGAGGCGGCGGAGGGCGGCGGCGAAATGGCGATCTGCGCGGGGGTAATCCTGGGTCCAGCTCGTGCCGCCCTCGCGCCAGTCGGGCAGGCCGCCAGACCAGCGGCTCCAGCGCGAAAAACGCGCTTGGGGATGCTGCGGATACATGAGGCGCGCCTCCACCCATTCGGTCTTTTCCTGATAGTCGGGCGGCAGGGCAACATTGTCGTAGGGCTCCATGCTGGGGTAGACGCGGAACGGGCGCTGGGCCAGCGCCGCGCCGATCAGCGCGACGCCCAAAGCTGATAGCTGAAAGCTGAGGGCTGATAGCTTCATCCGTAGGCCACCGCGACCTGCTTCTTCATGAAGTCCACGTCGTGCTGGATGGCGCTGACGTCATCCTTGTGCTCGTATGCAATTTCGATCGAGATCGGGCCGGTGAAGCGCGCGTTGGCGAGGTTGGCAAGAATTTTCGGCCAGGCGACCACGCCCTCGCCCAAGCGGCAGGGCGTCATTTTCCAGGCCCCGCCCTCTTTGGTCCAGTTGAAATCGCGCGCGGCGATCATCTTGATCCGCGGGAGAGCGAGGCGGAGGGCGATCTCCCAGCCGCCGGCTGCGCCATCGGCGGTGGCGTAGCCGGGGTCGAAATCGAAACCGACAAGGTGCGGATCCATGCCGCGGATCATCATGTGGGTGTCCCAGACGGCCTCGCCCACGAAATCGCCGGCAACGTTCTGGAGGGCGACCCCCATGTTGACGGCGCGGGCCAGCGCCGCAAGGCCGGCGATATCCCTCTGCACCTGGAGGAGCCGCGCCTCGATGTCCAGGCCCGGCGTATATTTCCACTGCCCGGCGCGGAACAGCGGCACGCCCATCTGGCCGCAGCCCTGCATCACGGTCTGAATGTTGGGGTCCTTGAGCGACGTGAATGCCGTGGTGATGACGGGTACCTCGAGGCCCACGCCGGTGATGGCTTCCACGGAGCGCATCATGTGGGTGAAAGTCATGTCCGGGGCGCCGAGCGGGTTAACGTGGCCGCCGGGCTGCACGGAAAGATCGCAGCCATCCACGCCGACGGCGCGCAGAATGGGGCCAATCTCGTCGTAGGGGACCTTCACCAGGACTTGCGAGTAGAGGCAGATGGCCGGGCGTCCTCGCAGCGGCGCGGCCTTTGGGGCGGCTGGCTTGCTCGCGCCGGTTTGCG